>NZ_QJSX01000005.1 GCF_003217515.1 Deinococcus yavapaiensis KR-236 | reverse complement strand
CTGGTCGCCTTGCCGATGCCTGCGTTTGCTCAAACCGACGATACCGGCACCACGACCGACACCACGACCGGAACGACCGACACGACCGGAACGACTGATACGACCGGGACGGGTACCACGAACAATACGAACGACAACGGCAACGACTTCCCGTGGGGCCTGCTCGGACTGTTGGGCTTGGCGGGCTTAGCGGGTCTGCGCCGCAACGAGCGCCGTGAAGTGCACCTCGGCGGTCCGACCGACGGTCCTCGTCGCTGACGGACGTGTCACACGAGAAGCGCCCCACGTTTACGAGGGGCGCTTCTCGTGTGCCGGCGTCACGTGACGCCGGGCCTGAAGTCGTCCGTGCCTCGCGCTCTGCGTATCACGCCGAGACGATCAAGTACTCTCGGGATCATCATGGTGCGGTTCGTCGGCGGCCAAGCCGCCCGCGTCGATCCAAGCGCTCGAGGGCGTGCCCTCGGCTTTGGTCGTGACGTGCTGTCGCAGCGACCCCATCAGGGCCGACAGGTGCACGCGGGTCACGACGAGCGTCACGCTGCCCCTCAAGTACAACGCGCCGATGCTGTGAGCGTCGGGACGCTGCACGTCGCGCAGAAACACCGTGAAGGTGCGCCCACCCTTCTCGAAGCGCACGCGGTCCATCGTGCCGGGAACCCAGCGTAACGTCACGGTCGACGGACGAGGCGAGCCGTCGGGCCTCCCGCTCACCGTTGACGTCCTTTCTGGTCGGAGCCTTGCCCCATCATCGAGTCCGGGATGCTTCGCGCTCCGGCGCTCGGAACGGTTCGGGACAGCCCTGAGAACGTTCCGCACGCCGCCATCGCCGCGAGGATCACCTCGCTGATCGCTTGACGTGGGATCTCCGAGCCGTCGCGAGTGGCCAGCACGGTGCCGTCCAACTCGGCGCTGAACAGGTACTTATCGGTCGGCAAGTTGTCTTGGCACTGCCAGAAGAACGTCACGCCCTGAGCTTCCAACCTTTTCAACGGGCCGCGTAATCCGGGAGCGACCAATTCGCGCCATTCGCCATGAACGGCTATGTCCTGTAAATTCATTCCTCAAGGTACGCCGAACGGCGCTTCGGCGCGGTCTGCCAGTCGCCTATTACCGCGTCGTCACGAGCTTCGTCCACTCCTCCAGACGCGGCGCCGACAGGAGGGCACGCTTCACGAGAAGGAGGGCAGGGAGAACCAATGCGGTTCTCCCTGCCCTCCTTCTCGTGGGTGCCCGAATTACCAGCGGCTGTCGCGGCGAGGACGCTCGGCGTACTCGCTGACGGGGGCCGCTTTCGTCACGACGATGTTCCTGGCTTGCGGGCCTTTGCCGCGCTGGCCGGACTCGACCTCGAACTCGACTTCGTCACCTTCGTTGAGCTTCTTGAAGCCGCTGCTTTGAATCGCGCTGAAGTGCGCGAACACGTCGGGGCTGCCCGTCATTTCGATGAAGCCGAAGCCTTTTTCCGCGTTGAACCATTTCACTTTACCAACAGCCATGTCCTGCTCCTCGTGTTCCACAAACGAAGACGCGCACCGTGATTACCTCGGTGCGCGCCTCATTCGCTGCGTCCAATGGAAAACTACTTCGTCAGCTTACCGCCGGAGGCCGCTTCCAACTCCGGCTGTACCCACAAATGGCGCTCGTTGTCTCTAAAGGCGCGGCGACGAACGTCGGCATCCCGCGAACTCTCGTCGAGGCGCACTGGCGAATACCCGAAGAGGGGCGGAGTCGAGCGTCGACTCGTCTCTCATGGTAGGAGGGGAGTCTGATGGTCAACGCGCGTTCGCCGCCAAGCTCCCCTCGCTGGCCGCGACCTACCGCCAGCCTCGTATCATGGGCGCCGTCGAATTCGCGCGTCGAGGCTCACGTCGCCTCGCCGGTCACGTGCTCGATCAGTGCGAGGTCCTCGTCGGTCACCAGGGGCCGCGCGGACGCCGCGACGTTCTGCTCTACCTGCTCTGCCGTCTTGCCGCCCGGAATCGCCGCCGACACCGCCGGGTGGTTCAGCACGAACCGCAGCGCGAGTTGACCCATGCTGCGCTCGGCGGACGTCAGCGGGCGCAGTCGCTCGGTCTTCTCCAACTGCTCGCGGTACCACGCTTCGCGCGGCCAGCCGTGACGAACGTCGCCTTCGGGAAACGTCGAATCGGACGTGAACTTTCCGGTGAGCAGACCCATCCTCAGCGGTCCGCGGACCACCACGCCGATTCCTCGCTCCTGACAGTACGGCAAGACCCGGTCCTCGGCTCGGCGGTTGAGCAGGCTGTAATCGAGTTGCACCACGTCGAGGGTGCCGTCACGATCGAAGGCCTCGACGTACGCGGGGTCGTCGGTGGACACGCCGACCGCGCGCACCCGTCCTTCCTGCTTGAGCCGCGCGAAGGCCGTCAGGAAGGCGTCCGTCTCGCGCTGATCGTTCCACCAGATGTGATCGAAGTACACGTCGATGTAGTCCGTCTCCAGGCGCCGCAAGCTCTCCTCGAAGGCATGGACGACCTTCTCCGGTCGGTCGTAGACGGGTTCGCGTCGCGGGTCGCGGTGATGGCCCATCAAGCCGCCCTTCGTGGCCACCACGACGCGGTCGCGCCTGCCTCGCAAGACCCGAGCGACGAGTGTCTCGCTGTGGCCGTCGCCGTAGACGTCGGCCGTGTCGATGAAGTTCACGCCGAGCTCCAAGGCGCGTTCCATGGCTCGGATGGAGGACGTGTCCTCGACCGGCCCCCAAGCGTCCCCGCCGATGGCCCAGGCGCCGAACCCGATCTCCGAGATCTCGATGCCCGTCTTGCCCAAGGTTCGATAGTGCATGTCGTCCTCCTGAGGGCACAGGGTACGCTCGCGCCGCCGAGACGTGCTGCGCGAGGCATGAAGGTCGCATTGTTTCTTCGCGGCCCAGGCGGCGATGCGCGAGTCTGGAAGCGTCAGGGGGTGCCGATGGCTTGAAGTTCGCGCAACGCGCTTTGCGCGCGGGTGATGCCCGTCCGCACGACGTTCACGTCGCGGTTCACGTTGACGGCGCTCAGCAAGTCCGCCAAGGCGGCTTGCGCTTCACGAAAGCCGCCAGGGTCGAGTTGACGCAACAGTGATGCCGCCCCGAGTTCCGCTTGGGCTTGCCGTGCGGCGCTGACGGCGGCGGCGTGGCTGGTGGCGTTGCCTTGCTTGGCGCGCTCGTACTCGAGGTCCACGATTTCCAACGCGCCGGACGCTTTGCGGGCGTGCTGGACTGCTGGAGCCACGATGGTCGCCAAGGTCGGGTCGGGAGCGGTGACGCGCCCCGTGAGGAAGCCGAGCGCGAGTCCCACGAGCAGGGCCAAGGCGACGAGGAGCGGGCTGAGGTTGCGTTGACGGCGATAAAGCATGGCGGTCATTCTCCCGTGTCACGACGCGCAACGCCAAGGGCGCTCGCCTCGCCCGTGACGTCACTGCTCGACGATGAGGGCCACTTGGCCTTCGAGGCGAAGATTGTCGGTCATTTGCCGCAGAAGCGCGGCCGGTTCGTGCAGGTGGGCGTAGTCACGCAGGCGCGAAGCGGTGAGGGCGGCGACGTGAGGCGCGACGGCACGCCCGGCGAGCAGGACGGTGAGTTGCCGAATCGCGTCGTGCGGCGTGCCGTTCAGGACGAGAGCGTCCTCGAAGCGCAGCAAGCGCACGCCTCGGTTGTCGAGGACGAGCGCGGCGTGCTGTTCGACGCGCCGTAGAAGCACGCGTCGCGCGCGGGTCGCGACGAACAGGCTGTGGTGGGCGCCGCTGAACACGAGGCGCGTTTGGTCGCCCAGCACTTGCCGAGCTTGCTGCTGCAACTCGTCCGCGTCGAGCGCCCGGGTGCGCGCGCTGAGGGGGTGCGCGCCCGTGGCGACGGCGCGCAGGCGGCTTTCGCGGGCGCTGTACTCCGTCTCGACGCGAAGCGACGCCGGGTCCGCGCCGAGCCGCACGGCTTCGTCTCCGACTTCGCGTTCCAAGAGGTCGGCCACCGTGGGGTCTTGGCGGGTGACGCTGCGTTCGCGCTCCACGCGAATGACCGCGAGCGCCGCGCCGATGCTGGAAATGACGTCGCTGTGCGGAATCGGCAAGAAGGACGCGCCGAGACGCCGAGCGACGACCGGGCCGAGGACGCTCGCCGCGCCGCCACCCCCGTAGATCGGCGCGCCTCGAAGGCCGTACTCGCGAGTGAGGCTGTGCACCGTCTGCGTCAGCTTCTCGGCGCTGGCTTCCAAAACCGCTTGCGCGGCGGCCTCCATGCTCGCGCCGAGGTGCTTTCCGAGCAGGGCGAGCGCGATTCGCGCGCTTTCCCGCTGCGCGTGCGCGTAGCCGCCTTCGGGAATCGCGCCGAGGGCGTTGGCGGCGCACGTCGGCGTGATGGCGTAGCGCGCCCCGTTCGACGTGCGCAGCACCGCGTAATCGGCGGGGTCGCCCGGCGCGGGGGCGATGAGTTCCAAGGAAGCGCCGACGAGGAGTTCGGGCGGGGTGAAGCTCGCGTAGGCGAGCCCCGCGATGTGCGCGCTGCGCGGCCCGACGTCCTCGATGCGCCGACCCTTGAGGCGCACGAGGCTGCCGCCCGCGACGCCCGCGATGCGGATGTCGGCGGCGCGCAGACCCGTGGGAACGTCCATGACCGTCATGTACTTCAAGGCGGGCTGGCCGTCCTTGATGACGCCGATGTTGGTGCTCGTTCCGCCGACTTCGAAGAACACGCCGTCCATCACGCCGTGCGAGAGGATCGCGCCGCCGAGGCTGGCGGCGGGGCCGCTCACGACGGTGTTGAGGGGCGTCTCCTCGAACGCCCGGAGGTCGGCGGCTCCACCGTCGCCGCGCACGATCAGCAGCGGAACGTTCGGCAGCAGTTCGTGCACGGCGTTGCGTACGTGACGCGCGGTTCGAATCATGGTGGGCAGGATGCTGGCGTTGACGGTCGCGGAAAGGGTGCGCATCTCGAGGCCGTACGCGCCCGACAAGTCGCTGCCCAGCGTCACGGGGTAGTCGGCCGAGCGGGCGAGATCGCGCGCCCGCTGCTCGAAGCTCGCGTCGTCCACTCCGAACGCTTGGGAGACGGCGACGACCCCGACGCCTTGCCCGCGCCAGGCGTCCAAGACCGCTTGGACGCGAAGGTCGAAGTCGGGAGCGTTCGTGGCGACGAAGGCGTGCCGAGCGTGGAGGCCCGCCGGTGGGCGGGTGACGTTGTTGACGCGCCGCTCGTCACGCGCGTCGCCCAAGGCGAGGATGCCGACGAGGGCGGTGTCTCTTTCCAGCAAGGCGTTGGTGGCCTGCGTGGTGGAGTGCGCGACGAGCATCGGCCGCGCGTGTGGCGGCAATTGACGCAGAAGGGCGCGCAGCGCTTCGAGGACACCGGCGGCCACGCCGAGGTCGTGGCGGTGCGTGGTGGGAACGTGCGACACCGCGAGGATCTGTCCGGCAGGATCGAGGGCGACACCTTTGGTGAAGGTGCCGCCCACGTCGATCCCGATGCGCACGGGAAGGGTGACTTCAGCGGTCAAGGCGCCTCCAGGTCATGAGTGCGCTTTGCGCTTGAAGCGCTCACCCTCGCGCAGCCGCAAGACCGCGTATCCGACGACGTACACCAGGATCATCAGTACCTGCGCGGCGAGCGTTTCGACGGTCGGGTGCAGACCGGTGAGGGCGGCGACGTTCGGATCGAGGGTCGGGACTTTGCCGTAGAGGTTCGTGACGGGCAGCCATCCGGCTTCTTGAAAGGCGCGCACGCCGTTGCCGACGAAGGCGACCGCGAAGAGGGCCGTGACCGCCACCAAGATCGGGAAGAGACGTTGGGTCGGAACGCGACGTCCCAAGCGGAAGATCACGGCGAACACCACGGCGAGCGCGAGCACGGCGAGGGCGACGCCGAGGTACATGTATCCCATGACGGGGCCGCTGGCGACGGCGAGCGCTTGGTAGAACAGCACCGTCTCGAAGCCTTCGCGGTAGATGGTCGTGAAGGTCACGAGGGCCACCGCGCCGAGGCTGCCGCTTTGCACGGCTTGCGAGACGCGGGCGCGCATGAATTCCGCGCTGCGCTTGCGGTCGCCTTGTTGCAGCATCCAGAAGGACAGGTAGAAGAGAATTACGACGGCGATGGCGCTGGTGATGGCGCTGATGAGTTCGCGCGACACGGGCGCGATGGACAGCAGGTACGTGGCGGCGTACCACGTGACGGCCGTGGCGACGAGCGCGGCGAGCGCGCCGTACCACACGCCGCCGCGCAAGCGGTCGTTGCGGGTGCTCGCGAGGTACGCGAGAATCGCGGCCATCAACAACGCCGCCTCGAGCCCTTCGCGAAAGAGGATCGTGAAGCCGCCGGTGGCGGCCAAGGTGGGCGCGAGAATCCCGGTGCCGCTGACGATGCTTTGCGCTTTGCGCAAGCTTTCGTTGATGTCCCCGGCGATCTTTTGAAGTTCGCCGATGCGAGCCCCGCTCTTCATGCCGTTGCGCAGGTCTGCGAAGCGGTACTCCATCTCCAAGATCAAGTCGGGGTTGAGGACGCGCAGGGGGGGCTCGGCGTACTCGAAGTGATCGAGGTACGCGGAACGCGCCGTGCGGAAGGCCTCGTCGGTCTTGCCGGCCTCGTACTCGCGCAAGCTCTGGGCGACGAGGTCGTGGGCGGTGCGAAGTTCGGCGCTGACGTCGACGTCGCCGGGAGCGGCGAGCGCGACTCCGAGGAGCGTCAAGAGCAAGGCGAGAAGGCGGCGCATCTTATTCTCCGAGCAGCGCGCGGGCCTTCTTGAGGTCCGCGAGGGCGGCGTCGACGGCTCCGTTAAACTTCGCGGCCGTCGGCTTGGTCTTCAGCAGGGCGCGCAGATTCTCGCGCAAAGTCTTCTCCAGCTTCAGCTCGAGGGTCTTGTCTTTCTTCGCCAGAGGGCTTTCGAGGTACTCGTAGTTTTCCAGGTACGCGTCGATGATGGCTTCCTCGGCGGCGTCGGCCATGCCGCCCGCGTAGTGGCCCTTGGCTTCGCCGAGAAGCTTCTCGATGGTCGCGAGGTACGAGGCGTTGCTTCCCTTGGCGGCCGTTTGGGTCCCGCTGATTTCGGCGAGTTCCTCTTTGGCTTGATCGACGGCCTTCTCGAGATCGGCGAGCGCGCCTTTGCGGGCGATGACGCTCGTGGCGGTGGCGATGGCCTCGGCGGTTTCCTCGCGCTGATGCTCGGGGTACGACTTCGCGTTCGCGTCGAACCACTTCTTGGCGCGGGCGACGTACGTCTGGGCGTCTTGGTACTCGGCGAGGTTGACGATTTTGCCGCTCGCGACGCCTTCCTCGTACTCATGCTCGGCGTTCTCGAGGATCTGCGCGATGACTTGGGCGGTGAATTTGGGGTCGCTGCGCGTCGCGCCGAGTGTGACGAGGGCGGCATCGACGTCGGCGTAAAACGCGTTCACGGCGCGCTGGAAGTCCGCGTAGGGCTTTTTGGCCGCCAAGGTCTTGTTGATGAGGTCGTAGTCGGCGACGAACTTCTTTTGCAGCGCGGGCGTGAGGTCCGCCTTGATGGCCGCGTAAAGTTCGTTGGCCGGATGCTTGGCGTGCTTGGCGGCCGTGGCGAGGTCGCCGTTCTTGTAACCGAGCAGGCTGGCGTCGTAGTGGCCGCGCATTTGCTCGAGGGTGACGGCGAACTTGACGGGCTGTTGGGGAGCGGCGAGCGCGGTCCCGGCGAGGGCGGCGCTCAGGAGGATGAGGGCAGGACGGGTAAACACCCGAAAAGTCTATGAAGTTACTCTTTGAATGTCAACCATTCCAGTCGGATTTGTAGAGTTGAACTGTGAAGGCCGCCAACGTCTCGCTCGACGCACGACTCGGCGTCGAATTGCCTCCGCGCCGAAGGCGCGAATGGGAGGCCGTTTACATATCGGCGTGGGGGCGATGAGGACGCGCCGGAAACGGAAACGCTCGCCTCCGCACACCAACGTCATCACGCGCTCGACCGAAGTCGAGCTGGGAAAGTTCCGCGAGGAAAAGCCACGTAAGACGCGCGGAGCAGGGGAGGGAGCGGTGAAGCGACGCGGTGAGGGGCCTCACCGCGTCGTCACGCCTGAAAGCTCGACGTCGAGTCGGACGATCGCGGATCGAGGCCGTAGCCGAGGCCACGCACCGTGCGAATCACGCCGCTCGCCCCGACCGCCTCGAGTTTGCGTCTCAAGTGCAGCACGTGCACGCTCACGAGATTCGGATGCACCTCTTCGAACGGCCACAGGGCCTGCATCAACTCGTCGAGGCGAAACACTCGTCCGGGCGCGGCGGCCAGCAACGCCAACAAGTCGAACTCCTTGTTGTTGAGCGTCAGCATCTCCGCGTCCCACCGCGCTTCGCGCGCGTCCACGTTCAAGACGAGCGGTCCGGCGCGCACGGTGATCGCGCCTTTGCGCCGAAGTTGAACGTGGACGCGCGCGAGAAGCTCGCGCGTCTCGACGGGCTTGGTGATATAGTCGTGCGCGCCGAGTCGAAGCAGGTGCACCTTATGATCGGTGTCGTCGTACGCGCTCAGCACGATGATCTTGATGTGCGCCTGCTCTTGATGCAGAGCGTCCGCGACGGTCGCGCCACTGCGGTCGGGCAAGCCGAGGTCGAGCAGCACGAGGTCGACGTGATGCGAGCGCGCGAAGGTCAGGCCGTCCTCGGCAGTCGAAGCGCCGATCACGTCATACCCTGCTTCGCGCAATGTGAACGTCAGGACGTCACGGACGTCCGGGTCATCCTCGATGATCAAAATGCATTTGGGCATGACGACTCCAAGAAATGAAGAGAGGACGCCGCCCGACGTGAGAGCGACGAAGCTTTCCATGGGCATGCTACGAGAGTGTCGAATCGTACAGTGACGCTTCCTTTACGAAACCTTTTATCTAACATTGATTCAGACTCAATTTTTATAAAGGATTGTTACAACTCCCCTCATGGAAGGGTGGAAGGTCGTTGAAGCCATGAAGTAGAAAAACGAATTTTGCGCCTGCTCGAAGAAAGCAAGCGACGAAGAGCACGAACCGTGCCTCGTCCACGTCGAAACTGTTCGCCTCGTGCTTCTCATGCGTGTGCTGGCTTCGACACAAAAGAAGTGAGAAGCGTACCCCCGCGCCACGTCCGTGGACTTCACGCTGTTCGCGCCGATCTTCCCGGTTCTGCCAAGGTGCGGTGAAGGAAACGAAGAAGCCACGAGCGATTTTCGTAACGACGAAGCCGGGCGACAGCTGCGTGAGGAAGCCGAGCGCCTCGCGGTCACGGTGCCCGCTTCCCTCTCTGAAACCAGCGACGCTCTCAAGCACGAACTGTCCGTGCCTTGGAACTGCAAAATGAAAAGCTGCGCGAGACCGTGCTGGGGCTTCAGGTCGCGCGATCAGTATGCTATGTTGCTCGACTTCGCGCCCATCGGGTACGTCACGCTCGACAAGCGTGGCGTTCTCGTCGACGCGAACCACAAGGCCAGCGCCTTGATGGGCATGGAGCGCTGGCGGCTGCTCGGGCGGCGCTTCTTGGAGTTCACGTCCACGTCCTCACGCTCGTCTTTCGCGCTGCTGCCGCCGCGCTTGCTGGCGAACGAGTCTCGGAAGCGCCACGACAGCCATACCGTCCCCGTGCGCTTGGAAGGGCGAGTGCACGCGTCCGGGCTGCTGCTGATCGCCTTGAGCGACATCAGCGTCGAGAAGGGCGCGCAAGAGAAGTTGCTGCGCCTCAACGAAACGCTGGAGCGACGCGTCGAGGAACGCGCCTTGAAGATCCGCGAGCTCAGCGAGGAACTGCGAACGGTCGTCCTCGCGGTCGCCGAGGACCTGATGACGGTACTCTGGCGGCCCGTCACGGCGTTCCTGGAGGTGCTGCAACGCGGCTCGCCCGGCCTCGACTCCACTCAAGTGACGCACTTCAACCACGTCTTCCGCTCCGTTTCCCGCATGGACGAACTCGCGCGGGCGCTCGCCGAGTACACCCTGGTGAGCTTCATGCGCGTCCGAATCGCTCCGCTCGACCTCAACCGCGTGCTCGACGAGGTCCGCAAGGACTTGAGGCCGCTCCTCGCGAATCGCTCGGTGTCCTTGACGAACGATGCCTTGCCGAACGTGCAAGGAGACAGCGCCGCCATGCAACTCGTGTTCTTCGAACTGCTCGAAAACGCCTTGAAGTTCACGAGCGCCCGCGAGGACGCGCGAATTCACGTCAGCGCCATGGAGACCGAGTCGGAAGTGATTTTGCGCTTCGAAGACAACGGCGCTGGCTTCAACAACCGCTACAAGGACAAGCTCTTCAAGGTCTTCAAACGCCTGCACTCCGAGTCCGCGTGCCAAGGCACCGGCATCGGTTTGGCGCTCGTGCGGCGCGTCTGCTTGCGTTTCGGCGGGCGCGTGGGCCGAAGGTCGAGTGGGCGCGGGCGCCACCTTCTTCGTCGCCTGGCCCAAGCAGCCCACCTTGCTGGAGTGACGGCGGTGCGGGCATTCAAGACGGGCCGCCGAGCGCCGCGTCGCGGGATCCACGGCGTGCCGAGAGGGCGAACGCCACACCGCGCTTCACTTCGGTACGATGCACGCATGTCCTTCGTCGCTTCGCACGTGATCGTCGTGACGGGCGTGATGGCCGCCGGGAAAAGCACGGTCGCCCAGCGTCTCGCCGAACGCCTCGAACGAAGCGTTCACCTGCGCGGCGACGTCTTCCGCCGCATGATCGTCCGGGGTCGCGCCGATCCCACGCCCGACGTTTCACGCGAAGCCGAAGAGCAACTCGCCTTGCGCTACCGCCTCGCCACGAACGTCGCCCGCGCCTACGTCGAAGCGAACTTCACGGTCGTCTACCAAGACGTCATCCTCGAGCAAGCCTTGCCGCTCGTCCTGTCGCTCCTGGACGGCCTGCGCGTCACCGTCGTCGTGCTCGACCCTTCCCCGGACGTCGTCGCGCGGCGTGAAGCGGCGCGCGGCAAGATCGGGTACGGCGACGGGTGGACGGTCGAGGCGCTCGTGGCGTCCCTGCACCGCACGCCGCGCGTCGGCATGTGGCTCGACACCTCGAACCTCACGCCCGACGAGACCGTGGACGTCATCTTGCAGCGAGCCGCTCGAGTCGGCGCCGCCGTTTCGACCGCATCCGAGGAGCCTCTTGCCTGACTTCGACGCGTCCCACCTGACCGCCCCGTTCGTGAAGCGCCTCGTGACCGCGCAGTTTCCCCGGTGGGCCGACTTGCCGATCACGCCCGCCGCGCCCCAAGGATGGGACAACCGAACCTTCCGCCTCGGCGAGCGCCTGTCCGTGCGCCTTCCGAGCGCCGCGGGGTACGTTCCGCAAGTCGAGAAGGAGCATCGCTGGCTGCCGTTCCTCGCGCGCCACCTTCCGCTGCCGATTCCCACGCCGATCGCGCTCGGGCGTCCCGGGGAAGGCTACCCTTTCGCGTGGTCCGTCTACGGCTGGCTCGACGGTTCGCCCGTCGGCGTGGCGAGACCCGCCGACTTGGCGTCGTTCGCTCGCGAACTCGCGGCGTTCCTGACCGCCTTGCAGCGCGTGGAGGCGACGAGCGGCCCGCCCGCCGGAGCGCACTCCTTCTTTCGAGGAGCGCCGCTCGCCACGTACGACGCCGAGACGCGCCGAGCCTGCGTCGCCCTCGACGGCGACATCGACGCGGCGCGCGCCCTCGGCGTGTGGGAAGCGGGCTTGAACGCCGCGTGGACGGGGCGGGACGTGTGGTTTCACGGAGACGTCGCCGTGAACAACCTGCTGGCGCGCGAAGGACGCCTCGTCGGCGTCCTCGACTTCGGGTGCTCCGGCGTCGGCGATCCCGCGTGCGACCTCGCCATCGCCTGGACGCTGTTCGAAGGAGAAAGCCGCGCGGTGTTCCGCCAAGCGCTCGGACTCGACGACGACACGTGGGTGCGCGGGCGGGCGTGGGCGCTGTGGAAGGCCCTCATCACCCTCGAAGCCTCCCGAAGCGGCGCGGGTGATGAGGAAACGAGGCGCGTGCTCGCCGAACTCCTCGCTTGACGGCCACGCCGACTTCGCTCGACGCCCGCCTGAAAGCCCGCCGACGCGCCTTGAAGTGCATGACGCGCGCCTGAGGTTTTGGCGGCGCCACCTTGAGCCAAGCGCCACCTACGCCTCCTCGCCGCCGTGTGAAGTGGAAGGACCGAAGGAGGCGCGCATGACCGACAAGACCGACCCGACGTTGAGCGAATTGCAAGAGCGAGGCGAAATCGTCATCTCGACCGAGCAGGACGCCAACTCGCCGTCCGACGAGCAAACCGAGACGCCGACGCAGAAGGCCGCGAAGCTCCAGCAGCAAGACGGCGGCATCGTCCCGGACGACGAGGACGGTTGACGACCGAACTCCGCGACGTCGGGCGCGACGCGCTCTGCCACCCGCTTCTCCCGACCGACGTGTAGGGAGCGACGCGGGCGCCCACGGTCGCACTGCCGAGGCTCCCGACTTGTCCGGGCGGTGTCTCGGCGCGTGTTACAGTCGAGCGGTCGGTTTCGTTCGCCGTCTGTTTTTTGCAAGTTCCTCGGAGGTTTCGTTGTCGAATCGTTCGTACGCCGTTTCACGGAGGCTTCTTTGAATCTTCCCGACTTTCCGGATCTCGGTGCCGAGCGGCTCGACGCGGTGCTGGCGCGGCACGGGCTGAGCGGCGCGCTCATCGTGCGGCGCGCGAACGTCGGCATCTTCAACGCCATCTTCGAAGTCGGCCAGGACTTGATTCTGCGCGTACCGCGTCAGCATCCGGCCTTCGTGGAGTCAGCCCACAAGGAATCGGTCGTGGTGCCGCTTGCTCGCGCGCTGGGAGTGCGTACGCCCGCCCTCGTCGCCTTCGACGACACCCTCGAACTCCTGGAGGTGCCGTACGGCCTGTACGAACGCGCGCCCGGCGGGCCGCTCGAACACCTGGGCCGCGCGCCCGCCGAGACGCCCGAGGCGTACCGTGAGGTCGGGCGGGATCTCGCGCGCTTTCACCGTGCCGAGCGAACCGCTTCGACGAGCGACTTGGCCATCGAGGAACTGCCGTCCGTGGACGCGTTGCCCGACGAACTCGCCGAACGCGGCTACGTCGGCGTTCAAGAAGCGCGCTGGCTGACGTCGTGGATTGCGCACTTGCGTGTCGTGGGCGCCACCGAGAAGACGAACGCGGTGCTGCGCCACGGCGACCTGCAAGCGACGAACGTTCTCGTGCGGCCGTCCGGGGAGTACGTAGTCCTGCTCGACTTCGGAGCGTGCGGATGGGGCGACGCGGCGGACGACTTCGCGGGCGTGCCCTTGTCGGCCGTGCCGTTCATGCTCGACGGGTACCGCGAGGAGGGCGCGGGGGCGCTCGGCGCGTCGATCGAAGCGCGCATCGTGGCTCGGCAACTGCACATCGCATTGTTTCTGGCACGCCGCGGACCGCAGCCCGACAAATCGTGGGCGGAACGGCCGCTCGGCATGCTGCTCGACCTCGTGCGTACCCTGGCGACGTCGAGCGATCCGCGTTGGCGCGAGACGTTGCCTTGACGCACGCGGCACCGAGCCGGGGGAGCTACGGCTGATCGGGTCATGCGATGCGGTGGAGAACGTCGAGCAACGCCGATAAAGTGACCCCCTGCGGGAAAGAGGTTCGCCCGAGGTGCGACGCGCCACCTCGGATCGAACTCGGAACGGTGGTAGGAACTGCTGTGATCCGCTTAGAGCTCCAGCACGCCGCGCGGCGCACCGATGGCGGTACCATTTCGCTGTTCGCGGCGGGTAAGGCGGCGCGGTGGAAGCGCTCGAGGGTCGGGTATCCTGAAAGGACGGGCTCGCGCCGTTCGCGCGCGTTGAGGCGACCCGCCACGCTGTCTCATGTGAGGAGAGGAAGGTAGAGCATGACGAGCAAACTGGAGCAACTTCGGGCGTTCACCGTCGTCGTGGCCGACACGGGCGACCTCACCGCGATCGAGAAGTTCCGACCGCGCGACTGCACCACGAACCCCTCGCTGATTCTCAAGGCGGCGCAGCAACCCGAATCGGCAGGCTTGGTCCGCGAGGTCATCGAGCGTGGCGCGCGCGACGGCGATTCCGTCGAGCGCATTCTCGACCGCCTCGCCGTGCGCTTCGGCACCGAGCTGACGAAGCTCGTGCCGGGCTACGTCAGCACCGAGGTGGACGCGCGCCTCTCGTTCGACACGCAGGCGATGGTCGACAAGGCGAGAAGCCTCATCGCATTGTACGAGGAGCACGGCGTGGGTCGTGACCGCGTGCTGATCAAGCTCGCGGCGACGTGGGAAGGCGTGCGTGCCGCCGAGGTGCTCGAAGGCGAGGGGATTCACTGCAACCTCACGCTGGTGTTCAGCCTGGAGCAGGCAGTGGCGGCCGCGCAGGCGGGCGCGTTCCTGATCTCGCCGTTCGTGGGGCGCATCACCGACTGGTACAAGAAGGCCGAGGGCAAGGACAGCTACCCCGTCGAAGAGGACCCGGGCGTGCAGAGCGTGCGGCGCATCTACGCGCACTTCAAGGAGCAGGGCTACCCGACGGTGGTGATGGGCGCGTCGTTCCGCACGGCCGCGCAAGTCGAGGCGCTCGCGGGCTGCGACCGCCTGACGGTGAGTCCCGCCCTGCTCGCCGAACTCGACGGAGATCAAGGCACGTTGGTGCGGCAACTCACGCCGAGCGACGCGGAGGGCGACAAGGAAGCGCCGCTCGGCGAGGCGGCGTTCCGCTGGTCCTTGATCGAGAATCAGATGGCGGGCGAGAAGCTCAACGAGGGCATCCGCGCCTTCCACCAGGATTACCTCAAACTCAAGCACACCGTCGAAGAGCACCTCGCCAAGGTCGGCACGAACGCCGTTCCCGCCGACTGACGGGCGTGACCCGAGCGGGGACCCACGAACGTTCGTGGGTCCCCGCCCGCGTTTTCGTGCGTGAATCTTGCAAACTTCACGTTCGCCCGCGTCCTGCTCGGCCTCGTCGTGTCCGTATCGTCGCGGGGCCACGACGGGTGAAGCTCTTCGTTCCAGCGCTGCTTGAGGCGGGCGGGACAGACTGAGTCATGACGATTCGGGTAACCCTGTTCGATGCCGAGGGCCGCGACCGCGACCTGAACCTCGCGGACATGAACGTGTCGCGCCTCGGCGAGTCGCACTTGTTGTGGATCGACGTGGAAGGCCGCGCCGAGGGCGAGGTGCGCGCGGTCGCCGAACGGCTGGGGTTGCCGCGCGAGGTGACGGAGGATCTGCTCGACGAGGTGGAGGAGCCGCACTTGCACTTGTACAGCGACTTTTTCACGTTGGACGTGCGAACGCTGGAGGAGCGTGGCGGCAAGTTGGAGAACGTGGAGATCGACTTCGTCGCGGGTCGTAACTTCGTTCTGACCGTCCATCCTTGCCCGGTGGCGTTTTTGCAAGCCTTCAGGGAGCAGCAGCGTGGCGACACCGACCTCGGGGCGTTGTCGTCATCGGCGTTTCTCGCGGCGTTGCTCGATTGGCTGCTCGGCGGGTACTACCGCACCATCGACACCATGGAAGCCGAGTTGGACCGTCTCGACACGGCGATCTTGGCGAAGGGCATGCCCGACGATGATTTGCTGACGAGAATCGTGAGGCATCGTCGCCGCGTGTCGGACGTGCGAACAGCGTTGGCGGCGCACCGCGAGGTGTTCGCGGCGCTCGCGCGGCCTGACTTCTGGTTCGGGCAGCAGGGCGCGGCGAGCGTGCACTTCGTGGCGCTCTTCTCGCGCTTCGAGCGCACGCTCTCGGCGGTGGAGGACGCGCGCTCGCTCGTGATCGGCACCTTCGATTTGTACATGGCGAGAAGCGCGGAGCGCACGAACGACATCGTTCGGGTTCTCACGATCGCGACGGTCCTGCTCGGCCTCGGAGCGTTCGTCTCGGGCCTCTTCGGGATGAACACGGGCGAGCCTTGGGAGAACATGGGCGTGCGCGGCTTTTATCGAGTGCTGGGCCTCATTCTCGTGCTCGCCGCGCTCGTGCTCGTCTTCGCGCGGCGGCGTCGTTGGTGGTGAAGGGGCGCGGTCAAGTGAGGGCCAGGCGCTTGTAGTACAAGCGGGTGCCGGTCAGGCCGCCGTGAGGTTTGAGGGCGTAGTCGGGAAGTTCTCCGGCGAACGTGTAGCCGAGGCGTTCGTACAACCGTGAAGCGCCGCCGTCCGAGGCGGTGTCGAGGATCAAGAGGGTGCGGCCGCGTTCGGCGGCGAGGGTTTCGGCTCGTCGCAGCAAGGCGGTGGCGGCGCCGCGGCCTCGAGCGTCGGGCCGCGTCATCATCTTGGCGATCTCGGCGCGGTGCGGTTGGTTGACGGGCGTGTCGAGCAGCACGCTGACGGTGCCGAGCAGTCGAGGGCCGCTCCACGCGCCGAGCACGAGACGTTCGCCGCGTTGCGCGGCTTCGAGCGCCTTGTTCCAAAAGGTGAGGGCGTCGTCGAGCGTCACGGGATGCATGAAGCCCACGGAGCCGCCCGCCGCGACCGTCTCGATGAGGATCTCGGCGAGTTGGGCGCTCACGCTTCGCGAGGGGGCGAGCAGGTCGACGCGCAGGTCGGGCAGAGTGTCGGTCATGTGCAAACCTCCGGAGGGTGTCATCCGCGCGCGAGGACGACGACGTAGGTGCAAGGCGCGTCCGTGTCATTGGCGAGGGTGACGTCGGTGGGCGAGCCGAATCCGAGACAGTCGCCGGGGCCGAGTTCGTTGCGCGTGCCGCCTTCGGTCACGACGAGGCGACCTTCGCGCACCCACACGACTTGTCGGATGTGCGCGTACGACGCGGCGGGCAAGGTGACGTGCTTGCGGGGCGGCAACTCGATCGCGGCGAGTTCGAGGGGATGGTCGGGCCGCGCGAAGACCTGCCGGCGGACGTAGCCCGTGTCGGGGTCGCGCCAAGAAGGCTGGTCGGCGGCGCGCACGAGGCGACCGCCGTCGCCCTCGGCGCGCAGCAGCAGGCCCGCGAGCGTGAGGTCGAAAGCGGACGCGAGCTTCACGAGGACGACGGCGGTCGGGCTCATCTCCTCGCGTTCGATTTTGCTGACCGTGGCCTTCGAGACGCCCGACCGAGCGGCGAGGTCGGCTTGCGACCATCCGCGCGCCTCGCGTTCGACGCGCAGGCGCCGAGCGATGAGCGAACTCGTTTCGTCTCGTATGGTGGTCATTTGACTACAATAAGAGCCAAACTCGAAGGTGTCAAGAAGCGGCGCCCACCTCGGGGCCGAGTAGACTGCGCCCATGTTTCTCGGCGTCGACCTCGGTACGAGCAGCGTGAAGGCGGTGTTGTACGACGAAGCGGGCCGTCTCGTGCGCGACGCGTCCGCCGCCTACGCAGTCGCGTCTCCGCGTCCCGGCTGGGCCGAGACGGACCCCGAGGCGTGGTGGTCGGCGACCGTGAGCGCCGTTCGCACCGCCGCCGAAGACGGACTTCGCGTGAAAGCGCTCGGGTTGTCCGGGCAGATGCACGGCGTCGTCCTGACGAACCTCGACGGCTCGCCCGCGCGTCCCGCCGTGCTTTGGGCGGACGGGCGGGCGACGCGGCAACTTGCCGCGTACGAAGCCGTGCCGCCCACGCTCCTCGCGCGGCTTCGCAATCCTGTCACGACCGGCATGGCCGGGCCGACCCTGCTTTGGCTGCGCGACCACGAGCCGGGCGTCTACGAGGGCGCCTCCCTCGCCTTGCAACCCAAGGACTGGCTTCGCCTGCGTCTGACGGGCAAAGCGCACGCCGAACCGTCGGACGCCTCGGGCACGCTTCTGTACGACTTGGAGCGCGACGCTTGGCACGACGACCTCGTCGCGGTCCTCGGCTTGCGCCGCGACCTTCTGCCGCCCCTCGTTGCTTCCGGCGAGCGTGTCGGTGAGCTCTCGACGAGCGCCGCGCGCGCCCTCGGCCTCTCCGAAGGCGTTCAAGTCGTGGCGGGCGCGGCGGACACGGCGGCGGCCTTGCTCGGCACGGGTTTGACGGCGAGCCAAGTACAACTCACCGTCGGGACGGGCGCCCAACTCGTCGTACGCTCTGCCACCTTGCCGACCGCGCGGCGCGGCGTGCACGTCTTTCGCGGCGCCGACGCGGGCTTTTACGTCTTGGGAGCCGTGCAGAACGCCGGTCTCGCCCTGGAGTGGGCGCGGCGCGCTCTCCGAGCCGAGTGGCGCGAGTTCTACGCGCTCGCGCGAAGCGCCGACTTCGGCTCGGGCGGCGTGATCTTCTTGCCGTACCTCACCGGAGACCGAACGCCGCACCTCGATCCGCACGCGCGAGGCGGCTGGATCGGCGCGGGATTGCAGCATGACGCTTCGCACCTCGCGCGCGCGGCCTTCGAAGGCGTCGCTTTCTCCATCCGCCAAGCCTTGGGCGCGCTCGCACCCGCCGAGACCCACCTCGTGCGCCTCGCGGGCGGCGGCTCCGTTCATCCGTGGTGGCGCCAACTGCTCGCGGACGTCTTGGAACGCCCCTTGGAAGTCGTGGACATTCCGGACGCCTCGGCCCTGGGCGCGTCGTTGCTGGCGCGCGGCGCCGAGGCGCCCCTCGCGAAGGTCGAAGGCATCGTGGAACCGCGAGGCGAGCTTCGCCTCGCGGACGCCGTGGAACGCTTCGAGGCGGCCTACGAGCACCTCGAGGGCTGGTTCGGCCCGCGGCTCGGCGCGTAAACGCGCGCCCCCAGTGGAAGGGGGCGCACGGTCACCGCACGGTTCGGTATTCGGAGTTCGCCGGAGTGCCCGCGAGGAGGGGCAAGGTCACGCGGCGCGTTTCGCCTGGCGCGAGCGTCACCTTGCCGAAGGCGGCGAGGGTGTCGCGGTTGTTGGCGCGGCCGAAGGCCAGCACCGTCCTCGTTCCCGCAATCTTCCCGGTGTTCGACACGGTGACGTTCAAGACGCCCTTATCGACCGTGGGCGTCGACTCCGTGAAGGTCGTGTAGCTCAAGCCGAAGCCGAGGCTGTACATCGCTCCCGACCGTGCGGCGCCGCTCGGCCACGTGAACGGCAGGCGCCCGCTCGGATTGGTGTTGCCGTACAAAACGTCCGCGATGGCGCGTCCACCTTCGCTGCCGGGCAGGTACGCCATGACGAGCCCCGAGAGCTTCGTTCGCACGTCGTCGGGCAACACGACGGGACGTCCCGACAAGAGGACCGCCACGACCTTCTTTCCGCTGCGAACGGCGCTTCGCAGCAAGTCCACGTCCGAGCTCGGCAAGCCGAGGGTGGGATTGTCCGCGTCGCCTTCCGCGTGGGGCGGCTCGCCGACGACCACCACGATGACGTCCGCGTTCGGCGCGCTCGGCACGTCGTTCGAGAACGCGAGGGCAGCGCCTTTGGGAAGGGTCGCCTTCATGCCGTCGAGGACCGTCACGCTCGGCGTGTCCTCGTTGGCGGGCATTCCTTGCCAGCCGATCGTCCACCCGCCGAGTTGCGATCTCGGATCTCGGGCGCGCTCGCCGACGATCAGGACGCGCCGACCGCTTCGGCCGAGCGGCAAGACGCCGTCGTTGGCGAGCAAGGTGATGGACGCGCGGGCGGCCTTCGCGGCGAGGTCGCGCCCCGCGCCCACGGCCGCAGCGGCGCCGCTCGCGTCGACGTACGGTCGCTCGAACAAGCCGAGGCGAAACTTCATCGCGAGAACGCGTCCCGCCGCCTCGTCGATTCTCGCCTGAGGCACGTCCCCGCTCTTGACGAGGTCGAGCACGAGGCTCGTGAAGCCCTCGGCGTCGTGCGGCACCATCGAGACGTCCACGCCCGCCGTAAGCGCCATCTTCACCGCGTCGCGGTACGACGCGGCGACCTTGTGGACGGTCTGGAGTTTCTTGACGTCTTCCCAGTCCGAGATCGTGACGCCCGTGAAGCCGAGGTCCTGCCGCAGGAGCTTCGTGAGCAGGGCCGCCGAGGCATGCGCGGGCACGCCGTTCACCGAGCCGCTGTTCACCATGACGCTCAGCGCGCCCGCCTTCAAGCCCGCCTCGAAGGGCGGAAGGTGCGACGAGCGCAAGTCGGCGTCGGCGATGATCGCGTCCGCGCGGTCTTTGCCGCCTTGAGGCGCGCCGTATCCCACGAAGTGCTTGAGGGTCGTCGCGACGTTCTGGGGGCCGAAGTCGCCTTGCTGGCCGCGCACGCTCGCCGCGACCATCGCCGCAGCGAGCTCGGGAAGATCGCCCCACGTTTCGTAGAAGCGCCCCCAGCGCGGGTCGACGCCGAGGTCCGCGTCGGGCGCGAAGTTCCACGTGACGCCCGTCGCCCGCAAGGCGTTGGCCGTGACCACGCCGATGCTTTCCACGAGAGACGGGTCGAACGTGGCCGCGAGGCCCAGGTTGTGCGGAAAGATCGGGGCGCCCACGACGTTGTTGTGGCCGTGCACGGCGTCCGCGCCGTACAAGATCGGAATTCCCAAGCGTGAGTGTTCGAGGGCGAAGCGTTGCAGGGTGTTCGTCATCTCCGCCCACGCGCTCGGCGTGTTGGGAATCGGCGCGACGCCCCCGCCGCTCAACAGCGACCCGACGTGCTGATCGGCGAGCACGCGCTTCATCCACTCGGGATTGAGCGGTCCGCGGTCCCACTCGTCGCGGCCCATGAGGCGCGCCGTGTCGATCTGCGTCATCTGCCCGACCTTCTCCTGGAGCGTCATGCGCGACAGGAGGTCTTGCACGCGTCGCTCGACGGGCAAGGTCGCGTCTCGGTACGGCAGCGTCGATTGTGCCGCCGCGGCGGGGGAGAGCAGGGCGAGGGTGATGAAAGCTCGGCGCATCATCAGTCGCTCGCCAGCAAGGCGTCGCCTTTGGAACGGCCCGTCAGCAAGGCTTGATACCAGAGCGCGGAATTCTTCAGGACGCGGCTTTGGTTGCCGTAGTCGGTGTACACCAACCCGAAGCGGCGCGAGTACCCGAAGGCCCACTCGAAGTTGTCCATGAGGCTCCACGCGAAGTATCCGCGGACGTTCGCGCCGAAGCGAACGGCGTCCCGAACGGCTTCGAGGTGTTCTTGAAAGTACTTCACGCGCTCCGTGTCGTGCACGCGCCCGCCTTCGAGTTCGTCCTCGTACGCGGCGCCGTTCTCGGTGACGAACATCGCCTTGGGGGCGTAGTCGCGTTGAACGCGCACGAGCAGGTCCGTGAGACCGCGCGGATACACTTCCCAGTTCATGTGCGTGTAGCTCGACTCGCTGGGACGCACTTGTCCGTTCGCCGAGTCGACGGAGCGGCTGTAGTAGTTGACGCCGAGGAAGTCGATGGCGCTGGAGATGACGTCGAAGTCGCCGCTTTCGACGCTCGGCATGTCGTCTCCGTACGCCTCGACGATGTCTTGCGGATACGCGCCTTTGAAGATGGGATCGAGAAACCAGCGGTTGAAGGTGCCGTCCGAGCGCCGCGCCGCCGCGACGTCGGCGGCGTCGTTCGAGGCGGGGTAGGCGGGGTTGAGGTTGAGGACGATGCCGACCTCGGCGGTCTTCGTGAGGCTTCGCAGCACCCGCGTCGCCTCGCCGTGCCCCAGCAGCAGGTGGTGCGCGGCCGCCAAGGCGAGCTTGCGGTCGCGCAGGCCCGGCGCGTGCTCGCCGATTTGGTACGACAAGATGGAGCTGCACCACGGCTCGTTGAGCGTCGCGTAACTGCGGACGCGGTCGCCGAGCCGCTCGGCGACGAGGCGCGCGTACTCGGCGAAGCGCGAGGCCACGTCGCGGTTCGCCCACCCGCCCTCGTCCTGCAGCGCTTGCGGCAAGTCCCAGTGGTACAGCGTCGCGTACGGCGCGAGGCCGCGCTCCAGCATCCCGTCGACGAGGCGCTCGTAGAAGTCGAGGCCTTTCTCGTTGGCGGGTCCTTTGCCGCTGGGCTGAATGCGCGGCCACGCGATGGAGAAGCGGTAGGCGTCGGTGCCGAGCGAGCGGATGAGGTCGAGGTCTTCGGGCCAGCGATGGTAGTGATCGCAGGCGACGTCGCCCGACGAACCGTCGGAGATGCGTCCGGGTTCACGGCAGAAGGTGTCCCAGATGGAGGGGCCGCGTCCGTCCTCGTGCGTGGCGCCCTCGATTTGGTAAGAGGAGGTCGCGACGCCGAACACGAAGCCGGGAGGAAAGTCGGTTCGAGAGATGGTCATAAAGTCCTCGTGGTGGGTTCAGGGAAGGCGTTTGTAGGCGAGCCGCGTGAGCGAGCGGGGCGGCAAGTCGAGCGTGACGCCGAGCTTGAGGCGAATGAAATCGTCTTCGTGCGCGACGGTCGCCTCCGTGAACGTCTTCGCGCCGATGAGAGCGAATCCCTCCATCGCCGTCGTCAAGGAGGTCGACGTCGTGGCGGTGTTCGTGACGAGCACCGTGCGAAGGTTCGCGTTCTCGGCGGCGTGCGCCCACACGGCGGAATCGCTGGACGTGACGGGCAGCGCGCTTCCGTGGAAGTGCTTCAGTTGTTGAAACGCGTACAAGGTGGGTCTCGGAATGGTGGAGAGGTCGACGAGGCCGTGGTTACCCGCCGCGATGATCGCGAAGTAGCTCGTGACGTCCACGCCCGCCTCGGCGAGCCGCAAGGTCGCCTCGGCCGTCCACAGAGCCGCGACTTGATCGGCGAGGTGCCGGGCGCGGTTGGACTTCCATGACAGCGAGTACTCGGTGACTCCCAGCCGAATCGTGCGGCCGATCCCGAGCGGGTTGCGCTCGGGATCGGCCCACAAGGCGCGAATGCTGGCGACGTGCGCCGTGACGTCCGCCGCGCTTTGCAACGCGGCCTCGTCGCTCGCCGTGCCGTCGGTGGGGTATTCATGCCACGTCAGGAGGTCCACGACGTCGCCGCAAGCCTTCACGAAGCGAGCGAGGTAGTCCTGCGCGGGTCCGCTGCCTTTCGAAGCGGCGGGACCGGCGAACTTCGCGTTCGGATCGACCTTCGCGATGGCGTCACGCTGAGCGCGAAACGTCGAGCAGTACTGCTCGGGCGTCCACGAGGGATCGCCGCGGTTCGTCGCGTAGAGATCGGGCTCGTTGCCGATCTCCCAGTACGTGACATTCAACCCGACGCTCTTCGCGTCTCGAGCGGCCTGGGCGGCATCTTGGGGTTTGTTGCGGGCGTCCGACCGCGTGGCGAACACGCGTGTTTGCACGATCGCCGCGGGTTTGGACTGCGTCAAGTCGAGGCTGGACTTGAAGTACTGCAGCCCGCTCGCGTTGAGGTCGGCTTCGTCTCCGACGTTGCCGCCGGGAAAGCGCAGCGACGTCGGGGCGACCGAGCGAACGGCCTGCAGCGCGTCCACGATCGGCATTTGCCAGCTGACGTTGAACCCGCCGATGGCCGTCGGCGAGATCGGGATGGAGGGGCCGGAGATCGTGAGGCGCACGGGTTCGGCGAGGACGGTCGTGCCGAGGCAGAAGGTGAGAAGGAGCGCGCGCTTCACCGTTCAGCCTTTCAACGATCCGGAGGTGAGGCCTTCGATGAGTTGCCGCGACGCGAACACGAAGATCACGAGGAGCGGCAGCACGGTGAGCGCCACGCCGACCATCAAGGCGCCCCAGTCGGTGTTGGCGACCGCCTGCAGCGAGCGAAGCAGCAGGGGAGCGGTGTACGTCTCGGGCGAGCGGAAGATGATGAGCGGCCCGACGAAGGAGTTCCACGAGTTGATGAAGGTGATGAGGCCGAGCGTGCCGAGCGCGGGACCGCACAGCGGCAAGATGATGCGGCGGTAGATTCCGAATTCGGTGGCGCCGTCGATGCGGCCCGCCTCCATCAGCTCTTTGGGGATGGCGCTTCCGATGTACTGGCGCATCAAGAAGATGCCGAAGGCGCCCGCCATGCCCGGCACCCAGAGGGCGCGCGGCGTGTCGATCC
Source organism: Deinococcus yavapaiensis KR-236 (assembly GCF_003217515.1). Taxonomy (NCBI): domain Bacteria; kingdom Thermotogati; phylum Deinococcota; class Deinococci; order Deinococcales; family Deinococcaceae; genus Deinococcus; species Deinococcus yavapaiensis. The sequence continues at coordinate 274,416 of NZ_QJSX01000005.1, read as the reverse complement.
AGCCGAGGGCCTGCATGATGAGGGCGTACGGCACGATGTTGAGCGCCGTCGGAATCAAGAGGGTGGCGAGGACGATGCCGAACAGGAACTCGCGACCTTTGAAGTTGTACATCGCGAAGGCGTACCCGGCGAGCGAGCAGAAGAACAGCGTCGTGGCGGTCGAGATGAAGGCGAGATAAAACGAGTTCCACAAGCTACGCCAAAAGGGAACGCGCTCCAACAAGCTTTGGTAGTTCTTCGCGGTGTCGTCGCCGAACCACACCGGAGGCGGCAACTGGAAGATCTCGGAGCGGTCGTGCGTGGCGAACACGAACATGAAGTAGAACGGAGCGATCGTCAGGATCGCGCCGAGGGCGAGCAGCAGATACGCCGCGCCGCGCGACAGGGGCTTCACGGCGCCCCGTCGACGAGGCTTCGGGCGAACTTCAGGGGAAACGACGGCCACGTTACTCCCTCCCGGCGAGGCCGCTGCGGCCGAACACCTGGTTGTTGACGAAGGTGAGCACGGCGATCACGACGAACAGAAGCCAGCCCATGGCGGCGGCGAGCCCCGCGTCGGCGTAGCTTTGGTACGTGCGAAGCATGTACATCACGGCGGTGGTGCCGATTTGCCCGGGACCGCCGCCTCCGTTCGTGAGGATGAACGGCTCTTCGAACAGTTGCAGATTCCCGATGAGGGTGAGGGTGATCGCGAGGAACATCATGGGGCGCAACAGCGGCAAGGTGATGAAGCGGAATTGCTGCGCGCGCGTCGCGCCGTCGACGGCCGCCGCCTCGTAGAGGTCTTTGGGGATGGACTGAAGGCCCGCGAGGTACAGCACGACGTTCCAGCCCGTGAAGCGCCACACGACGACGAGCGCGATGGCAGGTTGGATGAAGGCCTTTTCGCCGAGCCAATTGATCCGCTCGGCGGGAAACAGGCCTCCGATGAGCGGCAGCGAGTGCAGCGCTTGAATCAAGCCGTTGATGGCGCCGTACTGCCACGAGAACAGCGTGAAGAACGTCACCGAGATCGCCACGACCGAGGTGATGTACGGCACGAAGTACACGGCGGTGAGAGGACCTTGCAGCTTGCGCAGCCCCATGTGGATGGCGAAGGCGAGCGGAATGGCGATGAGGTGCTGCGGCACGCCCGACATCACGGCGAGCGAGAAGGTGTGACGCAGCGCGTCCCAGAAGGCGGGATCGGTGAGGTTGTCGGTGTAGTTGCGCAGGCCCACGAACTTCATCGTGCCGAGGCCCGCCGAGGGCTGCCATTCCTGAAAGGACAGATACGCGAGGAAGAGGATCGGGAAGAGGCCAAACGCGAGAAACAAGATGAAGAAGGGGCTGATGAAGATGTACGGCGCGTACCGCCGCTGGAAGTTGTTCCAGCGCGTGCCGATGGACGGTCGTTCACGTGGGATGGTGGCGCGAGCTTGCACGGTGACTCCTAGCGGTGGCCAAACGCCCGCCCGGGCGGAGGTCCCGGGCGGGCGCGGCGAAGATCAGCGGGCGCGCCGCGCGATGAGGGTGTTCGCTTCCGTCAGGGCTTGCTGGCACGTCTTGGAGCCGTCGAGGACGGAGCCGAGTTGCGTCAGCCAGATTTCGCTCGCGATCGGGTCGAGGCGGTTGACGTCGAGCGGCTTGATGCGGTTGGCGGCCGTGCGCCACAGCGTGCGGGCCTTTTGGTTGGAGAGGTACGCGACGCCTTCGTTGAACAGCGGCGCGTCTTGGGCGGCGCGCAAGGCGGGGAAGGCGCCCGTCGTCTTGAACGCGAGGATCTGCTGGTCCTTGTCGGTCGTGAGGTACTTGATGAGCTCCCACGCTTCGGCCTTGTTCTTGCTCTGCGTGGGAATGGCGTAGAACGAGCCGCCCCACGACGCGAACGCGCCGCTCGGCAGTTGCTGTACGTTCCACTTGCCCGAGAAGTCCTTCGCGAGCCAGTTTTGCATGTGGCCGGTGAGCCACGCGCCGCTGAACTCGGTGGCCAGGTTGCCCTTTTGGAAGGCGGTCGTCCACTCGGGCGAGAAGGCGCCGCCCGCACGAGCGTCGAGCTTGGCGTCACGTACGCGCTTGGCGAGCGTGCAGGCGTTCATGAAGCGCGGATTGTCGGCGCTCACGAGCACTTTGTTGCTCGCGTCGAAGTACAGGCCTTGTCCGGCCGGGATGTTCGTGCGGATGTAGATCTCGGAGACTTCCGTGGCGTCGGGGATGAGGAACGAGCCGGGGTTGGCGGCGACGATCTTCTTGCCGTTTTCGATGTAGGCGTCCCAGCTCTTGTTGAGGTCGCCGGGCTTCAGGCCCGCCTTGGCGAGAAAGTCGCTGCGGTAGTACATCGTGCCGGGGCCGATGTCGGTCGGCATGGCGACGAGCTTGCCCGAGAACGTCGCTTGCGGGAAGGTGTACGAAACGAAGCGGCTCTTGTACGACAAGCCGTTGTAGGGCGCCTTGGCGAGATCCTCGAGGCCGCCGCCCTCCGCGAAGCGCGCGACGTAACCGAAGTCGACGGCGACGACGTCGTTGGCGCCCGAGCCGGTCGCGAGGGCCGTCGTGAGGGCGTTGTGGTGGTCGGCGTACTGCAGCACGACGAGCTTGACGTCGATGTTCGGGAACTTCTTCTGAAAGCCCGGCAATGCGGCCTTCACGACCGAGTCGAGGTCGGGAAACACTCCGACGGTGATGGTCTTCTTCGCTTGGGCTCCGGCGACGGTGGCGATCAGGGCGAGCGTGAGGGCGGTCAAGGTCTTTTTCATGGGATTCCTCCGGGGAGAGAAGGTGGATGGGGTGGGTGGATGGCTTTTGAAAGCGCTTTCAAATATCAGTCGATCCTCCTATGGAAGAAAAAGTGAAACCGTGGGAAGCGAAGTCGGAGCGTCAGGAGCGCCGACGCGTGGTGGATTCGCGGACGACGAGTTGCACGTCGAGGGGAGGCAAGGCGGCCTCTTCGCCGTTGAGAAGGCGTAGCACGCATTCGGCGGAGGCGAGTCCGATGTCGTAGGTAGGTTGAGCGACCGTGGTGAGGGGCGGCGTCGTGAACGACGAACTGGGAAGATCGTCGAAACCGACGATCGAGACGTCCTCGGGAACGCGCAGTCCCTTGCGAAACAGCGCCAAGCGCGCGCCGTACGCCATCTGGTCGTTGGCGACGAAGATGGCACTGAAGGTTCTCAGGCCCTCCACGAGGCGCGTCGCTGCCAGAAACCCCGACGCTTCCATGAAGTCGCCTTCGCGCACCAAATCAGGATCGAATTCGACGCGGGCGTCGGCGAGCGCCGCTTTGTAACCTGCAAGGCGGTCTTGCGCGTCTCGGTGCGACGGCACGCCCATGATGTGCGCGATCGCTCGGTGCCCGAGTTCGACGAGATGTTGCGTAGCGAGGTAGGCGCCTTTGAAGTTGTCGAGCCGCAGGCACTGGCTTTCGAGGTCGGGCACCGAACGTCCGAGCGCCACGAGGGGGACCTTGGCGGCGACTTCCCGAAGCTTCTCGTCGGGAAGGACGCCCCCGAGCACGATCAGGGCGTCCACCTTTCTCGCGAGCAGAAGATCCACGGCTTCGAGCTCCTCTTGCGCTTGCCAGTGGCCGCTCGTGAAGATCGGGTGGTAGCCGCTTCCCGAGAGACCTTGCTCGATGCCGCGCAAGGTGTCGCCGTAGAAAGGGCTGGAGATGTCTTGCGTCAGGACGCCGACGCTCATGGTGCGCCCACTCGCAAGGCTACGGGCAAGCACGTTGGGACGGTAGTTGAGGCGCGCCAAAACGCGCTCGACCGCCTCTTTCTTTTCGTCACGGACATTCGCCGTGCCGTTGAGGATGCGAGAAACCGTGCTGGCGGATACGCCAGCTTCACGCGCCACTCGCGCGAGCGTCACAGACTTTTCCATACGTGCTCCAGGGCAGCGTACACCTTCTTGAAAGCGCTGTCAAATACGTTTCACTGCACGTGCCGCCAAGATTTCATGGTCTACGGTGAAATATCGCGTGTCTTCGGGAATCGAAACCGGTTTCACACTTCTTCGTTCTGAAACCGCTTTCGGTGCATTCGAGGTCGTGCGTTTCGCGCGCGTGGCGCGGGCCGGGCGAGCGGACAGCCTTTAAGATGCCCGCATGACTGCCGCGCTTCGCCCGAACATCATCCTCGTCACCACCGATCAGCAGCGTTACGACGCGCTGGGCGCCAACGGGAGCCCGTTCATGACGACGCCCGCCCTCGACGAACTCTCGGCCGAAGGCGTGGCGTTCGACCGGGCGTACTGCCCCAATCCGGTGTGCACCCCTTCACGGCTCACGCTCATGACCGGACAGTTTCCGTCGCGGCACGGGGGATACAACATCGGCACGACGGCGATCGACAAGTCTCGTTTTCTCAGCGTGCAACTGCGGGCGGCGGGCTACCGCACCCATCACGTCGGCAAAGCGCACTGGCATCCGTGGAGCGATCCCAGCCCCGAGCGCGCGCCCGTCGACGAACGCGGCACGCCGTGGCGGGACTTCGTGGGCTTCGAGACCGCCGAACTCGCCACCGGACACGTCACGTGGGGCGTCACCGGACATTATCAACGCTGGCTCGATCGCCGCGGCGTCGACAAGGCGCGGCGACACGAGCTCAACCGCATCGAGCGGCGCTTCGAGTCCGATCCGAACGAGACGGGCGACTGGGGCGTCGCGAGCGAACTGCACAGCGGCGCCTGGATTCTCGAACGCGCCCTCGCCTTTCTGGACTCGAGCGACGACGACCGCCCGTTCTTTCTCAACCTCGGCTTTCAAGATCCGCATCATCCGCACGCGGTGCCCTTCGACTTCGAGGCGCGCGTGAACGAGGCAGACTTGCCGCCGAGAATCGACGGCGCTTCGGACGTCGGCGTCGTCGAACCCGTGGCGATGCTGCGCGCCGGAACGATCAACGCGAGCCGCTACCGAGGCCGCTTCGAGGTGGCGGGCAACGCGGGCGCGCACGATTGGCGCGCGTACTTTCACGACGAGGCGAAAGACCGAGGCACGCGCGCCGCGTACTACTCGCTCGTGAACCTCTTCGATTCGCAATTCGCGCGGATCATGCGCGCCGTGCGGCGGCGCTCGGCGCGGCCGACCGTCGTGGTGTTCACGTCCGATCACGGCGACATGCTCGGCGATCACGACATCGGCCAGAAGGGGCCGCTCGCGTACGAAGCCGTGCTGCGCGTTCCCTTGATCGTGTGGTGCCCCCAGCTCTTCGCGCCTCGGCGCGTATCGGACGTCGTGTCGCTCGTGGACCTCTCGCCGACGTTGCTGAACCTCGGCGGCGCGAACTTGCCCGCCTCCGACGGCGTCGACTTGCGCGCCACGCTGGAGAGGGGAGAGGCGCCAGGCCGCGCGGGAGCCCGCGTGGAATTCAAGGAGGAGCCCGACCGAGTGCGCTACAAGGCGTGGATCACGCGCGACTTCAAGCTCGTCGTGTACCCCGGCGAGACGTTCGGCGAACTGTACGACCTTCAAGACGATCCCGAGGAGCACGTCAACCGCTTCGACGATTCCGCGCTCGCCGAGGTCAAGGCGCGCCTGCTGACCGAGCTGCTTTCGGACATGGAGCGCTCCGAGCCGCACTCGGAGCGGCCGAGTCGCGTGTGAAGCCGCGGCGCGGCGCGCTGCCGTATTGTGTAGGCGTGCTGCGCGAACAACTCTCCTCGCCGACTCCCGTTTCGCTCGCCGCGTTCCTCAACGGTCACGTTCGCTCGTGCGACGTTCTCGTGCAAGTCGTGGCCGAGTGCGAGGTCGAATACGCGGGGCGCGCGCTCAGCACGGCCGACGCGGGCTGTTACGTCGTGATGGTGAAGTGCGACGGCAGTCTGCAAATCCACGGGGCGCGCGGCGTCAAGCCCGTGAACTGGCAGCCGCGCACGGACGACGTCTCGGCCTTCGTGGAGGAGGGTCGCTGCGTCCTCGTGGCCTCGCGGCGCAGTCCCGAGGAGGTCGTGAAGGTGACCTTTCACGACGTGCACCTCGCGCTCGCCCTCGAGTTGGAGGAGGCGGGCTTCACGCTGTCGGGCAGCGAGAAGGACATGCAAGAAGCGCTCGCCCGCTCGCCGCACGTCATCGAGCAAGGCTTGACCGTGCTCGACCGCGAATTGCTCGTCGGGGTGGGCGGCATCGACCTCTACGCGCTCGACCGCGACGGGCGACTCGTGGTCGTGGAGCTCAAGCGCGCGCGGGCGGGACACGAGGCGGTGCATCAGCTCGCGCGGTACGTGGCGGCCGTGCGTCTGCAAGTCCCGCACCGCGAAGTGCGCGGCATCTTGGCGGCGCCGAGCGTGACGGCGCCGGCCCGCGAAGCGCTGACGCGGCAAGGTTTGGAATTCGTCGAGGTGACGGCCCTCGCGAAATCCGAGCCTGCGGCGATGCAAGGGGCCTTATTCTGAGAAGCCGCTCGTACGAAGTCGTGCCTGTGTTCACGAACTTCGCTTGACGGCTGAGGATTTACTTAATAGAATAAAAAAACACAAAGCCAACTCGTAACGCCACGAGCACGTGGCACTGGAGGAACCTGCATGGGTAAGAAGATTTTCCTGGTCACGGTCGCGATGATGGGGTTGAGCGGGCTCAGCGGTGGAGCCCTCGCACAACAAAAGATCACGCTCGACTTCTCCGCGCACTGGCTCAGCGCGCAACGTCGCCCGACGATCGACAAGATCGTCAACCTCTGGAACCAGCGCAACCCCAACGTCCAAGTGCGTTACACGGGCGTGCCCTTCGACCAGATCATCACCAAGACCCTCGCGGGCGTCGCCGCGGGCAACGCGCCCGACGTCGTCGTCATCGACATTCGCACGACCAAGCAGCGCGCGTCGAAGAACCAGATCGTCGACATGTCGCAATACGGCGTGAACTCTATCAAGGACCGCTTCTACCCCAACCTCTGGGCGACGGGCACCTACAACGGCAAGCAGTACGGCCTGCCGTTCAACACCGACACGCGCCTGTTGTTCTACAACAAGGCCGCGTTCAAGGAAGTCGGTCTCAACCCCAACGATCCCCCCAAGACGTGGGACGAGCTTTGGGAGTACGCCAACAAGCTCGACAAGAAGGACGCCTCGGGCCGTTACACCCGCATGGGCTTCCACCCGCTCTTCGGTGACTTCGGCTACGAAGGCTGGGTCATGAACGCCAAGTCCTCGTTCTGGGACAGCGACTACGAAGTGCCGCGCGTGAACAACGCCGTCGCCGTGAGCACGCTCAACTGGGTCAAGAAGTGGACGGACCGCTACGGCTCGAACAACTACGCGGCGTTCAAGGCTTCCTTCGGTGGCGGCGCGCAAGACGAGTTCATGTCCGGCAAGGTTCCGATGGTCGTCAAGAACGGCAACTACCTCACGGCCCTCAAGAACAACGCGCCCTCGCTTCAGTACGGCTTCGTTCCCGTCCCGACGCCCGACGGCAGCCAGCACCCGGCCTCCTCGTGGGGCGGCGGCTTCAACATCGAAGTCCCGCGCGGCACGAAGCACCCGAAGGAAGCCGTGGCGTTCGCCCGCTTCCTCGTCACGGAAGGCGCGCGCATCTGGACCGCCGAGCAAAACGACATTCCCGGCGCCAAGGCAGCCTTGACGTCGAACACCAACCGCGTGTTCATCTCGATGGCGCAGAACATGAGCAACACCTTCGTCGCGCCGACCGCCGTGTTCGCCCCGAGCTACGGCAACGCGATCAACAAGGCCGTGGACGATGTCGTCCTGCGCGGCAAGAGCGCCAAGGAAGCGCTCGACGACGCGCAAACCGACATCCAGAAGATGGTCGCCGACGGCAAGCGCGACGCGAACTGATCCACGACTCCACGAAATCGGGACCCTCCAAGGGTCCCGATTTTTCATTCCCTTTGGGAGGCCCTCCTTGAACGTCATCGTCATTCAACTCGACTCGCTCAATCGCCATTTCCTGCCCGCCTACGGCGGTTGGGTGCGCACGCCGAACATCGACGCCTTCGCCGAACGGGCCGTGATCTTCGACGCGCACTACACCGGTTCGCTGCCGTGCATGCCCGCCCGGCGTGAAATCTGGGCGGGCGTCGAGGAATTCTGGTGGCGCGGTTGGGGACCGCTCGAACCGTGGGACGAACCCGTCGCGTACCTCGTCAACCGCGCGGGCGTCGTCACGTCGCTCGTCACGGACCACTACCACTTCTTCGAGTGGGGCGCGCACTCCTACCACCACGACTTCGACGGGTACGAATTCGTGCGAGGCCACGAGCACGACAACTGGCGCACGCAACCCCTTTCGGACACGCCCGACTGGGCGACGAAGATGATCGAACGGCACGGCGAAGGCGGCCGAATCTACCTTCGCAACGTCGCGGACTTCGGGAGCGAGGCCGACTTCTTCGGCCCGAGGGTCATGAGCGCCGCCGCGCGCTGGATCGACGAGAACCACGCGCATGAACGCTTCTACCTGCACGTCGACTCCTTCGACGTCCACGAGCCCTTCCACATTCCCGAGCCGTACCGCTCGTTGTACACGGACGCCGATCCGACGCGCTTCAATCCCTGGCCGCCTTACGGCCGCACGAACGACGAAGCGCGCCCCGTGAGCTCGGAGGAAATCGACTGGGTGCGCGCTCAATTCGCCGGAAAGCTCACCATGGTGGACGCTTGGCTGGGGCGCGTCTTCGACGCGCTCTCGAAGCACGATCTTTGGCGAGATACCTGCGTCATCCTTTCCACCGATCACGGCCACTACCTCGGCGAGCACGACCGAATCGGCAAACCGATGAGCCCGCTGTGGAACACCCTCACGCACGTTCCCCTCATGATTTGGCACCCCGAGCAGCGACAACGTCGCGTTTCCGCCCTCACCCAGACCATCGACTTGTACGCCACCGTCCTCGACGCGCTCGGCGTGCCGCTGCGCTCCGCGCACTCGCGTAGCCTCCTGCCGCTCGTTCTCGGCGAGACCGACGCGCACCGCGACCTCGCCGTGTACGGCTACGCCAATCAACGCGTCGGCGTGACGGACGGCACGTGGACGTTGCTGCGCGACCAAGACCCGAGCGCCGCGCCTCCACACTGGTACTCCTTGCAAGTCGGGCATCTCGACGCGCGCAGTACCGGAGCGCGGAGACAGCGCCCGACCGAATTCCCGGACCTCGAAGCGGGCCGCTTTATTCCCGGCGTCACCACTCCCCACTGGAAGATGCCCGTGCGCGCGTACGACGTGACGCACCTGGGGCCGCCTCGCCCGGACCTCCTGTACCACACCGCGCTCGATCCTTTACAGGAACGCGACCTCACCGCCGCCGAACCCGCCGAGCTTCGCCGCCTGGAGGACCGTCTGCGCGTCCACATGCACGCCCTCGGCGTTCCCGACGAGCAGTACGCCCGACTCCGCCTCTAGGAACTTCGTTCTCGACTTCGAGGAGGAAGCGCCGACCACGCTGTTTCCCTTCGCCCGACGATCGCCGGAGTCCGCGTCGTACGGTCGGTGGCACGCATACGCACTCCATCCTCGCCACGGCACCGACGCTTCTGAAGCCGAGAACAAAATGACGAAGGTCGCATGAAAGGCGCGTGCTGCCGAACGAACGCCCCACGTGAGTTATTTGTAGACAACGGATGTTGATTCGGGGGATGCTGAGGCATGAATCGCTTTCCGGTCCTGCTCTTGTTGATGCTCGTGTCCTTCGCAAGCGCGACGAAATGGCAATACGCGACGTGGCGAAGCTATAGCGGAACCCGCTCGCTGCAAGTGTGGAACGGACCGTTCAGCGAGCGCTTCACGTCCCTCACCCTCCGTCAACTCGCCACGACCCTCAAGCTCAAGAACATGCCGCGCGGCACCGCCGAGTTGACGGAAATGCAGTTCCTCAACCGCTTGGGCTTGTCGGGCTGGGAACTCGTCGACACGGTGACGAGCGGCATGTCCAAAACCACCATCCGCGTGTACTACTTCAAGCGCGTGGTGCGGCTGTGATCCTCGACCTCGGCGCGGTTCGCTCTTAGAGAGGCGCAAGCGAGCCGTGCTCGCTTCCAGGAGGACACGCACAATGCTGCGGGCCTGGGCGCCAGCGTCCGCAGCCCTCTTCGAAGTTCGCTTCAAGCGGCGAGCTCTAAGCGAGTTGCTTGCAAGTCGTTTACCGACTTTTAACTGCTCGGGTCCACACTGCCTTCAGAAGGAAGGAGACCCGAGATGGCCACGCCCCCCCGCTTCGACTCGAATGGTGCCGTCAGGACGCTGCTGCTCGCCGTAGCGAGCCTCTCCACGACCCTCACCGTGTACGCGCTCGGCACGCACGCCAAAAGCACCTCCTTCACGCAAATCGCGCCCGCCGATCCCGGCTCGATCGACGACTCATCCGCGTGGAACTCGAACGACGACTCCGGCTGGTACGAAGACCGCCCGGGCCGCGACGCCTCCTCGGACGACCGCTCGGGCCCGTGGCTCGGCGGCACGTCCGACTTGCCGAGCGCGGGCCGCACGAGGGGAAGCTGACATGGCGCTCGCCTCGTTCCTGAGGGCGCGCGCCCTCGGCACGGACGTCGAGATCAAAGGCGAAGGCGCGACCGAAGCGTTGCGGGAAGTGCGACGTCTCGAAGACATCCTGACGCGCTTTCGCGAATCGCCCCTCACGCGCCTCAACGACGACGGGGTCTTGCCTCGACCTCCGATCGAGCTCGTGGAAGCTTTGCAGCACGCTCTGCACGTCGCGCGCCTCACCGACGGTCTCGTCACGCCGACGGTCTTGCAAGCGCTCAAAGCCGCCGGGTACGACGAACGGCCCGGAGGTCCCGTTCGGCTTGCCGTTTCCGTGCCGTCCACGCGCGGCGTCGTGTGCGACCTCGGCGAAATCTGCTTGCCGCCGCGTGTCAGCCTCGACCTCGGCGGAACCGCGAAAAGCTGGATCGTCGAGCGAGCTTTTCGCTTTCTCTCGGGTGACGCCATGTTGAACGCGGGCGGCGATCTGCTCTCGCGGCGAAGCGAACCGTTCTCCGTGGAGATCGAACATCCCTTCGGGGAAGCGCGGCGCTTCCTGGAGCTCGCGCCGGGCACGTGGGGAATCGCGACGAGCAGCCTGATGAAGCGCGCGTGGGTGGGCGGGCACCACCTCATCGACCCGCGCACCTTCCGCCCCGTCGACTCGCCGCTCGTGCAAGTTACCGTCGCGGCGTCGAGCGTCACGACCGCCGAAGTGCTGGCCAAGCTCGCCTTTCTCGACGACGCGGCCCTCAAGGCCTTTCCGCTCGAAGGCCCCGCTTGGCTCGTCGCGTACGACACGTCAGGCCGCGTCTTGCGCCGAACCCTTCGCCCTGGGGAGGCGGCGGCGTGACGACTTCGCTCGAACGTCGCACGAACGACGCCCTCGTCGCGGGACTGCTTCTCACGTACGCCGCGCTGTTCGTCGCGTGCTTCCTGCGCCTCGGTCCGCAGACGCTGGCGTGGAGCCTCGACCGCGCGCTCGGCGTCGTCGCGTACCTCGCGCTGTCTCTCGGCGTCACCTTCAGAGCCCTGCTCGGCGGCCGCGTCGCTCCCGCCTGGCTGAGTCGCGCGCAGCAAGGCGGCTGGCACGGTCTCCTGTCCACGACGGCCCTCGTCCTCGGCGTTTTGCACGGCCTCACCCTCGTCGTGGACCGACAGAGCCCCCAGTCGCTCGTCAACCTCCTGATTCCGGGAGCGTCCACCTTGGCGCCGCTCGCCGTCGGACTCGGCACCCTCGGCGTGTACGGCTTGACGCTCGTCTGGGCGACGACGAAGTGGCGTGCGAAGTTCTCGGCGCGCACGTGGCGCCTCTTGCACCTCGCGTCCTACCCGACCTTCGCCGCCGTCACGGCGCGCGGCTTGCTCGCCGGAACGGACGACTTGCGCTGGTTGTACGCCTTCGCCGTCGGCTTGGCGGTGTGGACGTTCGGGTTGCGCTTCGTGGAAGAGCGGGAAAAGCGCCGATAGCGCCCATTGTGCCGGGCGGACGGCACGGCCGCGTGGTCGCCCGATAAAAGACCCGCTGAAAGCGGGCCTTTTATCGGGGAGCGGTCACTCCAATTCCGTCAAGCTCACTTCGCGCGGTTCGCCCTCGTCGGGAATCAGGAGGGTTTTGATCTCGAACTTGCCGAGTTTCACGCTGAGCTCGCGCTTCAAGAAGGCGAGATTGACGGTCGCCGTGCAAGGCGTGCCGTGGAGTTCCACGAGGCGCACGATCGTGCCGCGGTCGTCTTCGGCGCGCTTCAACGCCGTCACCGCGACGTTCGCGGGCGCTACCTCGGCGAAGCTCGCGCTCGGCGGCAGGGGGCCGTCGTGGTACGTCTCCGGGATGACGACGGGCCGCTCGGTGAGTTCGGCGGCGAGGCGCGCGATGCCCGCGTCACGCCACGTTCCGGCGTGCGGAACGAGCCAGTACGTGAACGTCTGCTCGCCTTGGTCGAGGTAGCGGTAATCGCCGCCTTCGGTGGGCACGTACGGATCGTGGTGGGCGTAGATCGCCGAGCGCGTCACCGTGACGTTCAACGTCGAGCCCGACACGCTGTAGCTGGACTTCGCGTCGTTGATGACGGCGAGGCCCCGAATCGCCTGGGTGGATCGGTGCACGCCGCCGACGTCGAGCCAGCGCTGGCCGGGTTGCTCGCGTCCGTCGGTGGGCCGACTCGTGATGCCGTACGGCGCTTCGAAGGTCGCCTCGGGAAAGTGAAGGTTCGCGGGAAAGCTCAACTTCAGCATGCGGTGCCGTTCGCGCCAATCGAGCCTGACTTTCACCTCGACGTACGGCAGGCCCTCGTACACGCGCACGTCCTGCGTCAGGGTGGAAGTTCCGAAGCGGCTCACCGTGCGAATGGCCGTGCGAACCTCGCCGTGCTCGATCAGGCGGCTCGACTCGCCTTCGAACCGTCCGACGACGTCGTCGTACGTCGTGACACCGTGGCTCCACGTGTCCGTGTCGTCTCGGAGAACGACGGCGCTCGTGGACGCGAACAGGACCTCCGCGTCGCTCGCCTTGTGCAGCAAGCGCGCGATGCCGCCCGTCTCTGGATCGATTTCCAAGCGAAAGGCGTCGTTTTCGACGTGCGTGTCCGAAGCGTCGGACCGAAGGTTCGTCTCGGGCTCTTCCTTGAACGCCGTGAAGACGCGGTAGCCGAGCGGCGGCAGGGTCGCCGTCCACGCGATGCGGCTGCGCCAGCCGTTGACGGTCGCTTCCGAGCGGATGGTCTGACTCGCGACGCGCTCGCCGCGCTCGTCGCGCAAGATGAATCCGGCGCGCAATCCGCCCGCCTCGTGCTCCACGGGAACCGACGCGGCCCACGGATGCGGATTGAACACCACGAAGGGACGGCTGCCTTCGACGTGCGGAATGGAGACGCGCCACGAGAGGCGCTGCACGGCGGCGTTCACCGCGTGCTGCGCCGTCGCGAGGGCTTCGCCGTACTCGTTGCGGGCGTCGTCGTACGCGCTTTCGAGCGAGGTGCCGGCGAGGATGTCGTGGAAGTGGTTGAAGAGAACGCGCTTCCAAGCGCGATCGAAATCGGCCTGCGGGTAGGGGAGACGCGCGACCGCGTGCGCGATCGCCGAGAACTTCTCGGCGCGCACGAGCGCGAGTTCGGAGGCGCGGTTGAGGCGCTTGACTTCCGAGTGGGCCGCGTAGCAGCCCACCGCGTGCATCTGCAACTCGCTCGACCACGTCGGCATCCGAGCGTCCTGCACTTCGCGAAAGTACGACTCGGGGTCCGAGAAGCGCAGGTGCGGCAGCGACTCGTCTCGCTGCATTCGCTCCAACGACTTCAAGTTCTCGATCGTCGGGCCGCCACCGTGGTTGCCGACGCCGTAGAACACCATGAGGCGCGAGTCCGCCGACTCGACTTCCGTGAGGCACTTGCGCACGTGCGCCTCCAAGTCGGAGCCGGGAGTGCAGTACTCGTACGGAATGCGGAAAGTCGGGATGCTCGATCCGTCGGGGCCTTCCCAGCGAAAGAGCCGCCCTGGCAGGGCTTGCTCGTGCGGACCGGGACGCATGAAGGTGTAGGCGGTGAGGCCGCTTTTCAGCAGGATTTGCGGCAGGGTACCGGCGTGTCCGAACGAGTCGGGGTTGTAACCGACCTTCGCCGTGCGTCCGAAACGTGACGCGAAGAAGCGCTGTCCGTAGAGGCCTTGACGCACGAAGCCTTCGCCGCTCGGAAGGTTGCAGTCGGGTTGTACCCACCAGCCGCCCACGAGTACCCAGCGGCCCTCGTGAACGCGGGCGCGAATCTCGTCGAACATCTCGGGCTCGTTCGCTTCGATCCACGCGAGGTGTCCGGCCGACGAGCACGTGAACACGAACTCGGGAAACTGCGCGAGGCGGTCGAGGGCCGATCGGTAAGTCGCCTTGACTTCCTGAAAGCCTTCTTGCCAATTCCACAACCACACCGGGTCGATATGGGCGTTGCCGATCATGTGGAAGACGGCGCGGGGCGCCGCGCTCGTCGAATCGTGGTCTTCTCGTCGTGTATCGGTCATGCCTGCTCCGCGATTCGTTCGTCGACGAAGGCGTCGTCGATCGTCTCGCACAAAACGTGAATCAGCAGGATGTGCATTTCCTGCGTGTGCGCCGTGAGGGCGCTCGGGGCTTTGAGGGTGACGTCCGCGAATTCCTCGACGCGACCGCCGCGTTCGCCGCACAAGGCGACCGCGCGCGCGCCGCGCGCCTTCGCCGCCGCCAAGGCCCGCACGACGTTCTCGGAGTTGCCGCTCGTCGTGATGCCGACGACGACGTCACGTTCGCCCGCGAGGGCTTCGACTTGACGCGAGAAGACGTCGGCGAAGGCGTAGTCGTTGCCGATGCACGTCAAGGCGCTCGAGTCCGTCGTGAGGGCGATGGCGGGCAGCGGTCGGCGTTCGCGTCGGTAGCGTCCGGTGAGCTCGGCGGCGAAGTGCTGCGCGTCGGCCGCGCTGCCTCCGTTGCCGCACGTCAATAACTTGCCGCCGCCGCGAAGCGCTTCCAACAACAGGGTCGCGGCTCGCTCCACGTTCGGCGACAGGTCCGCGAGGCGATCGAGCGCCGCGCGGTGCCGCTCGACGTACGTCAGCAAGTTCGAGGCGGCGCTCACGACACCACCATCGTCTGCCCGCCGAGCGCCACCGCCGCCGCGCCCAGCACCCCGACGTCGTCGGCGCACGAGGCGGGCACGATATCCACGCCTTCCATGAGGGGCGGCATCGTGCGGGCCTTCACCCTGGAACGGAGCGGTTCGAACAGCAAGTCGCCGAACTTGGAGATGCCGCCGCCGATCACGACGCGTTCCGGATCGAAGGCGTGGACGACGCTCGCGACACCGGCCGCCAGCATCTCGATCGTCTCGGCCCAAAAGTCGACGGTCGCCGAGTCGTTCGCTTCGAGCGCCGCTTTGACGGTGTGCGCGGTGATTTCACCCGAGTGCTCGGCGAGGGTGTTCAGCAGCGAGTCCGGATACCGCTCGGCGAGCTTGCGTGCTCGGCGCGCGATGCCGGTTCCCGAGGCGTAGTGCTCCAGGCAACCGCGACCGCCGCAGTTGCACGGTTCGCCGTCGTACTCGACTTGCACGTGCCCGATTTCGCCCGCGTTGCCGAACTTGCCTCGGTAAAGGTCGCCGTTGAGAATCAACCCGCCGCCGATGCCCGTGGAGATCGTGAAGTACACCATGTGGCGCGTGCCGCGCCCCGCTCCGAAGTGGAATTCGGCGAGGGCGGCGGCGTTCGCGTCGTTGTCGAGCGCGACTCGCAGGCCCAAGGCGTCTTGAAGGTGCTGCACGAGCGGGTAGTCGTTCCAGCCGGGCAGATTCGGCGGGTTCTTCACGAGACCTCGCCCGGTGTCCAAGGGACCGCCGCAGCCGACGCCGATCATGTCTACGGCGACGGGATGACGGCGCAGCAAGTCACGGCTGAGGCCGACGATGCGGGACAAGACGACGTCCGGGCCGAACTCGACGTGCGTCGGCGTGCGCGCCGAATCGGCGATTTCGCCGCGACTCGACACGATGCCGACGGCGAGCTTCGTGCCGCCGATGTCGATGGCGAGAACGTGACGAGGCGGCGCCTCGGGTGAAAGCAACGGCATTGGTGACTCCTTTAAAGAGGAACAGAGGAAGCGAAACTCGGGCTAAACTCAGCATATACCAAATGGCGCTATTTTTTCATATAGTTAAGTAACTCGGGCGAGTTCAACTTCACACGACGCGTGGTTTTGCCGCGCCCAACAGAAAGGTGGTCAGCGATGCAAGCGGTTCGTATGCCAGTCTCTCAACTCACCCATTGCGCAAGGAGGAAGACATGGCCGGCATGAGCACCTTGAGGCGCCGAGAGGCCATCAACGGCTACCTGTTCATCTTGCCCTGGCTTCTCGGCTTTTTGCTCTTCACGGCTGGCCCGATGCTCTTCTCGCTGTACGCCTCGTTCACCAACTACGACGTCACCACCCGCATGCGCTGGATCGGCTTGGAAAACTACCAACGTCTGCTGTTCGACGACAGCCTGTTTTGGACTTCGCTCGGCAACACGGGCTTCTACGCTTTGTTCAGCGTGCCGCTCTCGGTCGCCGTGGGCTTGCTGATCGCCGTGCTGCTCAACCAGAAGGTGCCGGGTCAGCGCGTGTTCCGCACGATCTTCTTCCTGCCGAAGGTGCTCTCGGGCGTCGCCGTTCTCCTGCTGTGGTTGTGGGTCTTCAATCCCGAGTTCGGTCCCATCAACTCGTTCCTGCGCTTCATCGGCATCCAGAATCCACCTTTGTGGTTCTCCGACCCGATCTGGGCCAAGCCTGCCCTCGTCATCATGAGCATGTGGGGCGCGGCGGGCGGCTTCATCATCTACCTCGCCAGCTTGCAAGGAATTCCGAAGGATCTCTACGAAGCCGCGATGATCGACGGTGCCAAGCCCATCACGCAGTTTTGGAAGATCACCGTCCCGATGATGTCTCCCACCATCTTCTTCAAGCTCATCACGGGTGTGTACGCGGCCCTGCAGTTCTGGGAAGCCGCGCTCATCGTGTCGTCGGGCGGCACAGGCGGCCCCTCGTACTCGACGCTCTTCTACGGTCTATACATGTGGCAAAAGGCGTTCGGTGAGTACCAGATGGGTTACGCGTCGGCCATGGCGTGGATCTTGCTGATCATCGCATTGACCGTCACCTTCATCCAATTCATCGGCGCGAAGCGCTGGGTCCACTACGAAGGCGAGGCGTCTCGGTGACCGTTCAACAAGAACCCCTCAGCTCCGCACCCGTCTCGTCCGCTGCCGACAATCGCCGCGCGCCCGGCGGACCTCGCGCGCTCGATATGTTCTGGCGGACCATCGCGTTCGTTCTGCTCGCCATCGTGGGCGGCCTGATCCTCTTCCCGGCGGTTTGGATGCTCTCGACCGCCCTCAAGGCCGACACGCAGGTGTACGCCAACCCGCCCATCTGGATTCCGAACCCCCTACGGTGGGACAACTTCGTGCAAGCGTGGACGCAAGCGCCGTTCACGCGCTACACCATCAACACCACCTTGTACGCCATCGCGGTGGTGATCGGCACGATCCTGTCGTGCTCGCTCGCCGCGTACGGATTCGCGAAGTTGCGCTTTCCCGGTCGTGACGCCCTCTTCACGGTCCTGCTCGCCACCATGATGATTCCCGGCATGGTGACGCTCATCCCGCAGTACATCCTGTTCTCACGCATCCACTGGGTCGGCACGTACCTTCCGCTCGTCGTGCCGAGCTACTTCGCGGGCGCCTTCTTCACCTTCCTCATTCGCCAGCACTATCTGTCCGTGCCGAACGAGCTCAGCGAAGCCGCACGAGTCGACGGCGCGACGGAATTCTGGATTTGGCGCAAGGTGATGCTGCCGCTCTCGAAGCCCGTCATCGCCACGGTCGCCATCTTCACCTTCGAAGGCGCCTGGGAAAGCTACGTCGGACCGCTGTTGTACCTCAACGACGAACGCCTCTACACCTTGCAAGTCGGCTTGCAGTTCTTCCGAACCCAGTCGCAAGTGCAGTGGCAGTTCCTGATGGCCGCCAGCCTCCTCGTGATGCTGCCCGTCATCGTCATCTTCTTCCTCTTCCAGCGCTACTTCGTGCAAGGCTCCGCGCTCAACGGCGCCGTCAAGGGCTGACGTCCCTCCTGGCTCAATGGCCGAAAAAGCGCCCTTCCCGAATGGGAAGGGCGCTTTTCTTGAGCAGGAGACGAGGGGAGCGCGGGCCCAGGCTACCTGGAGAAAACGTGGAACGAGGCGTGGCGAGCGCCTCGTGTCCGCGAAGAACCACTTCGATCACCACCGTCCTGTGAGAGCCGCCTTCCTGCCGTCCCTCTCACCGTCGCCGTCACCGTGAAGCGCGACGCTCGGTCAGTCTGCGCTTTCGACGTGCTCCACGGGCTTCAGGACGCCGTGAGGATCGCGCAGCACCTGATCGATCACGAGGGCGACGCCGCCGAGGGCCGTCGCGTCCTTGCCGAGCATGCTGGGCTCGATGCGCACGTCCTTGGAGAGAAAGCCGAACGAGCGGCCTTTGACCTTGGCGGCGAGCGCCTCGGTGAGGTCGGGCCACGCCGCGACGAGTTGCCCGCCGAGAACGATGACGTCGGGATCGTAGTGGTTCACGGCATTCAGCAACGTCGCCGTGAGGTACGTGTGCGTTCGCTCGCGCACTTGCACCGCGCGGGCTTCGCCCGCATCGGCGAGACTGCGCAACGTCTCCAAGTCGGGGACGTCCAGGCCGAGGCGCCGCGCTTCGAGGAGGATCGCCGGGACGCTCACGAGCGTCTCGACGCACCCTCGGTTGCCGCACTCGCACAAGGGGCCGTCCACGTGAATGGTGGTGTGCCCGATTTCTCCGGCAAGCTCGTGTGTTCCCCGGTACACGCGGTCGTTCACGATCAAACCTGCACCGATGCCCGAACGCAGCGAGATGTACAGCAACGTCGAGACGTTTTGTCCCGCGCCGTACCAAGCTTCGCCGAACGCCGCGGTTTTCGCGTCGTCGTCCAGCCAGCAGCGCACGCCGAAGGCTTCGCCAAGGGTCTCGGCGAGCTCGACGTTTTGCCACGCTCCGAAGTTCGGAGGGCTCACGACGAGGCCCAGCGCGGAGCTCACGGGGCCCGGAACGCCCACGCCGATTCCGAGCAGGTTCGGGCCGCCCGCCACTTCGGAGATGACGTCCTTGATCTGCGCGAGGTTGCGTTTGACGGCGCCCGGTTTGAACGGCCGCTCGACGCGGGCGAGCACGTCCCCGCCGAAGTTCGAGCGCACGACGCGCACGCGCGAACGCGAGATCTCCACGCCGATCACTTGCCCGCGATCACGATTGAGGGTGAGCAACGTCGGGCGCCGTCCGACTTGCCGCTCTTCCGACGGGCGCTCCACAACGAGGTCGAGGTCGCTGAGCTCGTCGACCATGTTCGTGATGGTAGCAGCCGTGAGACCCGTGACGTCGGCGAGGGTCGTTCGGGCGATCGGTTGGAGTTTGCGGAGCGCCTGCACGACCACGGCGAGGTTGTCCGCCTTCACCCTCGGCAGATTCCGGCCCTTCTTGAACACGCCGACTTTCATGGAGTTCATCCTCGCACCCACTGAGGCAGCCAGCGTCGTTGCGCGCCGATCGACTCGGCGGCGAGCGCGCGAATGTCGGGCAGGTCGACGACGCTCGCCGTGAGCGGATCGAGGGCGAACGCGGCGCGCAGCGCCTCGGGATCGTGGTTCGCGGCGGCCTCCACGACGGTCGTCTGCACGGCGACGGCCGTGAGGTTGAGGCCCGCGCACGCGCTCGGCAAGCGGCCTATCGCCTTCGGCTTCACGCCGTCGCCGTCCACGATGCACGGAACTTCGACGCACGCGTCGCTCGGCAAGTTGTCGATGAAGCCGTCGTTCAAGACGTTTCCGTACACGCTCGCGGGTTCGCCCGAGGCGTGCGCGGCGACGATGCGCATGCCGAACTCGTCGGACACGGCGAGCTTGCCGCGCAATTCGGCGACGGCGTCGCTCGTCGTCCGCGCTTCTTGCCCCGCGGTTTGCAGCGAGCCCTTGAGGTAGTCCCAGCGGCGCGGCAAGTGCGCCACGACGCTTTCACGCGACTTGCGAAAGTACGGCACGAGCTCCGACGCGTGGTGGCTCGACTCGCTGAGGAAGTACCCGAAGGTCTCCATCATCTCGGCGCGGACGCGTTCCTGCCCGCCTTGATAAGCGGGCCCGCCTTCTTGAAAAGCCGTGAAGCCGCCGTACTCGGGCAAGAAGGTCTCTCTCAGCAGACGCTTCAGGCGCGGATTGAGGTCCTCGCCCGCGTGCCGCAGCGTCACGAACCACGCTTGGTGGTTGATGCCCGCCGCCTCGTAATCGAGTTCCTCGAAGGGAACGCTGAGCAATCCCGACAGCATCTTGGCCGTGCCGGGAATCGAGTGGCACAAGCCGACGACGTTCAAGCCGAGCCGCGCGAGGTACGCGCAGTTCATCGCCATCGGGTTGGTGTAGTTCAGGACGAGGGCGTCCGGGCAAAGGTCGAGGACGTCGCGCGCGAGCGCGTCGAAGGCGGGCGTGGACCGCAGGAAGCGCAAGATGCCGCCCGGTCCGAGCGTGTCGCCCGCGACGAAGTCCAAGCCGTAGCGCCGCGAGATCTCGACTTCCGAGCGGTACGCGTCGAGGCCGCCGACTTGAAAGGTGATCAGGACGTGCGTGGCGCCCGCCAAGGCTTCGCGGCGGTCCGCCGTGACGACGAGCTTCAAGGGGAGGGCGTGATGATCGGCCACGCCGCGCACGGCGTTGGCGGTGCGCTCGGCCCGCGCGGCGTCGATGTCGTGCAAAACGAGCTCGGCGCCGCGAAGTTGCGCAGAGGCCAGGAAGTCCGCCGCGAGGGTCAGCGGAAAGACCATGCCGCCCGCGCCCGTGATCACGACGCGAGTCACGGCTTCACCCCCTGGCGCCAGCGCGGCGAGTACCACAACGGATTGGCGGGGTGGGGCGCTTGGCCTCTCGTGGCCCGCGCGATCCGCTCGACGTCCGCCTTCGGCAGGCGCGCCATGTCCAGCAGGCCGTTCTTCTCCTGGTACGTGTCGGCGAACTGGGTGTAGCAAAAGCCGTGGAGGCCCTTGAGGTCGAGGGCGCGGTTCACCGCGCCGAGTTGCGCTTCGTACGCGCTCGTGAGGACGTCGGAAGTTCGCACGACGACGTAGCCCCATCCGCGCTCTCCCTCGGGAATGCACGAGATGCCGCCGAACTCGCTGAGGATCACGGGACGCTCGTCGGGCATCAGTCCTTCCAAGGTGGAGCGGTGCCCGCCGGGCCAGAGCTTCCACATCGTCTCGCGAATCGCGTCCGGACTGCCGTAGCGTGCGAGGAGCTTCTCGGGGTCTTCGTCGTAGTCGTGCACGGTGTACATGTCCGTCACGAGTTGCTCCCAGCCGTCGTTGCCGCTCACGAGGCGCGTCGTGTCGAAGGCTTTCGTGAGGGCGTAGAAGGCGCGCTGCGCTTCGCGCTGATCGGTCCGCGTGGCGAGGTCGGGCAGGCCCCACGATTCGTTGAAGGGCACCCACGCGACGATGCACGGATGCGACGCGAGGTCGCGCAAGCAGTCGAGCCACGTTCGCGTGAGGGTCGAGAGGCTCTCGGGATTGAAAGCGTACGCGGACGGCAACTCCGCCCACACGGCGAGCCCGACGCGGTCGCACCACGCGTAGAATCGCGGGTCCTCGACTTTTTGGTGCAGGCGGACGCCGTTGAATCCGAGTCGGCGAATCATCTCGGCGTCGAAGCGGAAGCGGTCGTCGTCTCCGGTGAGGCCCGTGTCGGCCCAGTAGCCTTGGTGCAGCACGAGTCGCAGCGGGTACGGGCGGCCGTTGAGCAGGAAGCGCCGCCCGCCGGTCGAGACGGAGCGCATCGCCGTGTAGCCTTCGGCGTGGTCGATTTCGCTTCCGGCGACGGTCAAGGTGAACGTGACGTCCAAGAGGCGCGGATGGTCGGGCGTCCACAGCAAGTCTTCACGGGCCGCGTCGATTCCGGGATCGGGAAAGCGCAGGACCTTCTCGAAGCGGCGCGTGCGAACGAGGGCGTCCTCGTCGATGAGGACCTCGCCGTGCAGCGACACTTGGACGCGCAGGCGCGTGCCCGGCGCGGGCAACTCGGCGAGTTCGGTGCGCAGCAGCAGTTCGAAGCGGTCGATGTTGGGCGTCCAAGCGACGTGCGCGACGTGCTGACGAGGCACCTTCTCCAGCCAGACGGTGCGCCACAAGCCGCTCGTGCGCGGATACCAGATGGCGTGCGGCTCGTCTTTCCACGTTTGCTTGCCGCGCGGCACGTCGAGATCGCCGGGCTCGTCCGTGGCGTGCACGGCGATCTCGAAGCTGCCCTTTCTCGCAGCGCGCGTGACGTCCACGAAGAAGCTCGTGTAGCCGCCTTCGTGCTCGCGGGCGAAGGCGCCGTCGACGAAGACGCGCGCCTTCCAGTCCACGCCGCCGAAGTGAACGAGCAGACGCTCGTCGGGGCCGGGAACCTCGTGAGGCGCGAGTTCGACGCGGGTGTGGTACCACAAGCTGCCGCCGTGGTCGGTGGCGTGCACGCCGCTCGCGGGCGTCTCGGGCGCGAAGGGCACGCGAATCGTGCGGTCGAAGGCGACGTCCTCGGGGTGTTCTTGCTTGCTCGTGGAGAAGGCCCACACGCCGTCGAGCGATCGCCAAGGGCGCGTCAGCATCGGCCTGGGATGGAGCTCGTCGCTCGCCCAGGTGGTCTTCGCGTCGGGCAGGACGTCAGGAAGGGATTCGATCATGCGGCTCCTCCAGGAAGTTCACGCGCGTCGCCTCGCCGCCCGAGAGGCGCAAGGTCAAGATCTCGAAGGGCCGCAGGGCGATGTCGTGCGAGGACGGGCCGAACCGCATGGTTCCGAGCGTCGAGGCGCCCGCCCACTCGACGAGCCGCACGACGACGTCGTCACCGTCTTCCGAGCGTTTCATGGCGCTGACGGAGGCGCTCTCCAAGCCGCTGAGTTGCAACTGCGACGCGCGCTGCGGCAAGTCGCCGTCGTGGACGTACTCGCGCACGAACGTCAAGGGCTGCCCGAAGTTCTCGGCGAACTCCGGCACGCGCGCCGCGCGCCAATCTCCTTCGTGCGGCCTCATGGCGAGGCGCGCGACTTGTCGGCCTTGGTCGACGTAGCGGTACTTCAAGGCGGGGTCGAGCGTCGCGGGATCGTGGTGCGCGTACACGGGGCTGCGCGACAAGGTGAGGCGCAACTCGCCGCCGAGGACGCTCGCGGATGTCTTCGAATCGCTCACGAGCGACAAGCCTGCTGCATGACGCACGCCGCGTCCGTCTCGCGTGAGGCCGCTCACGTCCGTCCACGTGGACGTCGGTTCCTCCTCGCCGTCGGCGGGCCGCTCCTCGCTGCCGTACGGAACGGAGAAGGTCGCTCGGACGTCGGCGAGCGCCGTCGGCAGCACGAATTGAGCGCAGGCGTGCCGTTCGCGCCAATCGAGCTCCAAGTCGAGGCCGATGTCCTTCGAGCCGCGAGACAAGGAAAACTCCAGCGCCGCCGTCGAATTCCGGAAGGTCGTCGTGACGCGCAAGGTGGCGCGCACGGGACCGCTCTCCACGACTTCCAGCTTCGCGTTTGCGAACGCCCCGAGAAGGTGGCGCAACGAGCGCATTCCGTGGCCCCAAGTGTCCGTCTCGTCTTTCACCGCGACGACTTGCGCGCCGCCCGCGAGCAGTTCCAGGCCGCGCGTGTTGTCGCGCAAGCTTGTCAAGGCGCCCGTGTCGGCGTCGAAGCGCAAAGACCAGAAGTCGTTCTCCAGCCCCGTGGGCGAAACGCGTAGAAGGCCCGGATGTTCGACCTCGCCCGCGTCTTCGTCCGTCACGCGGTACAGGCGGTAGCCGAAGGCGGGCACCTCGGCGCGAAAGACGAACCTCGGACGTCCGCCCGAGGCGCTTTCGGGATGCGAGACTTGCGCGAGGACGTCACGGCCCGACTCGTCGGTGAGGCGCGCCCTCGGCGTGTGCCAATCGTTGAGTTCGACGTCCACGATTTCGCTGCGCGGACGGTCGGACGCGTTGAAGATCAACACGGGCACGCCGTCGCCGTAGTCCGTGACCCACGTCGGGCCGTCCCAGCGCACCGAACGAATCGGCTCGTCGGCGTCGCGGCCGTTCAGACGGGTGTCGACGCGGTCCGCCACGGCCTGCATGGCGGCGAACGTCACGCGAGACGCCACGCCGAGGGCTTCGCCGATCTCGTGCCGCGCGTCATCGTACGCGCTTTCGATCGAGCTTCCGGCGAGGATGTCGTGGAATTGGTTGAACAACAGCCGCTTCCATGCCCGTGTGAGCTCGTCCTTCGGATACGGATATCCGTAGGACGAGGCCAGCACGGCGAGCTTCTCGGCGCGAATCAACGCGTACTCGGCGCGGCGGTTGAGGGCCTTGATCTCGCTCACGGCGGCGTAGCAGCCTCGCGCGTGGTGTTGCAACGACCCCTGGTACACGGGACGGCTTTCCTCACGCACGACGTCGAAGAAGCCCGAGAGCGAGTTCATCTTCAAGTCGGGCCACTCGGGCGAGGCGTTGAGGTCGCGCAGATTCCGAATCGCGCGCTTCGTGGGGCCGCCGCCGTGGTTGCCGACGCCGAAGAGGCCCAGCCACACGTCCAATTCCTGCGGGCGCCAATCGAGGTTGCGCTTGAGGCTGCTCTCGATCCACAGCGGACTGGAGTTGTAGCACTCCACGCGCGCCGACAAGATGCGTGAGCCGTCGGCGCCTTCCCACACGAAGAGGTTCGACGGCAAGTCGATTTCGTTCGCGTTGGGCCGCATGAAGACGAAGGCGTTCAGGCCCGACTCCACGAGAAACTGAGGCAAGGTGGACGGGTGACCGAACGAGTCGGGCAGAAAGCCGACGCGTGCGCGCTTGCCGACGAGTCGCTCGAGCGTTCGCTGTCCGATGAGGGCTTGGCGCGCGAGAGCTTCGCCGTGGGGCAAGTTGACGTCGGGCTCGACCCACCAGCCGCCGACGGGTTCCCATTGGCCGCGCTGCACGGCGTCCTTGACTTCGGCGAGCAGCTTGGGATGGGCTTCCATCCAGGCGTACTGCGCGGCGCTGGAGTGAACGAAGACCATGTCGGGGTTTTCGCGCAGACGGTCGAGGGCGCTGCGGAAGGTCGCCTTGACCGTCTCGTGGCCTTCGCGCCAATTCCACAGCCACACTGGATCGATGTGCGCGTGACCGACGAGGTGAACGGTTAAGGTTTTGCTTCGAAAGTCGATCATGTCACTCCCACTCGAGGTTATTTAATATCTTTAAGAAATAGGGTAGTGTGAAGGCAGCCTTAATACAAGAGGAACGACCCGAAGGGACCATCGTGACGACTACCCAGGAACAGCAAAACCAAGGACTTCAATCGAGCCGAATTTCACGCGAAACCACCAAGCAAGGCACCACCCGCCTTCGCGTGCGCCTGTCTACGTACCAAGTCGTCTACGACGACCTTCGCCCCTACCTGCGCCTCATCGACGTGCAAGGCCTGCTCGTCGCGGACCTCTTCCTCGCGCCGAGTCTGCACTCCACCCTCGGCCTCGACTCCACGGCCAAAGTCACCGGCCCCATTATCGAGGAGCGCGGCGACACGGTCGTGCTGCGCTTCGACTTGCGCGGCGGCGTGTGGCGGCGTAAGACGGTGGAGTTCAGGTGCGACGACGCGGGCATCGACATGAACGTCACCGTGGAAGGCCAAGGAGCGCTGACGGACGTCCACCTCTTCGGCGGACATTACAGCGGCCACCTGCGCTACGGAAGCGGCTTCTTCCAAAGCGGCGCCCACTTCTCCAGCGTCTTCAACCCCGAGCCGACCCACAAAGAGCAGCGCACCTTGCCCGCCTCGCAGTCCTCGACGATCGACGTCCTCGGAACGAGCCTGCCCGGCAAGGGCCACTGGTTCTTCACGCCCGCGCCGCTCGTGTACGCCGTCAAGACCGACCCCAGCCAAGACACCCTCAGCCACCTCGGCGCCGACCAAGGCGGCACGCCCGCCGCCGTGAAGGCCGTCGTCGCCGCGTGGAAGGGCGAGCCCTCGTGGCTTTCCATGTCCATCGTCGCGCCCGTTGAAGAACTCAACTTCACCGCGTTTCACTACGACGCGTGCGAAAGCGCGTTCTCGCTGCGCGTCGCGTATGAAGGTCAAACGCACGTCAACGGCACCTTCCGCACGCCGACCCTGCGCCTGAACTTCGTGGAAGGCCCCTACGAAGCGCTCGCCGAGAACGCCAAGCGCCACGAGCAACTCGGCTACACCTCGCGTCCCCCGAAGCGTACGCCCGAGTGGTGGTCCACGCCCATTCAATGCGGCTGGGGAGCGCAGTGCCACCTCGCCAACAAGCATGGCGGCAAAGCGCCCGACTACTGCACGCAGGAAAACTACGACGACTTCCTGCACGCCCTCGGCGTCCGCAGCCTCACGCCCGGCGTCCTCGTGCTCGACGACAAGTGGAGCGCCACCTACGGTAACTGCGAAGTCGATCCCGTGAAGTGGCCCGACTTGCGCGGCTGGATCGACGCGGCGCACGCTCGACAGCAGAAGGTCTTGCTGTGGTGGAAAGCTTGGGACTGCGAAGGCCTGCCGCCCGAAGCGTGCATTCTCGACGACCTCGGCGAGCCCATCGCCGCCGATCCCACCAGCCCCGTCTACGAAGCGATCTTGCGCGGCGCCGTGCGCCGCATGCTGCTCGATTACGACGCGGACGGCTTCAAGGTCGACTTTTCCGCGCGCACGCCGAGCGGGCCCAGCCTCAAGCGGCACGGCGACGCTTGGGGCATCCACCTCCTGCACCGCCTGCTGGAGATCTTGTACACCGAAGCCAAGGCGTGCAAGCCCGACGCGCTCGTCATGACGCACACGCCGCACCCCGTCTTCTCCAACGTCACGGACATGATCCGCCTCAACGACGTCAACATGGCCGCCGACGTCAACGAGCAGATGACGCACCGCGCCAAGGTCACGCGCGCCGCCCTGCCCGCGCACCTCATCGACACGGACAACTGGCCGATGCCGAGCATCAAGGCGTGGCGCGCGTACGTCGCCCTGCAACCCCACCTCGGCATCCCCAGCCTTTACTTCGCCACGCACGTCGACGGTGACGGCGAGGAGCTCACCGAGGCCGACTACGACTTCGTGCGGGCCGTGTGGGGCGCGCACACCCAGAGGAACAACTCGTGACGATCCGCTCCGAGCGTCCCGAAACGCGGCACGAACGCACCTTCAAAGTGCACATGTACCACCACACCCACTGGGACCGCGAGTGGTGGAGCACGAAGGAACGCTTTCGCTTTCGCCTCGTCCGCACGATCGACCGCATCCTCGACACCCTCGAAGGAGACGCGGGCCTCAACTGCTTCGTGCTCGACGGGCAGACGATCGTGCTCAAAGACTACCTGCAGGTGCGTCCCGCTCAACGCGAGCGCGTCGCTCGGCACATCCGCGAAGGTCGCCTCTTCGTCGGGCCGTGGCACATCCTGCCCGACGAGTTCCTCGTGAGCGGCGAGGCGACCGTTCGCAACCTGCTGCTCGCCGAGCGCACGGCCCGTGAACTCGACGTGCCGACGAGCCGCGTCGGTTACCTGCCCGACTCGTTCGGACACCTCGCGCAGATGCCGCAGATCCTGTCGGGCTTCGGCATCGACTCGGCCATCGTGTGGCGCGGGTTCGGCGCGCCGCCCCTCGGCGGCGAGGAAGGCGAGGGGGACGTCGGGCGCGACTCGTACCTGCTGCCCCGCGCGCGCGACGCACGCTTTCCCAACCGCATCACGTCCGAGTTCTGGTGGACGGCGCTCGACGGCACGCGCGTCCTCGGCGTGCAACTGCCGCTCGAGTACTACCGCAGCCACTACAAGGTGAGCCCCGGCGACGAGACCGCCACGCACGACCAAACGATCGGGCGCGCGCGGCGCACGCTGAACTACCTCAAGAAGTACGCCGCGACGGACGTCATCCTCGAACCGATGGGCGGCGACCACCTGCCCGTCGATCCGCGCCTTCCGACTTTGCTCAAGGGCATCAACGAGGCCGTCGGGAACGAAGGCTTCACGTACGAGGTGAGTTCCCTCGACGCCTTCGTCGAAGACGTGAAAGCCCAATCGGACCGCGTCACGGTCGAGTGGCACGGCGAGGGACGCGCCTTCGGCCGCAAGGCGCACCTCCTGCCCGGCGTGTTCAGCGCGCGCCTGTACCTCAAGCGTCGCAACTACGAAGCGCAAACGGCGCTGGAGCGCTTCGCGGAGCCTTTGCAGGCCTTCGCGTCCCTGCACGGCGAGTCGTACGAGCGCGACTACCTGTGGACCGCGTGGGAGCGCCTCATCGAGAACCACCCGCACGACTCCATCTGCGGCTGCTCTATCGACCAGGTGCACCGCGAGATGATCACGCGCTTCGACGAAGCGAACCAGATCGCCGATCTTCTCGCGAGCGACGCGCACGAAGCCCTCGCCTCACGCGTCGACACGAGCT
Organism: Deinococcus yavapaiensis KR-236; assembly: GCF_003217515.1. NCBI lineage: Bacteria > Thermotogati > Deinococcota > Deinococci > Deinococcales > Deinococcaceae > Deinococcus > Deinococcus yavapaiensis. Next base: position 246,035 of record NZ_QJSX01000005.1, on the reverse strand, counting down.
TCGCGCCGGGAAGCCTCCCGATCAGCGTCTTCAACCCTCTCAACTGGACGCGCGCCGACCTCGCGACCGTCCTGATCAACGGGTACCTGGAAGTCTCGCCCGACACGTGGGCGCTGACCGACCATGAAGGCAACGAGGTGCCGTTTCAAACGCGCACCGTGCACCACGAGACGGAGAAGGCCGAGGCGTTCGACTGGCTTGGGACCGCTTACACGCGTTCGCACGACCACAACGAGTTCACCGAGGTGCGCTTCGTCGCGAAGGACGTGCCGGGGCTCGGCTACCGCGCGTACGCCCTGCGTCGGCGCGACAAGCGCCGTCCCGACGTGCGCGTGCGCCCTTACGGCGTGCTCGGCAACGTCGCCCTCGACAAGGGCGACACCGCCCCGAGCGACCTCCTGATCGCGCCGGGCGTCCTCGAAAACGCGTTCGTGTGCGTCACCGTGAACTTCGACGACGGCACCTTCGACTTGCACGACAAGACGACCGGCGAAACGTACGAACGCCTCGGCTCGTTCACCGACGGCGGCGACAACGGCGACACGTACAACTACGCCTGGCCCCTCGGCGACCAAATCTTCTCCACGAGCCGCGTCCAGCCCAGCGTCGGCTGGGTCGAAGTCGGTCCCGCCTCCGCCACCTTGCGCGTCACGTGGTCCCTGAGCCTTCCCGGCGGCCTCTCGAACGACCGACAAAGCCGCTCGACCGAGAAGGTCGCGTTCACGTTGCATCACGACGTCACGCTTCACGCGGGTGTCAAGCGCGTCGACCTCAAGGCGCACTTCGACAACACCGCGAAAGACCACCGCCTGCGCGCGCACTTTCCGCTCGGCGCGCCCGTCGCCGTGTCGAGCGCCGAGACGCCGTACGGCGTCGTCGACCGCCCCACCGCCCTTCCGAACGGCCAGCGCGGCAGCGCCGAACCTGCCGTGGACGAGCATCCCCAAACGACCTTCCTGAGCGTCACGGACGGACGGCGCGGCCTCACCATCGCCAACCGGGGACTGCCGGAATTCAGCGTGTCGCCCGACGGCACCGCCAACCTCACTGTGCTGCGAGCCGTCGGCTACCTTTCGCGCGAAGACTTCCTCACGCGCGTCGGCGGCGCGGGTCCCACGATCGCCGTACCGGACGCGCAGATGCTCGGGCCCGTCTTCGCCGAGTACAGCCTCGTTCCGCACGCGCGAAGCTGGGCGGACGCGAACGCGTGGAGGGAAGCGCACGACTTCGCGTCGCCCCTGCACACCGCCACGGTGATTTCGCAAGTCATTCCGCTGCGCAACGCCTTCCACGCGCTCGACGCGTCGCTGCCGCCCGTCGGGCAGTTTTTGAACGTCGAGGGCCGCGTGCTCGTCACGACCGTCAAGGAGGCCGAATTGTCCGACGACCTTATCGTGCGCTTCGTCAACCAAACGCCCGAATCGCAGCGAGCGAGCGTGAGCTTGCCTCACCTCGCCGCCGCGCGCCGCGTGGACCTCTCCGAGACGTTGGTCGAGGATCTCGCCGTCGAAGGCGGCGCCGTCACCCTCGACGCGCGTCCCTGGGAGATCGTCACGCTCGCTTTGAAGGTGAGACCGTGAAGACCCTCGCCCTGCTGCACACCACGCCCGTCACCGTCGCGTCCATGAAGGCCCTCGCGAGCGAGCGTGCTCCGAACGTTCGCGTCGTGAACATCCTCGATGACAGCCTTCTGCCCGAAGTCATGGCGGCGGGCCGTCCCACCGAGGGCGTGCGCGCGCGCATGCGCGCCTACGCCGAGAACGCCGTCGCGGCGGGCGCGGACGCCGTCATGTGCTGCTGCTCGTCCGTCGGGGACGTCGTCGACGACTTGCGCGACGACCTCTCCGTGCCGTTCTTGCGTATCGACGCGCCGATGGCCGTTCGCGCCGTCGCCCTCGGCTCGAACGTCGGCGTGATCGCCACCGTCCGCAGCACCTTGGAGCCCACCGCCAACCTCGTGGAGCGCGCCGCCCGGGAAGCGGGCCGCGACGCCACCGTGGAGCGCGTCCTCGTCGAAGGCGCCTACGACGCTCTCGTGGCCGGGCACGCCGAGCGGCACGACGAACTCGTCAAAGCCGCCTTGTCGAACCTTGCCGCCCGCAGCGACGTCGTCGTGCTCGCTCAAGCGAGCATGGCGCGCCTCCTGCCGAGCCTTCACGACCTCACCACGCCCGTCCTCTCCAGCCCCGAAAGCGGCCTCGCGAAGGCCCTGGAGGCGTTGTCATGAAACTTCCGCGCAGCCTCACCCTCGCCGAACTCCTGCCCGAAGCGCAACAAGGCGGGTACGCCGTCGCCGCCTTCAGCGCCCGCTACCGTGCGTGCGTCGAACCCGTTCTGAGGGCGGCGCAAGACCTTCGCAGCCCCGTCATCGTCGAGATCTCGCAGCGCGAACTCGGCTGGTTCGGGCTCTCTCCGCGCGACTTCCGCGACGCCGTCGAAAAAGCCATGATCGACCTCGCGCTGGACGTGCCGCTCTGCTTGCACCTCGACCACTCCTGGGAGTTCGACGTCATCGAAGCGGCCGTCACCGCCGGTTTTTCCAGCGTCATGATCGACGCGTCCGCTCAACCCTTCGAGGACAACATCGCCGCGACGAAGCGCGTCGTCGCCATGGCCCACCCGCGCGGTGTGAGCGTCGAAGCCGAACTCGGCAAGCTCACCACGACCGACAAGCTCGAAACCGAAGGAGACGAAGCGCTTTACACCGTTCCCGAGGAAGCGCTCGACTTCGTGAACCGGACGGGATGCGACGCCCTCGCCGTGTCCATCGGCACCGCGCACGGCGTCTACACCGTGAAAGACCCGAAGATCGACTTCGACCGACTCGCCGCCATTCGGGCGTTGCTGCCGACGACGCCGCTCGTCTTGCACGGTGGCAGCGGCCTTCCCGTGCACACCGTGCGCCGCGCGATCGCCCTGCCCGGCGGCGGCGTGTCCAAGATGAACGTCGCCACGGACCTCGAGCAGGCCCTTCTGAAAGCCATGCCGGGCCGCAGCCGCATGACGAGCGCCGAACTCGACGCCTTGCCCAACGAGGAACGCGCGCTCGGCCTCGACGCCGTGTACCTCGAAGCGAGCGACAAGATCACGAACTACGTGCTGTCCGCCGGGAAGGCGGACGCGGTGCGCGCGTGACGCACGGCCCGGAAGAAAGAGAGGAGGGGCACGCAGGCTCGCACGGCCAGCATTGGGATTTGGGTGGACGGTGGGATCTGGCGCCGTCCGTCAGCGAAGCTTGGCGTTTCCGCCGCTTGCACTCCGAGCGAGATCAAAGCGTCGGGGCGTTCGCGCGCACCGCGTGGATTTCTGCGCGAGTGCCGGGCAGCGTGCACCTCGACTTGATCGAGGCGGGCGTGCTGAAAGACCCGAACTTCGCCTTGAACTCCTTCGAGGCGGAGTGGGTGAGCGCGCGGCAGTGGGTATACCGCCGCGCGCTGGAAGTCGACGCTCCCGAAGGCGGACGCCTCACGCTGTGTTTCGACGGCGTGGACTTCGAGGCGGACGTGTACCTCGACGGTCAACTGCTCGGCGGCGTCGCGGGCACGCACACGCCCGCCCGCTTCGACGTGAGCTTCCTCGATCGCCGCGCGCCGCACCTTCTCGCGGTCGTCTTGCACGAACCCCCGCCCGAGCACGGCCAACTCGGCCGCACGAGCGAGACGCGCACCCTCAAGCCGAGGTACGGCTACTGGTGGGACTTCGCGACGCGCCTCGTCCACGTCGGGCTGTGGCGTGACGTGCGCTTGGAGTGGGACGAGGGCGCGGCCATCACCGACGTGAATCCGCGCGTGACGCTCACCGACGACTTCACCCATGCGACCGTGGACGTCGAAGTGGACGTTCACGGCGATCCGGACGTCGTCGTCACGGCAGAGTTACGCCACCCGAACGGAACGACCGAGCGCGTCGCGGGACGCGACCTCCGCTTCGAGATTCCCGAGCCCGCCTTGTGGTGGCCGCACGATCTCGGCGATCAACCGCTTTACGAAGTCACCGCCTTCGTGTCCGGCGCGCGCCCCGTGACGAAGCGCTTCGGAGTTCGCCGAGTGCGGCTCGTGCACAACGAAGCTTCGCGCGAGCGAGGCGCGCGGCCCTACACCCTCGAAGTCAACGGCGTCTCCGTCTACGCGCGCGGCTACAACATCGTCCCGACCGACCTCATTCCCGGTCGTCGCGGCGTGCCCGCCAAAGAGCGCGCCCTCGCCGAACTCGTGCGTTTCTCGCACGCGAACCTCCTGCGTTTCAACGGCGTGGGTTACGCGGCGTCGAACGCGTGGCTCGACGCTTGCGACGAACTGGGCGTCATGGTGTGGCAGGAGATGCCGCTCTCGTCGAGCGGCACGGACAACGTTCCGCCGCCGCTGAAGATGTTCGAGGCCCAAGTGCGCCGAGACGTGCCGCCGCTCGTGCGGCACGTTCGAAGCCATCCTTGCGTCGTGCTGTTCGGCGCGGGCAACGAGCTCACCGACGAACATCGACGGCCCGCCGACGAGTCGAACGAGACGATCGCCCTCATCTGCACTCTCATCTCCAACACCGACGGCACGCGCCCCTTCCTGCCGACCTCTCCGAGCGGGCCGTCCTACGAAATGCATCCCGAAGCGCGTCCCGAGGACCTTCACGACATTCACGGCGGCTGGCACTACCGAGGCGTGCACGACAGCTACGAGATGCACGCGCGCAACCGCGCCCTCGTCCACTCCGAGTTCGGCTGTCAAGCGCCGTCGCGAAGCGCGACCTTGCGCAAGTACCTCACGCACCCCTGGCCGATGACGGACGCGAATCCCGAAGTCGTTCACCATGGCGAGTGGTGGTTGATGGCGCACCGCGTCGAGGAAGTGTTCGGCGAAGTCGGCGACCTCGACACGTACGTCCACGTGGGCCAAGCCGCGCAAGGCGACGTGCTTCGTCACGCGTTGACCTGGAATCGTTCGCGCCAAGAAGAGTGCAGCGCCGCCCTCGTGTGGCAACTCGGCGAGCCGTGGCCGAACGCGCACAACACCTCGGTCGTGGACTACGACCTCAAGCCCAAGCTCGCGTACTACCGCTGCAAGGAAGCGAACGCGCCCGTGGCGATCCACCTCGGCATGACGGCTCCCGTCGGCGAGGAAAGCGTAACGCTTCGCCCGCGACTTCTCGGCGCGGAAGGCGAGCTGACCTTCGAAGTCTTCGACTTGAGCGGCGCGAAGCGGCAAGAAGGCACCGTCGACGGCGACTTGACGGTTCACTTGCTCGACACGCCCGTCTTGCTGCGCTTGAGGCACGAGGACCGCCTCGCCGAGCAGTGGCTCGCCCGGGACCGCCCGCATCCCTTCGCCGCCCTCGTCACCGCGCCGGGAACGACGCTGGAAGTCACTCGGCAAGGCGACCGCTTGACGGTTCGCAACACGGGCGGCACCGTCGCGCCGTACGTCATGATCGAAGCGACCGGAGACGGCCCCGAGCGCTTCTCGGACAACGGCTTCCACTTGCTGCCGGGAGAAGCGCGCGCCGTGGAGTCCTCGCCCGCCGCTTCCGTTCGCCTGCGCGCCTTCAACGCCTCCTGGGTCACCTCGCCGTGGGAGGCCGAATGACCTTCGCTGCACCTCGCGGCTTGATCGACATCTTCAAGGACGGCGCGCTCATGACGTGGCGCAACTTGCTGACCCTCGTGTGGCTCAACCTCGCGTGGGTCGCGATGGCGTGGACGCTGATCCTGCTGGGTCCCGCGACGCTCGCCGTGTACCACCTTGTCGCGACGCGCCTGCGCGAAGACTTGGAAATCGACTTTCGCCTCCTGCCGAGGCTCGTCCTGCGCTTTTTGGGCTCGGGCTTGCTGTGGGCCTTGAGCGCCGTCATGTTCGCGGTGCTGTTCTACGCGAACACCACCGTCTGGCCGCGCTTTCTGCCGCCCTTCGGAACGACGGTCGTGCTGATGGTGTGGCTGTACCTGCTGTGGCTGTTCGTGGCGCTTCAGCCGTTTCTGCTCGAAGCGCTCGCCGTACGAGAAGCGCGTTTCCTGCCCGCGTGGCGAGATGCCTTCCTCGGGCTCGCGCGCCAACCGTTCGAAGGGCACGTCTCGGTGCTGTTCGGAGTGATTCTGCTCGTGGCGGGCTTGTACTTCCGCACGCTCGCGCCCGTCGTGCTGATCGCGCTCGGCTTGACGTTCGCGGCGGCCCTGGTCGCACCGCTTCGCGAGCGGCCCGAACCGCAAGACGTCGTCGAGGAAGAGGAGGCGACCGCGTGACGGCCTCCCCGCCGCCAAGTCGCACCGTTTGGCGCATCGGTAGCGAGGACGGGCCGAGCCCGGATCTGCCCGACAACTACAAACGTCCGCTCGACGGGCGAGGCGTCACGTGGCGTGTCGCCCGCGACGGCAACGTCTGGCCGATCTTCCAAGCGTCCGAAGCCGATCCCGAAGGCGGATACCGAGCGCAGACACGCCGAGTGGAGTTCGACCTCGACCGCGTGACGAGCGACTTCGAACTGGTGCTGGACGTCCTCGTGATCGCGCCGCGCGTGCCCACCCTCCACCTCACCGTGAACGGCATGGCCGGAGCGGTCCACTTGAGTCCCAAGGCCTCGGAAAGCGGCGAGATTCGCCTGCTGTCGGGCCTGCACACGAGCATCTACGCCGACGAGCGCTTGACGGTCGCCTTGCCGAGACAGCTCTTCCGAACGGGCGCGAACGTCCTGGAAATCACCGCTGTGGACGGCGGCGACGTCCTGCGAATCGACTCGCCCGACAAGATCGCTCGGCTCGACCGCATGGCGAACGGCGCCGGCGTCATCTGGCAGCACCTCGCCCTTCGGGAAGCGGACGATCCGACGACCGTCCTGACGATCGAACCGAGCGTCTTGCACCGCGAGGTGGACGGCGTGCTGACGGGCCGCGTGGACGTCATCTTGCGTCATCCCACGGCGGACCGTTTGAAGTTGCGTCTCGACGACCTCGACGTCGATCTGCCCGTCGCGCCGACGGTCTTCGGAGACGTGACGTTCACGCTGCAAGTTCCACGCGTCGAGGCCGACCTGCGCGTCGAAGCTTCGCACGGCGCCCGCACGTGGACCTTCACCGTTCCCCGCAAGCGCCTCTGGACGGTGTACGTCGCCGCCCACTCGCACACCGACATCGGCTACACGCACCGCCAAGAGGAAGTCGCCGAGCGTCACAGCCGCAACCTCGACGCGGCTGTGGCCTTCCTCGACGCGGGCGACGCGAACTTCGCGTACCACCTCGACGCGTCGTGGCCCCTGCTCGATTACCTTCGCACGCGCTCTCCTGGGCAAGTCGAGCGTCTGCGCCACTGGGTGCGCGAGGGGCGCGTGAACGTCGCCGCGAACTTCGCGGACCTCCTCACGAACCTCGCGTCGCTCGAAGAACTCGTCGAAAACGCCCGCTTCACGAACGACTTCCTTTCGCCGCTGGGGCTCGGCGCGAAGCTCGCGGCGGTCGTGGACGTCGCGTCCATCTCGGCGAGCGTGCCCGACGTCCTCGCCGGAAGCGGCGTGAAGTACCTCGTGCACGCCAACAACCAGGACCGAGGGCCGTTTCGCCTCAACGGCAATTTGCACCGTGCGAGCCCCTTCGTGTGGGAAGGCGTGGCGGGCGGGCGGGTGCTCGTGTGGCTCGCGAAGATGTACTGCGAGCTTCGCAAAGTCTGCGGCAGCCCGCCCGTCTTGTCGAGCGCCGAGCGCGGCCTCGGCGTGTGGCTCAGCGAGTTCGAGCGTCCCGACTACCTCCTCGACGCGGTGCTGCTGTATGGCCAGGAAGCGGACAACACCGACCTCGATCCGCAGCCCAACGCCTTCATCGGAGCTTGGAACGCCGAGTACGCTTACCCGCGCCTCGTTCCGAGCGACCCCACGGCGTTCTTCGAGCACGCCGAGCGCGCGGCGGACCGCCTGCCCGTCTTCAAGGGAGACGGCGGCGCGTACTGGGAGGACGGGGCCCTCACGAGCCTGCGCGAGACGATCCTCGCGCGGAAAGCCCAAAGCCGCTTGCCCGCCGCCGACACCCTCGCCGCGCTCGCGAGCGTTCACGACGACCGCCTGCGCTTCGCGCCCGACTTGCACGACGACGCTTGGCGCGACTTGCTGCTGTACGACGAGCACACGTGGGGCGCCTTCCTGAGCGTCACCGATCCGGGCGCCGCCCTCGACCGCGACCAGTGGAGCACGAAGGCGGGCTTCGCCGAGAACGCCGCGCGCCGCGCCCGCGAAGCTTTGCACGCCGCCGCGAGCCGACACAGCCTTCAGTTCGCCACGAACGGCCGAGAAGTCGTCGCGTACAATCCGCACAACTGGACGGTCACGGACGTCGTCACCGTAGAAATCGCGCACGGCGAAGCGCCCGTGGACGAGCGCGGCGAGGCGGTGCCGTACCGCGAACTGAAACGGCATCCCACCCAACGCGAAATTCAATTCGTGGCGACCGTGGAAGGGCTGGCGTATCGGCGGTGGCCCTTGACGTCCTCCGGCGGCGTGCGCGCGCCGCGCGAGCGGCCCAAGCGGTGGAACGCCGTCTTCGCGCAAGGCCGCCTCACCTCGCTCGTGGATTTGGAGACGGGCCTCGAGCTTGCCGGGCCGCAAGGACTCGGGGCGTTCGTGTCCGTGTTCGGCGGGGAGGGATCGAGGATTTTGAGCAACCAGGCGGACTTGCCGCTCGCGGACTTGCGCGAGGACGACGCCTTCGACCTGCTCGAACTTCGAGAATCGAGCGACGATCTCGGCGACCTCATCGTCGCTCGGGGCCGCACGCCGCTCGGCGAGCTTTCCTTGCGCGTCTCGCTGCCGTCCCACGAGAAGCGCGTCGATTTCGAGTACGTCCTCGACAAGCTTCCGACGGCGGGACGCGAGGCGGCGTACGTTCGCTTCGACACGACGCTCGACGGCGCGCGCGTCCGCTCGGACTCGCAACTCGGCTGGATCGACTGGAACCGCGATCGGCTGCCGGGCGCGTGCTTGGAGTGGCTGCCCTTGCAAAGCGCGGTTCTGCTCGACACGCCGAACGCCGCGCTGTGCCTCGCGTCGCCGGACGTGCCGCTGTTCACCGTCGGAGACGCCGTGCGCGGCGCTTGGCCCAAAGAGAAGGACCTTTCAGGCGGGCGGGTGTTCGGGTACGTGCTGAGCAACTACTGGCACACGAACTACCGAGCGGGGCAAGAGGGCCGCCTGCGCTTTCGGTACTCGCTCGTCAGCGACGCGAGCCTTTCCACCGTTCGCGCGGGCCGCTTCGGACGTGAAGCGCGGCTGGGCCTGTACGCGCACCGCGTCAGCTTCCAAGACTTCCGCGCGCCCTTCGCGCCGTACGGCGACTCGGCGGGTGGACGCCTCGCCTTCGTGAGCGGCGACGTCGACCTCAGCTTGATGCGCGCGTCCAGAGACGGGCGCGGCGTGATCGTGCGCGTCACCGAGCCGTCCGGAACGGACAGGGAAGCCGTCGTGCGCTTCCCGGGCCGCTTCATCGCTCGGGCGACGCTCACCGACTTGCTGGAACGAGACCTTCGAGACTTGCCTTTCACGCCCGACGAACTGCGTTTCCCGGTGAGCGCTTGGGGTGCCGCCACCGTTCGAGTCGAATTTGCCCTGAGGGAGGATCACCCATGAAGGACCGACAGGACCTCAAAATATCGTTCAACACCGCCAACTTCGCCTTTCGTCAAGTCGGGTACAAGGCGACGGGTGACTGGGGTCAAGCTTGCCGCACGAGCCGCGAACATTACTCGGACGTGGAGACGTTCGAAAAACGCTTCGACGAGATGCTCGGCGAGGTGGACGCCTTCGGCTTCAAGGCCGTCGAGCTTTGGCACTTTCACCTGCACCAGAAGTGGTGGACGGACCGCCACGTGGAGATCGCGCTGAGCGTCGCTCGGCGTCGCGGCATGAAGTTCGTCGCGTACTGCGGCGGCTTCGGCGACGACCTGCCCGAGTTCGAGCGCACCCTCGGTCTCGTGAACGCCCTCGGCATCGACGTGCTGGCCGGAGCGAGCAAAGTCTTCTTCGAGAAGCGCGCGAGCTTCGTGGAGCGGCTGCGGCACCACGAAGTGCGCTTCGCGTACGAGAACCACCCCGAGAAGACGCCCGCCGAGCACCTCCAGAAAATCGGGGGTGACGAGGACGTCGTCGGCGCGACCGTCGACACCGGCTGGTACGGCTCGCAGAACTACCCAGCGGACCGAGCCCTGCTCGAACTTCGAAGCCGACTCATGCACGTGCACCTCAAGGACGTGTCCGAGATCGGCAAGCACGACACGTGCGGCTTCGAGAAGGGCGTCGTGCCGATTCGCGCGTGCATCGAGACGCTGCGAGGCTTCGGCTTCGAAGGATACGTCAGCGTCGAGCACGAGCCCGACCAGTTCGACCCGACGCCCGATCTGCACGACGCGCGCGCCTTCGTGAATCAAGTGCTGGAGGTGACGACGTGAAGACCGTGAACGTCGCCATCGTCGGCTGCGGCGTCATCGCGCACGAGTACGCCAAGGACATGGTCGGAGTCGACTTCCTGACGTTGCGCGGCGCGTACGACGTGGACGCGGAGCGTACGAAGACCTTCGCCGAGAAGCACGGTGGGCTCGCCTACGACTCGCTCGACGATCTGCTCGCCGATCCCGAGGTGGACGTCGTCGTGAACCTCACGCTGTTCAAGGCGCACCACCCCATCACGAAGCGCGCGCTCGAAGCGGGCAAGCACGTCTTCAGCGAGAAGCCCTTGGCGGGAAGCGTGCACGAGGCGGTCGAACTCGTGGACGTCGCGCGTCGGCACGGGGTGCGCCTCTCGTGCGCGCCCGTGACGTTCCTGGGCGAGGCGCAAGAGCGCACTCGGCAAGAAATTCGCGCGGGACGCGTCGGCAAGGTGCGCCTCGTGTACGCCGAGTCGAACCACGGCCTCATCGAAGCGTGGCATCCGCAGCCGCAGTCCTTCTACGAAGTCGGCCCGCTGCGAGACGTCGGCGTGTACCCGCTCGGAATCGTCACGAACGTCCTCGGACCCGCCGCGCGCGTCTCCGCGTACGGCACCACCCTCAAGAAGGACCGCCTCACGAAGCGCGGCGTGCCGTTCGAGGCCGTCGAATACGACTTCTACGTCGCCATGGTGGAGTTTCCGGGCGGTGAGGTGCTGCGCCTCACGTGCAATTTCTACGCGCCCGAGCAGTCTCGCCAAAAAGGCGTGGAGTTCTTCGGCGACGACGGACAACTGCACCTCGGCAACTGGATCGCGCCGAGCGCCGCCATCGAAGTGGCAAAGTACGGCGAAGAGTACGCGCCCCTCGCCGACTACGAGCGCACGGAGCGCAAGTGGAGCTGGGCGACGGGCCTCGTGGATCTTGGCTCGGCGATTTTGGAGAACCGCCCGTCACGCATGACGGGCGAGCACGCCGCGCATATCGTCGAGATCTTGGAGGGCGCGCACGAGTCCATTCGCACGGGCCGACCCGTGGACCTCACGACGACCTTCATCCCCTGGGCGGACCGGGCGCCCGAATTGGTGTGACGACATGAACGATTCGCTGTCCTCCTCTCGCGTCTCCTCGTGGACGGAACTCGTTCCCGGCGTGCTGTGCCGCACGGACACGTGCCACGTGTACGCGGTCGTGAACGGCGCGCGGGCGATCCTCGTGAACGTCGGGGACGGATCGGCCCTCTCGGACCTCCCGCCGACCGTGCGGCACGTGGACGCCGTGCTGCTCACGCACGGCGCGCGTGACGTCGCCGAGGGAGCCGCGCGCGCCGCCGAGCTCGGCATTCCCGTCTTCGCGCCCGAAGCGGGCGTGCGGCCCGTCGGCGACGATCTTCTCGACGAGTACGATCCGCGCGCCTTCCTTCCGAAGCCGACGCGTCACGTCGAGACTCGGCCGCTACGACCGTACCGCTCGTACACGTTCGGCGGCGTCGAAGCGGTCGTCCTTCCAACGCCCGGCGCCGCTCCGAACGCCCTCTCGTTCCAAGTGGTCTCGAACGGTCGGCACGTGATCTTTTGCGGCGACCTCGTGGCCGAGCGTGGACAGTTGCCGCGCCTCGCGCCCACGCAATGGACGTACACGGGCGGCGAGGGCCTGGCGGGCTCGATCTTGTCGCTGCTCGACCTCGCCGACCGCGCGCCCGACGTCGTGCTGCCCGCGCACGGCTCGCCGTTGAGCGCCGACGACTTGCGCTTCACGGCCGAGCGCGTGTGGCAACTCGTGAAGCTGCGCGGCCACAACCCGAGGTTGCTGGAACTGCGCGAGCGCCCCTACGAGGAACTGCGCCCGTGGCTGCTCGTCAACCGCACGAGTTGCGCGAACTCCACCGTCCTCAAGGCGCAGTCGGGCCGCGCGGTCTTCATCGACTTCGGGTACGACTTCGCGTTCGGCCAAGCGATCGTCACGACGCGCGAATCCCGAATGCCGTGGCTGTACACGTTGCCCGACCTCTTCGAGCAACACGGTGTGACCGCCGTGGAAGCCGTCATCCCGACGCACTTTCACGACGATCACGTCGCCGGGATTCCCCTGCTGCGCGACACCTTCGGCTCGCACCTTTGGGCGCCCGAGAACTTCGCGGACATCCTCGCGCATCCCGAGCGCCACCGTCTGCCGTGCTTGTGGTTCGAGCCGATGGCGCCCGACCGCGTCTTTCCGCTCGGGCAGCCCTTTCGCTGGGAAGAGTTCACGATCACCTTGCACGAGTACCCCGGCCACACGCGCTTCGCCGTGGCGATCCTCGTGGAGGCGCACGGCGAACGGTTGCTGTTCGTCGGCGATCAGTACGGCCTCGACGCGCGCTTCTTGAACTACACCTACGCCAACGGCCTGCGCGAGCACGACTTCGCGGATTCCGCCGACCTCATCGAGCGACTCGCGCCCGACCTCGTGTTCGGCGGGCACCACGCGCCCGTGAAGCCGACGCGCGAGTGGCTCGCCGACCTGAAGGGCAGGGGAGAGCGCCTGCGCGACCTTCACGCGACCTTGCAACCCCTGCCGTCGCGTCTGCTGTTGCACGTCACGCCGATTCGTCCTCGTTTCGGCGAGGCCGTCCATGTGAAAGTCGAAAATGCCACGCCCGACGCCTTCCACGGCGCACTCATCGCGGGCGACGCTTCCCCCTCGCCGATCCTCGTGCCGCCGCACGGCACGTTCGAAACGACGTTCATGCCGTCGGCGCCCCTCACCAAGATCGAGGTGCGCGGCGCTCCCGGCGATCCGCCTCTTCTTTCGCACGTCACCCTCGGAGTCGCGCATGAGTAAACCGTTCGGCGTCATCGAAGCCTTCTACGGCCCGCCCTGGTCGTGGGCGGCCCGCCACGCCACTCTCGACTTCATGGGCGACGTCGGCTTGACCGCGTATCTGTACGCCCCGAAGAACGACCCGCTGCACCGCAACCGCTGGAAGGAGCCGTACACGAGCTTCGAGTGGCGCGAATTCGAGCGTCTCGCCGAGCACGCCGCGCGCGTCGGCGTGGACTTCATCTTCGGCTTGTCGGCCATTGGCTACCAGTACACCAACGCCGAGCACGGCGCCATCGTGCGCGGACGCTTGGAGCGCGCCAAGGCGTGCGGCATCTCGTCCTTCTGCCTTCTGCTCGACGACTTGCCCGAGGCGTTCGACTCGCCACAAGACGCCGAGCGCTTCGGGCATCCCGCGCGCGCGCAGGCTTTGTTTTTGAACGAACTCCTGCCGCGCGTGCCCGGCACCTTGTACTTCTGCCCCACGGAGTACCACGGCGTCGGGCGCTCCGAGTACCTCACGATTCTCGGCGAGACGCTCGATCCGCGCGTGAAAGTGTTCTGGACGGGCGCGAAGGTCTTCGCCGATTCCCTCTCGCCCGCCGACGTCGAGGCCGTGAACGCCTCGCTGCGCCGCCAAGTCACGATTTGGGACAACTTCCCCGTGAACGACCTCGACATGCGCAACCACCTGCACGTCGAAGCCTTGAAGGACCGCTCGCCCGAGTTGCTGAGCGCCATCGACGGCTACTTCGCCGCTCCGGGGCGCTTAGCCGCCGCGCACCGCGTCTCCTTGCGTACGGTCGCCGCGTACTTGAAGTCGCCCGAAACGTACGAGCCGCGCGCCGCCCTTCGAGAAGCCGCGAAGGCCAGCGCCGCGAACGAACGCGAAGCCGACGCCCTGCTCTTCCTCGCCGACGTCGCCCGCCGCAACCCCTTGTACTACCCGACGGCGCTTCACCACTCCTTGTGGCCCGCCATCGACGCGTTCTGGGCGGCGAGGGGCGACCTTGCCGTGCCCGACTTGCCCGGTCGCCCTCCCAGAACGTCGGTCGCTGCAAACGAGCGCTCCTTGCGCGACCTCGCGCGCGACATGGAACTGCACGTGTACACGCTCGAACGCCTGCGAGACCTCGACCTTCGCAACGACATCGCGCCGTGGGTGTCGAAGCTGGCAGGCTGGGCGCGCGTGCTGAAGTACGCGCTCGGCGCCCTCGACCATCCGCACGACGCGCGCGCACGCGAGTACGTGATGGAGGAGATTCCGCTCGTGCGCGACAACTTTCACTGGGTCGCGGGCGACACCTTCGATTGGTTCGCTCGGGCGTGCGTGTTCGAGGCGGAACGGCTCGCCGCGGGGCCGCGTTCGCCCGACTCGTTGGAGACGGCATGACGATCCTCGATTCGTCCGCCGCCGACGCCGCTCGTCCGGTTGCCGAGGCCACCGTGCTCGCCAACGGCTCCGCGATCGGCCTGCTGGGCGCGAGTTCCGCGTACAAGCAGGTGTGGGCGCGCGACTCCATGATCTGCACCTTGGGTTTGCTGCAGTGCGCCGACCCCGAAGGCGCGCAGATCGCGCGGCGTTCCGTCCGAACGCTCGCCACGTACCAATCGCGCCTCGGAAACGTGCCGCACAACGTGGGCTTCAGCGGCATTCCCGACCCGGCGCTCATCGCGCACGGCGGAAGCCTCCAGGCGGGCGACGCCGACGTCGTCGTGGACACGGCGCACGCGGGCTGCATCGACAACTCCTTGTGGTTCATCCTCGGCAACTGGGCATTGTTCGACACCGACGGCGACGTGGAGCGCCTTCGCACCTTCTGGCCGAACATCCAAAAGGCCTACACCTGGCTGGAGTACCAGGACTCCAACGAGTGCGGTCTGCTCGAAGTTCACGAGGCGATGGACTGGGCGGACCTCTTCGCGAATCGGTACAATTCGCTGTGGCCGAACGTCTTGTGGTTCGCCGTTCACAAGGCCATGGCGAGGATTTCGCGGGCGCTCGGCGAGGACGGCGCTTCGTTCGACGCGCGCGCCGACGACGTGAAGTTCAAGGTCGACACCCTCTTATGGCTCGGGCCGGAAGTCGAGAAGGACATGGGCTGGGTAGAGCGAAACCGCAAAGAGTGGCTGTACCCCATCCGACTCACGACGACCGTCTTGCAAGAACGACCGTTTTTCTTGCCGTACATGGCCTTCCGAGATTACGCGGACCGCTTCGACACGTTCGGGAACCTCATCGCGATTCTCTTCGGGTTGGCGTCTCCGGCGCAGGCGAACAAGATCCTCGATTTCATCGAGTCGGCGGGCGTGAATCATCCTTGGCCCGTGAAGGCGATCCACCCGCCCGTGATGCCCGGCGAAGCCGATTGGCGCGAGTACTACCGCCTGCGCAACCTCAACCTTCCGAATCAGTACCACAACGGCGGAATCTGGCCTTTCATCGGCGGCTTCTACGTCGCGGCGCTCGTGAAGGCCGGGCGGCTTCAGGAAGCGGCGACGCAACTCGAACGCCTCGCTCTCGCCAACAAGCAGTCGCGAACGCCCGGCTTGGAGTGGGACTTCAACGAGTGGCTGCACGGCACCAGCGGGCGGCCCAGCGGCTTCCGAGGCCAAAGTTGGTCCGCCGCGATGTACGTGTACGCGCACGAGTGCGTGAAGCGCGGCGAGGTGCCCGTCTGGGGGAACTGGTGACGGTGCTCGTCTTCGGCGGCGCCGTGATGGACTTCGTGCGGCGTGGCGACGCGTGGGACGTGCGGCAAGGCGGAAGCGCGTGGAACGTCTCGCGGGTCCTCGCGGCGCTCGGATCGCCGTGCGAGTTCGTCGGAGCGCTCGGCACGGACGAGTTCGGCGAGGAGTTCGTGCGGGCGGGCGAGGCGTCCGGGGTCGGCCTACGCTTCGCCGTTCGCGTCGACGCGCCGACGCCCTTGTCCGTCGTGCACGATTCCGAGGCGAGCCGCTACGTCTTCTACGCCCGAGGCTGCGCCGACTCGCTGTTCGAAAGCGTTCCCGAGGAAGCGTGGCCAGGCGCGACCGCCGCGTACTTCGGCGGCGTCACCCTCGTTCGCCAACCGCGCTTTCTTCGGGCCGCCGAGCAAGCGCGCGAGCGTGGCTCGAGGATCGTCTACGACCCGAACTTCCGTCCTGCGCACGCCGACGAGTACCGCGCCGCCTTTCCGAGGTACCTGAAGCTCGCCACGCTCCTCAAGGTGAGCGACGGCGACTTGAGGGGCGTCCTGCCTCACGCGAGCCTCGACGAAGCCCTCGCCTTCGTGCGAAACGCCAATCCGTCCGTCACGGTGCTGCTCACCCTCGGCGCGGACGGCGCTCGCCTTATCGGGCCGGACTTCGACGTCTCGCACGAAGGCTTCGCGGTCAAGATCGTCGACACGGTCGGCGCGGGCGACGCGAGCATCGCCGCCTTGCTGCACGCGCACCTCACCGCGCCGCCCGACCCGTCGGCACACTTGTCCTTCTCGCTTGCCGCCGCCGCCGCCGCTTGCCGTCGGCCCGGCGCGTACGCCCCCCCTCTTTCGGAAGTCTTGGAGGTCATGACATGAACGCACTGATCGTTTCCGGCGGCTGGCCAGGCCACAAACCCCTCGAATTCGCCGAGGTGCTCGGCAGTTTGCTTCAGAGCGCGGGCTTCAGCGTGAATCAAGCGCGCAGCCTCGACGTGCTCGACGAGCCCTTGGACGCTTACACGCTCATCGTGCCGAACTGGACGATGGGCAAACTCACGGGCACGCAAAGCGCGAATCTGCGCGCCGCCGTGCGTGGCGGCGTCGGACTCGCCGGAATTCACGGCGGCGCGGGCGACGCGTTCCGCGAAGACACCGATTACCAATTCATGGTGGGCGGCCAATTCGTCGCCCACCCCGGCAACGTCCGCCCGTACCGCGTGAACGTCGTCGCGCACGAGCTCACGGCGGGCCTGTCGGATTTCGACGTCGTGTCCGAGCAGTACTACATGCACGTCGATCCGTCGAACACCGTGCTCGCCACGACGACCTTCGACGGCACGGACGCTCCGTGGGTGGAGGGCACGGTCATGCCCGTCGCTTGGACGCGGCGGTACGGTGAGGGCCGCGTGTTCTACCAATCCGTCGGGCACACCCCGAGCGACTTGGACGGCGCGGCGGGCGAGCTCACGCGGCGCGGCTTGCTGTGGGCCGCCAACGTTTCTCAGGAGGTCTTGTCGTGAACGTCGGAATCGTCGGCATGGGCAACATCAGCCCCATCTACCTCAAGAACGCGCGCCGCTTCGGCTTGGACGTCGTGGCGGTCGCGGACCTCGACATGGAGCGCGCGAAGAGCCGCGCGGCGGAGTACGGCGTTCCGAAGGCCCTCTCGCTTCAGGAACTTCTCGCCGACGACGACGTCCAAGTCGTCTTGAACCTCACGATTCCCAAAGCGCACGCGTCGGTCGCGCTCGCCGCGCTGAAGGCCGGGAAGCACGTGTACAACGAAAAGCCGCTCGGCATCACGCTCGACGAGGCGTCGGAACTTCTCCGCGAAGCGGACGCGCGCGGCCTGCTGGTCGGCTGCGCGCCCGACACCTTCCTCGGCGCGGGCTTGCAAGCGTGCCGCCGCATCATCGATGAAGGCACCATCGGCGTGCCCGTCGCTGCGACGGCCTTCATGATGTCGAGCGGTCCCGAGCGCTGGCACCCCGATCCCGCCTTCTTCTACCAAGAAGGCGCGGGGCCGATGTTCGACATGGGGCCGTACTACCTCACGGCCCTCGTGAACTTGTTCGGGGGCGTTCGCCGCGTGAGCGGCTCGGCGCGGGCGAGCTTCGACACGCGCACCATCGGCAGCGGCGCGAAGAAGGGCGAGAGCATTCCCGTCGAGACGCCGTCGCACGTCGCGTCGATCCTCGACTTCGCGTCGGGCCCCGTCGCGACGCTCGTGACGAGCTTCGACGTGTGGCACGCGAACTTGCCGCGCATCGAAATCTACGGTTCGGAAGGCACCTTGTCCGTGCCCGATCCGAACACGTTCGGCGGCCCCGTGCGCGTCCGGCTCGCCGGAGACAAGGAATGGCAGGACGTCGAGGTGGGCGGACCGCTCGCCACCAACAGCCGAGGCGTCGGCCTCGGCGACCTCGCGCTGGCCGCGCGTGAAGGGCGCGCGCCGCGTGCGAGCGGCGCCTTGGCCTACCACGTCCTCGACGTGATGGCGTCCACGCTGGAGACGTCACGTCAAGGCCGCGCCCTCGAACTCACGTCGGGGGTCGAGCGTCCCGCGCCTCTGCCCGAGGGTCTGTTCGACGAGGTGGGCGCGTGAAGGTCGGGCTGGAACTCTACAGCGTCCGCGACGCGCTCGCGAAGGACTTCGAGGGCACGATGACCCGCGTCGCCGAAATGGGGTACGAAGGCGTGGAGTTCGCCGGGTACTACGAACGCTCGCCCGAGGATCTGCGCGCCCTGCTGGACCGCTTGAACCTCCAACCCGCCGGGGCGCACGTCTCCTTCGAGCGCCTCGAGACGGACTTCGCGCGAGAAGCCGAGTTCGCCCGCGCGGTCGGCTTCACCTACATCGCCGTACCGTGGTGGAACGCGCCCGACGAGGACGGCTGGCGCGCCTTCTCGAAGCGGCTCGGAGCGGTGGTGGAACAAGCGGCGGGACTCGGCGTCACGCTGTCGTACCACAACCACGCGCACGAACTCACGGGGCAGGTGGACGGGCGGCCCGTCCTGGACTTCCTCCTCGCCGAGCATCCGGCGCTCCACGCGGAGTTCGACGTGGCGTGGATCGACGCCGGCGGGGGGGTGCCGCACGACTACCTCGCCTGCTACGCGGACCGCACGCCCCTGCTGCACATCAAGGACTACCGCCCCGGCCCCGTGCCCGTTCCGCTCGGCACCGGCGAGGTGGACTTGCCCGCCTGCTTGGAGGCGGCCCGCGCCGAGTGGCTTGTGATCGAGCAGGACAGCAGCGAGGGCGACATGCTCGCCGACGTGGAGCGCAGCTTGAATTGGCTGCGCGCGCACCTGAACCGCTGACGAAGAGAGGGGGGAGCCGCCTCGGCTCCCCCTCTCGCTCGGGTCTTTACTTCGCTGGGAACGTCAAGATCGCCAAGCCGCCCGCCTCGAGGCCCGCAACCGGATACGCCTTTTGGTTGCGCGCGTCGACGTTCGCGAGCTTGCGCCCCGACCACGCCTCCATGACGGGACCGGCGATCTTCACCGGCACGCGAGAAAGGTCCACCGTGACGTTCTTCGCGCTCGCGCCGAGATTCACGATCACGACGACGGCCGCGTCGCTCGTGGAGCGCACGAACGACAGCACGCCGTCCTTCGCCTGCAACGGCACGTATCCGCCCGAGCGCAGCGCGGCGATCTGCGAGCGCAAGCTCAGCAGGCGGCGGTAATGGCTCAGCAGGGACGCCGCGTTCGCTTGCTGCGCTTGCACGGTGACGTTGGGGTCGTTCGTGCTGAAGGCGTACCACGGTACACCCGTCGTGAATCCCGCGCCGCCCTGCGTCGTCCAGCGCATCGGGGTGCGCTTCTCCTCGTCGGCGTTGCCGCTGCCGTTGGGCATCCCGATCTCCTGGCCGTAGTAGAGGAAGGGCGTGCCGGGCAAGGTGAGCAGCAGGCTCGCCGCCGTCTTCGCTTGGGTCGTCGATGCGAATGACGGACGGGTCATGTCGTGGTTCGTCGTGAAGATCGCGTCGACGCCGCTCGTGGGGTACGACGCCGTCACTCGGTCCATCGACGTTTGTACGAGGTCCGGGCTGCCGCCGCGCACGGCGCCGAGCAAGGCGTCGCGCAAGTCGAAGTTGAAGGCCAAATCCTCGCCTTGGCCGTTCAGGAAGTACTTCGCGACCGTCGGGAGGTCCGTCCACACTTCACCCACGACCGCCGCGTCCGGCTTCACGCTCTTGACGAACCGCGTGAAGTCCTTCGTCCACGCGAGGGTGTCGGCGTTGTCGGGAAGGTTGTCGTCCTTGTTCTCGACGATGTAACGAGCGGCGTCCACGCGAAAGCCGTCCACGCCGCGTTTGAGCCAGAAGGCGGCCGCGTCGTTCATGGCGGCCTTCACCCCTGGATTGCGCCAGTTGAGGTCGGGCATGCCTTCCCAGAAGGCGGCGTAGTAATACTGGGTGTTCGTGGCGGTCGAGGTCGCGGTGGCGCTTCCCGAGCGGGCGGGCACGACGTCGGGCGCCTTGACTTCGCCCGGGTTGTTGAGGCTGTCGCGCACCGTATGCTTATTCGCGTCGTACACGAATTTCACGATCGCGCCGCCCGCGGGAACGGCGAGGCGGATGTTCGGCCCGTCGGGACGGTCGCCCGCGCCGTAGTTCTCGCTCCACGAACCGCCCACCGCCGTCTTGTACTCGTACGAACCTTCAGGCAGGCGCGCGACGAACTCGAACACGCCCGGCGCGACTTGCGTGGCCGCGCTCGCGTCGCCGTTGGGATCCCACTCGCGTCCGCCGAGCGCTTTTTGGATGGTGCCGGGAAACACGACGCGGCTCGTCGTCTGCGCGCCCGTCGTGACCGGGAACCACACGGTGCCCGGCTCGCCCCACGGCTTGCGCCAGCCCGGATCGCTGGTGCGCCAAAGGTACCAGTCGTGCTTGTCGCTGCTCGGATCGCGCGCCGCTTGGAACCACGGGTGGTTGCGCGACGTGTGGTTCGGCACCCAGTCGAGCATCACCTTGAAGCCTTTGGCGTGCGCGGCCTTCAACAACGCGTCGAAGTCGGCCAGGGTGCCGTACTGGGAATTGACGTTCTGGTAGTCGGTGACGTCGTAGCCGTGGTAACTCGGCGACGGGAAGATCGGCATGAGCCACAAGGCGTTCACGCCGAGGTTCTTGAGGTAGTCGAGGCGCGACGTGAGTCCCTTGAAGTCCCCGATGCCGTCTCCATCGCTGTCTTGGAAGCTGCGCACGAAGACTTGATAGAACGCGGCGTTCGCCCACCACGTGTTCGCGGCGGTCGACGCTTTGCGGGGAAGCATCGACGTATCGGCCGCCGTCGTGGTCGTGGCGGCAGACGTGAGGGTGAGCGCGAGGGGCAGTAGGAGACGAGAAGCGACGAGCGGAAGCTTGATCATGCGAACTCCGAACAGGTTGAGGATGTGTGAAGCGCTTCCACCAGCCTACCACTTCCGGAGAGGCCGAAAGGAAACCTCGGGAAGCGGCAGGAGCGACCCTCGATCGGGCGAACATGCGACACTGACATCATGAAATTCGTCGGCGTGATCGAAGGATTCTACGGGCGTCCCTGGCGCGAGGACCAACGTGGGCGGCTGTTTCGGCTCATGGCCGAGTGGGGCATGAACACGTACTTGTACGCGCCGAAGGACGACCTCAAACACCGCGCGCACTGGCGAGAAGCGTACGTGGCGGACGAAGGGGCGATGCTCGCGCGGCTCGCGCGAGGCGCCGAGAGCGTCGGCGTACGCTTCGTGTACGCCCTCGCGCCCGGCCTCGACCTCGACTGGCGAGCCGAGCACGACCGCGAAGCGCTCTTCGCGAAGCTTCGGCACGTTCGTGACCTCGGCGTGCAGCACTTCGCGCTGCTGTTCGACGACATTCCGTACGCGGCGGACCGCGCTCGGCAAGCGGCCGAGCAAGCCGACGCGACGAACGCGAGCTTGCAGTTCCTGCGCGACCTCGGCTTCGACGGCGCGATGTTGTTCTGCCCCACGGAGTACTGCGCGCGCCGCGCCGCGCCCGACGTCGCGACCTCGCCGTATCTGCGCGTAATCGGCGAGCGGCTGCATCCGGACGTCGACGTGTTCTGGACGGGCCCCGAGGTGATCTCGGTCGAGATCACGGCGGCCTCCGTGCGGGAAGTCGCGGGCGTCCTGAGACGCCCGCCCGTCTTGTGGGACAACCTGCACGCCAACGACTACGCGCCGCGCCGCGCGCACCTCGGGCCGTACGCGGGCCGGGAAGCCGCGCTGCGCGCGGAAGTCGCCGGAATTCTGTCGAATCCCAACAATCAATTCGAGCTGAACTTCCCGGGCTTGCACAGCCTCGCCGAGTACGCGCGAAGCGACGCCTGGTCGGCCGAAGCCTCCCTCGAACGCGCCCTCGACGCGTGGCTCGAACACCTGGCCTCTCCCAACTTGACGCGCGACGACCTCGCGATGCTGGCGCACGCCCTGCACCTGCCCCACGCCCTCGGACCGCGCGCCTCGGCAGTTCACGAGGGCGCCCGGTCGCTCATCGCGGAGCCTTCCGCGTCCAACGCTGAGATCGTCAAGGGGGGCCGCGACGCGTTTCGCCGCGTGCTGCGCGCGCTGGAGCACGGCGCGCAGCGTGACCTTCTGTACGATCTGCATCCGTTTTTGACCGACGCCATCGAGGAACTCGGCCGCCCGCTGAGACGCACCGGGTACCTTCATCCCGCCGAGCCGAACGGCATTCGCTTCCAAGGAGCCCTCACCGAGCGCCTCGCTTGGGACGAGGCGGCCACGACGCGCTGAATCGAAGCGAACGTGAGACGCTCTGTCTCCCCGTTCGTCATTCGGGCGTACAAGGTGAACCTTGGTCGTCGAGGACACACCCGACGACGCCTTCACGCTCGTGTGGCGCGACTTCTACGTTCGCGCCTCGGCAAAGTACTACGACCCCAGCAAGGTATACACACGAGGCCCTGACGATCGTCCGTCGCTACTCGTCGGGCCAATGGGCGCCGAACACACGCCGAAGTTCGTCGATCTGCTCGCTCGTCAGCACCCGCAGCGCTTGTCCCCGCAAGGTGAGGTAGAGGCGCGCCGTCTCCTCGAGCTCCTCGGCAGCGTTCACGGCTTCGCCGAGGGTGCGGCCCGACGTGACGGGACCGTGGTTCGCGAGCAGGACGCAGGCGTGCGAACGCGCGACGTTCGCGACGGCCTCGCCGAGCTTCGGATCGCCCGGCCGAACGTACTCGACGAGGGGAAGCTTTCCGACGCGCATGACGAAGTACGGCGTGATGGGCGGAAGGACGCTGCGCTCGTCGAGGTCGGCGAGGCACGACACCGCTACGGCGAACGGCGAGTGGAGGTGCACGACGGCGTTCGCGTCCGGCCGCTGGCCGTACATCGCGAGGTGCAAGAACGTCTCCTTCGTGGGCGGGTCGCCCGACACGTGCGCGCCGCCCTCGTCGAGCTTCGACAGACGCCGAGGGTCGAGGCTTCCGAGGCTGGCGTTCGTGGGCGTGCACAAGAAGCCGTCGGGAAGGCGCACGCTGAGGTTGCCCGACGAGCCGGGGCTGAGCCCACGACGGTGAAAGCTCGCCGCGACTTCCACGAGTTGCTCGCGCGCTTCGCGCTCCGTCACGGCAGCACGCTCCACATCCGCACGAGGAAGTCCTCGCCGCCGAAATTGCCGGACTTCAACGCGAGGGCGATGGGGTCGCCGCTTCCGCGCGCGATCGTCCACGGAACGCCCGGGTCGATCGCGGGCCCGATCTCCAAGCTGCGAACGCCGAGCGCCTTCGTGACCGCGCCGGACGTCTCGCCGCCCGCTACGCCGAGTTGCCGCACGCCGAGGTCGACGAGACGCGCCGCGATGCGGGCGAGGGCGTCCTCGACGAGCGTACCGGCACGTTCCACGCCGAGCGCGTTCTGCGCGGCCTTCACGCGCGCAGGTTCGTCGCTCGCGGCGATCACCACGGGCACGTCCGAGAGCCTCGCTGCCGCCCAAGTTACGACGTCGTTCACGGCCCCGTCGAAGTCGCGCGCGAGGTCCAGGGGATCGAGATGCCGCGACGGGTAGGAGGTTCGGGCGTGCCCGAGTTGCGCGAGCGTGGCGGGCGAGCAACTTCCGGCCAGGATGGCGCGAGGGCCGCGCGGCGCTTGGAAGGGCGCGCCTGCCCGCTCGGCGGGCGGCGTGAGGTACGCGGCGAGGCCCGATCCGCCCGTGAGAAGCGTCAAGTCGCTCGTGGCGTCCGCGAGTCGCGCGAGATCGTCGTTCGTGACGGTGTCCGTGATGGCGACGTTGACGCCGTCCGCGCGCAAGCGCCGAAGTGCCTCCCTCGCTTCGCCTCGCAAAATGAAAGGCAAGTTCAGCGCGCCGACTTTCGAGGCGGACTGCGCCGACAGCACGCGCGGCAAGTTCGCGTCCGTCATCGGCGTGAGCGGGTGGTTCCTCATGCCGCTTTCGCTCAGCAAGACGCCGTGCACGAACAGGTGCGCCGCGTACACCGTGCGTCCGTTGTCGGGAAAGGCGGGACACGCGATGGTGAACGTCTCGCCGAGCGCGTTCAGCAACGCGTCGATGACGGGGCCGATGTTACCCCTCGGGGTGGAGTCGAAGGTGGAGCAGTACTTGAAGTAGAAGCGCGTGCATCCTTGGCGGCGCAGCCATGCCAAGGCGGCGAGCGAGTCCAAGACCGCGTCTTGGGGCGGCGCGGTCCTGGACTTGAGGGCGACGACGACCGCGTCCGCGTCGATCGCCTCGGTGCCGTCCGGCACGTCGATCGTTTGCACGACGCGCCATCCGGCGCTTCGAAGGTTGCTGGCGACGTCCGTTCCTCCGGTGAAGTCGTCGGCGATCACGCCCAAGCTTGGCATCGCGTTCAGCATACGAGATGATGCGCGTCGTGGAAGGCAGGACGTGGATCGAGGGCGGGTCGTTCCTCATGGGCTCGGATCGGCATTACCCCGAGGAAAAGCCTCGGCGACGCGTGACCGTCGGCAGCTTCTGGATCGACACGGCGCCGGTGACGAACGCGAAGTTCTCGCGCTTCGTGCGAGAAACTCTCTACGTGACGGCTGCCGAGCGTGCGCCCGACCCGAGGGACTATCCGGGCATCGATCCGGCCTTGCTTCGGCCCGGCTCGGCGGTGTTCGTGGGCACGTCCGGTCCCGTTCCGCTCGACGCTTCCGAGCGGTGGTGGACGTTCGTGGACGAAGCGAATTGGCGTGCGCCCGAAGGGCCTGGCTCGACGCTGAAGGGCCGCGAAGATCATCCCGTGGTGCACATCACCGCCGAGGACGCCTTCGCTTACGCGGCTTGGGCGGGTGGACGGCTGCCGAGCGAGGCCCAGTGGGAGTACGCGGCGCGTGGCGGTCTGGAGGGCGCGACGTACACGTGGGGCGACGAAGCGTATCCTGGCGGGCGCGTCATGGCGAACACCTGGCAGGGCCGCTTTCCGTGGGAAAACCTCGCGTTGGGCGGCTTCGACCGCACGTCCCCCGTGGGGTCCTTTCCTGCCAACGGTTTCGGCCTCGTGGACATGGCGGGCAACGTGTGGGAGTGGACGCGCGACGAAGCGCCGTCATCTCCCGTGTCCTCGTCGTGCTGCGCGCCCCCGGCTCGGCGCACGCGTCGCCTCGTGGTCAAGGGCGGCTCGCATCTTTGCGCGCCCGAGTACTGCTTTCGCTTTCGTCCGGCCGCGCGGCAATTCATGGAGGCCGATTCGGCGTCGTCGCACGTCGGACTGCGCCTCGTGTACGAAGCTTGAGACGAACGGCCCCTCTCAAGAGCGAGAGGGGCCGGAAAGGGAAGGGGAAGCTCAGGCTCGATACTCTTCGCTCGCCACCCGGACGCACACCGCCACGACTTCCATGGCGGCCTTCACGTCCTCCAAGGTGGGACGGGTGGGGGCGAGGCGGATGTTCGCGTTCTTCGGGTCGGCGCTCCTCGGATACGTCGCGCCGGCGGGCGTGAGGCTCACTCCGGCCGCGTCGGCGAGTTCCACGACGCGGCTCGCGATCGGCAAGGCGGTGTCGAGCGAGATGAAGTAGCCGCCCTTGGGCGTCGTCCACGTGGCGAGGCCGCTGCCGCCGAGCTCGCGTCGCAAGACGTCCTCGACCGCCGCGAATTTCGGAGCGATGAGGCGCGCGTGGTCGCGCATGAGGCCTTCGAGACCGCCCGGGTAGCTTCGCAGGAACTGCACGTGCCGCAACTGCTCGACTTTGTTCGGACCGATGGAGATCGCGCCGAGGTAGCCGCCGAGGAGCTTGATGTTGGCGGCGCTGCTTCCGACGAATCCGAGGCCCGCGCCCGCGAAGGTGATCTTCGATGTGGACGCGAAGACGAAGGCGCGGTCGGGCCGCCCTGCCTGCTCGCACAGACGCACGAAGTTCACGGGCGTGTCTCGGTCGTCGTCGTGCAGGTGGTGCGCTCGGTACGCGTCGTCGGCGAAGATCGTGAAGTCGGGCGCGGCGGCGGAAAGATTCGCCAAGCGCTTGGCCTTCTCCTCGGAAATCGTCTCGCCGCCCGGATTGGAATAGGTCGGGACGAAGAGGATGCCTTTGACGCGCTCGTCGGCTGCGAGGCGCTCCACGGCGTCGACGTCGGGCCCGTCGTGCTGCATGTCGACCGCTTCGAGTTCGAAGCCGAGCGTTTCGAGCAGCAGGAAGTGTCGGTCGTAGCCGGGCGTCGTCACGATCATCTTCGGCTTCTGCGCCACCCAGGGACCCGCGCTGCCCTTCAAGCCCCGAAGAAGGGCCAGCGTGAGGACGTGCGTCTGCACTTCCAGCGAGGCGTTGTTCCACACGAGGACTTCCGAGGCGTCGATGTCCAGATACTCGGCGAAGAGCGCGCGCGCTTCGGGAATCCCGTTGACGCCGCCAGGGTAGTTGCGCGTGTCGAGGCCCGAGGGCGTCGTGTAGTCCTGCGTGCCGAGGACGCTCAGCATCTTGTTCGAGAGGTCGAAGTCGGCGTCGCTGGGCTGGCCGCGCTGCATGTTGAGCTTGAGGCCTTGGGCTTTGAAGGCGTCGTAACGCTCTTTGGCGTCGGCGCCGCGGGCGGAAGTCTCGTTCGTGCTCGTCACGCCCTTCAGCCTACCCTTCATTCCCCCGCGTGTTCGAGGGCGACCTCGACAAGCGACGCGCCGTGCGCGTCGGTAAGTTGGAGCGTCAACGGGCGCGCTTCGTGCAGGGGCGCTCCAGGATGGTGGGCGAGGTGGCGGCTTCGTCGAGTTCGGCTTGCGAGAAATGCACGCTGTCCGTGCGCTTCGAGGCGCCTTCGATCTCGTGTGCGCAGGGAGGGGCAGCTCATGCCTTCCACGAAGGGTCCAAGGTGACGACGCGGCTCAAGCTTCTTCTTGCCTTGAAGGTCTCCGCGTCAATTGGCGGTCGTGAGGCGAAGGACCGTGCCGTTGAGGGTCACGCGGCGCGTCAACAGCAGGTGGTGCAGGGCGTCACGGACGTTCGCCTCCTCGGGCAGACGCGCGCGAATTTCTTCGAGGTCCATGGTGTAATCCTCGGCGATCTTGAGGAACTCCTCGATGTTGCGCGCCACGCGCCGCGCCTCGTCGGCGTTCTCGGGCACGTGCACGCCGTCTTTGCGAACGCTGCGGATCTTCTTGTCCTTGGCCGCCTTCGCATCGTCGAGTTCCTTCTTGAGACGCGCGACCTCGTCGTTGAGGCGCAACACCTCGTTTTGCAAGCCTTCGAGGGCGCGGCTCGCCTTGACGTGCGCGGAGTCCGTGAGGCGCCGCGCCGCGCGCAAGCCTGCTCTGTAGCCGCGCGCGTATCCCGCGAAGTCGGCTTGCAAGGCCAACAGGCGGGCCGCTTCGCGCGATCGCCCTTCTTGCGTGAGAGAGAGGAGGAGTTGTTGCAGTTCCACGACGTGCTCCAGAGCTTCCCGCTCCTCGCGCACGAGCCCTTCGCGCACCTCGTTGTACGCGCCGTCCCGCGAGGCGGGAGCGGGCAACTCCGAAAGGGCACGCAACCGCGCCTCGAAGGTGCCGGGCGTGGAAACCACCGTCTGAAAGCGTTGTTTCTTGTTCATGGTGAACCAAAAAGCGTCGATCGACTCGTTCGGCCCCTCAAGAGAGGCGGCGCGTGACCGCGCGAAGCGAACGGCGACGAAAACGGCGAGTCCGTCCAACGGCCCATCCTCTTCCCGAAGACGATCTTCGGTCGCGAGCATCGCTGGCGCCACGCCTTGTCATGCACGAAACGAACGTCGACGCGAAAACTTCGTTTCGAGGCCGCGCGGCGAAGCAAAAAGCGCGGCGCGGCAGTTCATTCTACACCACGAGCGGGTGTCAACGGCGCGCGCCGCCCGGCGGATGCTCGTTCAAAAGAGCCCAGAACACACCGATGGTCTTCACGGCCTCGATGAACTGCGTGAAGTCCACGGGCTTGACGACGTACGCGCTCGCGCCGACACGGTAGCAGGCCTCAATGTCACCGTCCTCGCGGCTCGTGGACAACATCACGACCGGAATGCCCTGCAACGTCGTGTCCGCCTTGATGGCCCGCAGGACGGCCACGCCATCCATGTGAGGCATCTTGAGGTCCAGCAGGATCACCGTGGGATGCCCCCCTTCGCGTCCCGAGAAGCGGCCGCGGGCGTACAAGTAGTCGAGGGCCTCCTCGCCGCTGTGCGCCACAACGACCGCCGATCGCAAGTTGCCTTCCTCGAAGGCGGCAAGCGCCAGCTCCACATCGTGGTGGTTGTCGTCCACGAGCAGAATGCGCTTCCCGCTCACGCCGAGCGCTCCTGCGCGAAGATCCAGAACGAGCGCGTTCGTTTCACCACATCCAGTGTATCTCATCCGAACGTGAAGAAAGACTTAACATGTGACGGTGCGACCGGGTGCGCGCACCTGACCTACAGTCGTGCGCGCCCGAGCGGCGTACCTTGACGTGGTGTTTCGTCCTTCCGCCCACGCCCTCTTCGCCGCCGTGCTGTTTTCGCTCGCCTCGTGCGCTTCGCCCGCCAAGAACGGCGTCTCGACTCCCGATCGCCTCCTGATGCTCGCCGCCGGATCGTACGACAACGTCAAGGACCGTCTCGTACGCCTTCCCGACGGCTTGCGGCGTGAAATCGAATGGCGTCGGACCCCGCCTGTGGACGCCCGCGGCGTGAAGGTGACGTTCGACAAAGAGCAACGCACGACGTCGTGGCGCCTGGACCTCACGGACGTGAAGGGCACGCTCGCCGACCTCGTCGGCACGTCGGAAGTTTCCAACCTCGGGCGAAGCGGCGACCAGGACGTGTACGCCGTGCGAGGCGGCCCCCTCGGCGGCAGCCTCGCGCTCGTCACGGGCGACGACGTCAGCTTGTTCTCACCCGCCTACATCGTGAATTGGCAAAAGGACTTGCTGAAGTTCACCCGCCAGTGACTCACTCCAACTTCGCGCGCGTCGGCTCCGGCAGACGGTACGCCAGCCACACGCTCGGCAGCAGCAACGCGATCGACGCGAGGGCCGCCACGGTCGGAGACGTGAAGTCGGCGAGACGCCCGACGAACACCAACAGCAACCCCGCGAAGCCCCACGAGAAGCCCATCATGATCGAACTCGCGACCGCGACGTGCTTCGGCGCGTACTCCTGGGCCGTCACCACCCCGACGGGGATGGACGCGTTCACGAACGCTCCCACGAGAAACGTCAGCGGATAGTACCACCACGCGCTGGGGCTGCTGAGAATCAGCAAGGCGAACAGCGGTACGGTCGCCAAGATGCTGGAACGCAAAATCGGCGTGCGACCTCGCTTGTCCGACAACCGCCCGCCCACGATGCCGCCGATCGCCGACGCCACGCTGTACACGCCGAGCGCGACCGCCGTCGCGCCGCTGCCGTACCCTTTGCCTGCCAAGATGAAGGGCAGCATCGCGTTGTACCCGCTCGAAGCGAGGGAGCGCAGCACGGCCATCGCCCACAACGTCACCATCGCGCCACGAAAAATCGCCAGGTACTCTTTCACGGTCGGCCGTTTTCCGACGCTCGGCTTCTCGGCCGGCGTGACGGCGTACGTGACGAGTGCCACGGCAATTCCGATGGGCGCGAAGATCGGCAGACGGTCGAGGCCGACATTCGCGAAGACGGGGCCGAGCGCCATGCCCGCCGTGCCGCCCGCGCTGAACAGGCTCGCCCACAACCCGCGCTGCTGCGGCGGGCTGTAACGCGCGACGTAAGCCGCGCCCGCCGGGTGAAAGAGGCCGCTGCCAAGCCCCGCCACGGCGACGAGCAACACCAGCACGCCGAAGGCGGGCACGTGTCCCATGAAGCTCAACCCGATGCCGGTCGCCGCCGGTCCGAACGCCGCCATGACGCGGCGGTCCACACGCTCCCCGAGGATGCCGAGAACAGGTTGCAGCACGCTCGACGTCAACGACAGCACGGCCAGCAGAAGCGTCACGGCCGTGATCGTCGTACCGTAGCGTTCTTGCACGGCAGGCCCGAGCGGCCCCAGCATCGCCGAGTAAGCGTCGTTGATGAAGTGTCCGGCGGTCACGGCGACCGCGACGGCCGTACCGGACGAGGCGAGGGACGGAAGCGAGACACGCATGACGCGCACCCTACCACGCGTCGAGACCTTCTTTTGCTGCGCGCGCACCGTGTCGCGACACGCCCCAGCCAATGATCGTACGATGAAGGCGTGACAACACAGCTGCAACGCAAGATTCGCGCCGCGCTGCCCGACGAAGGCGCGGTGCACGAAACGCTGCACGGCCTGTCCGTCGAGGTGTGGCAGGAAGTCGTCGAGGCCCTGAAGTTGCGTCTGCCCGAGTTCGACATCGTCATCGGCGTGGGAAATGGCAGCTTGGCGTTCGCCACGGCCCTCGCCGACCTTCGCGCCGCCGCCGTGACGTCCGCTCGCGGCACGCCCACCCTCGCGCCGCACTACCGTTCCGACCACTGGGTCGTAGAGCAAAAGCCGCTGCTGGGTCGCCGAACGGCCCTCATCGCGACCTTGGAGTTCGCGCAAGGCCACGCAGAGCTGGAGCTCAGCACCCTCGCTCGTCAGGCAGGCTTGGAGGTCGCGGGCATCGCGGCCGGCATCGAATTCACCTCGAAAGGCGGGCGCAGCCGCGTCGACATGCTCGGCGTGAAGGTGTTCACCCTCTTGCAACTCGCGCACACGCCGTCTGGCCTGCAATCCGAGCGGCGCGGCGAGGGCGGCGAGATCCTCATGCCGTTGACGTGACGGCCGTCGGTTCCGTCCGCGCGTATTCCTGCAAGGCGCGCTCCTCGGCCGGAATTCGAAGCAGCAGCAGCAGCAACGCGTTCAGCACGCTGAAGACGATGGCGGTTCGCGGCGCCCTCACGGCCAGCGGACCGCTCAGCAACTCCGTCGCGACGACCAGATAATTCGGATGCCGCACGAAGCGGAACGCGCCGCGCGTGACGCGCTTCTCGCCCGGCACGATCAGAATGCGGGTGTTCCACAAGGGGCCCAGCGTGCGAATCACGAGGTAGCGCGTCGGCTGCATCACCAACCACACTAGCAGCCACGCCCAGGACACCGGGCGATGTTGCCGCCGTCCTTCGAGCAGCAGCGACGCCAACCAGCCGCCGTGCAGCAAAAAGAACAGCGGGTAGTGTTCGCGGCCGTACTCCACCGCGCCTCGCTCGCGCGCCCAGCGTTCGTTGCTTTTCGCCACGCGCAATTCGAGCGCGCGCTGCACGGCGATCGCGAGGACGAGCAGGGGCGTCGCGATCGCCGCCGTGAACCGTGGGTTCGTCGTCATGCCTTGGGAGTGTAGCGGACGTTCGCGCACGGCTTCCTCTCAAAACTCCAACAGCACGTGCTCGGCGCTGAAGCCCGGACCCATCGCGCTCAACAAGCCCTTGCCGCGCGGACGGTCACGCAAGACGCGCTCCAGCACGTACAGCACCGTCACGCTCGACATGTTGCCGTACTCGCGCAGAACTTCCCGCGACGAGTCGAGCGCGTCGCTCGCCAAGCCCAACGCCTCCTCGTACGCCGAGAGGACCTTCACGCCGCCCGGATGCACGACGAAGTGCCGCACGTCTTCGCGCCGCCATCCGTGCGCGGCGAGCGCGTCACGTACGTTCTCGTCCATCATGGAGCGCACGAGCGCCGGGATGTCACGCGAGAAGCGCACCTTGAGGCCGTCGTTCACCACGTCCCACCCCATGATGTCCGCGCTGTCCTCGATTAGCGTGCTGTACGCGCCGTGCAGCGCCGGCCCGTCTTTACCTCGGCCGTCGGGCCCCAGCACCATCGCCGCCGCCCCGTCCGAGAACAAGCTGGTTCCCACGAAGTTCGACTTGCTCTCGTCGCTGTGCACGAGGGTCAGCGAGCACAACTCCACGGCGACGAACAAGACGTTCTCGAAGCCCGCTCGCACGAAGTCAGCCGCTCGAGCGAGGCCCGCCGCGCCGCCCGCGCAACCCAGGCCGAAGATCGGAACGCGCGCCGCGTGCCGCGACAAGCCCAACCGCTCGATTAAGAACGAGTCGAGGCTCGGGGTGGAGATGCCCGACGTCGAAACGAACACGATGGCGTCCACGTCACTCGGTCGCACGTTCGCGCGCTCCAACGCTTCGCGCGACGCCGCCTCCGCCAACCGCGCGGCTTCGCGAACGTACACGGCGTTCTTCTCCTCGAAGCCGCGCGGCGTCAGGTACCACTCCAGCGGCATCGCGAGTTGACGCGACTCGATGCGCGCGTTGTCGAACACATCCAGCAATCGCTTGAACGCGCTCATGCGCGGAAACAAGACCTTGGCCGCCTCACGGACGTCGCTTTGCGCGGCGCGGTTCGCGGGCACCCCGAGGGCGAGCGAGCGCACGACCGGGGTGTTCGCTCGCGGCTTCGAGCGCGTGATCGTCCCGGCGGACGCGAGTTCACCTTGGCGGTCACGAATCACGAGGGCCTCGAAAGGTGTGGAATCAAGGTCGGCTGCGAGGTCATGCGGCATGATGGCGTGCGGACCTCGAACGGCATTGTGAAAAGTCGTGCGAGTCTGAGGCTAGCTCAAGGGCGGCTCGCACGACTTGAGAGGGAACTGGGCGTAGCACCAAGGCGACCTTCAAGACGGCTGCTGCAAGCCCGCGTTCGTGAGCGCGTCGAAGTCCTCGTCGGGCAACGTGACGTTCGCCGCCGCCGTGTTCTCCTCCAAGTGACGCACCTTGCCCGTTCCGGGAATCGGCAGCATCACGGGCGAGCGCTTCAGCAGCCAAGCCAACGCGATTTGAGACGGCGTCGCCTCCAAGCGGCGCGACATCTCGTCGAGCACCCCGCCATGCTTGGCGAGCTCTCCGCTGGCGATCGGGTACCACGGAATGAATCCGATCCCGTTCGCCTCGCAGTACGTCAGCACGTCCTCGTCTTGCCGGTTCGTGAGGTTGTAGAGGTTCTGCACGGTCGCCACGTCGATCACTCGGCGCGCCGCCTCGATCTGCTCCACCTTGACTTGCGACAAGCCCAAGAAGCGCACCTTGCCTTCGTCCACGAACTCTTTCATCACTCCGAATTGCTCGTCGGCGGGCACCTTCGGGTCGATTCGGTGAAGTTGCCACAAGTCGATGCTCTCCACCTTGAGGCGCCTCAAGCTCAGCTCCAACTGTTGACGCAAGTACTCGGGGCGGCCCACGGGGTGCCACTGATTCGGCCCCGTGCGCGTCAAGCCTCCTTTCGTCGCGACCACGAGCCCGCTCGGGTACGGATGCAGCGCCTCGGCGATCAATTCTTCGCTCGTGCCCGGTCCGTAACTGTCCGCCGTGTCCACGAAGTTGATTCCGAGCTCCGGCACGCGCCGAAGGGTGCGCCGCGCTTCCTCGACGTCCTCCGGATCGCCCCAGATTCCCGGCCCCGTCACGCGCATCGCTCCGAAGCCCAACCGCGACACTTCCAACTCCCCGCCGATCTTGAACGTTCCGCTGCGCTGAGCGCTGATCTGAGTCATGGCGACCACTTCACTCCTTTCGGCGCGTCGAGACTGTGACGCCTTCGCCGATGAGCTCGTTCGCGAGGAGCTCGCTTCGAGCGCTACTTTCAGCGGCTCCGCGTCTGGGAGGCCTGCTCGGAGGGGGCGGGGGGATCTTGCTCGGGATGCTCGCAGTCCTCGCGGTAGACGTACTGCTCGAGGCGCTTGCGGTGACGGCTGCTCCAGTCGATGGAAGGTCTTTGCTGATCCAGCGGAAGGTAGCCGAGACGGTAGACGGCCATCAGCTCGAGGTCGCCGGGAACTTTCAGGAGGCGCTGGATCTGGGCCCACGCCTCGGGAATCTCCATGGGCGTGGAGACGAACTGGATGCCCATGCCGAGCTCGCCCACCGTCAGCCAGATGTTCTCCATGGCGGCGCCGAGGCCGAACATGGAGTAAAACCCGCTGAGCTCGCCCGGGCGGTACTCGGTCTTGTCGAGCAGGGCGGCCAAGAGCAAGGGACTGCCTGACACGAGCTTCTCGTTGTCACGCCCGAGCCGCGCGGGCACGCCGAGTTTGCGCATGAGGCCGAGGCCGGCGTCGCTGAAGATCTGACGCGTGAACGGCCGCAAAGGCGCCGGAAGGTGGTCGATGAAGATGCCGTCTCGCCGAGCGTCCATTTCCGCTTCTGAAAAGCGGAAGTAACGACGGTAACGCTCGAAGAACACGCCGCGTTCGATGAGCTCGCGCATTGAGTCGCCGGCGAGGCGAGCGACGGCGTCGATCTTCGCTCGGTCCTCGATCAGCACGAAGCGCCAAGGCTGCGAATTGAAGTGGCTCGGCGCCGCCGACGCAGCGCGCACGAGCAGATGCTGATGCTCCTTGCTGACCGTGTCGGGCCGGAAGGGACCGTTCGTGGTGCGGCGTGCGAACAAGGCGCGCAGGAAGTCCGACGGGGCGGACAGCGTGGAGGGGCGGTCGAGCAGCGAGTCGCGGTCAGGCATAAGGTCTCCGAGGAAAGGTCAAGACAGGCGGGCCGAAGTGAACGCGAACCCGACGCCGACCAGACACGCGAGGAGCGCGTGGTCCCCGCGGCCGGGCTTCGTCGACGGCACGAGCAAAAGCGCGCCCAGCAGCAACGCGGGCCACCACCAAGCGCGGCTCGCGAGCGACGCGAACAAGGCGCACGCGAAGGTGCTGGCGCACGTCAGGAAGTACAGCGCGTGGTGCAGCGGCCGCACGTGAAACTTCGCGCCAAGCTGCAAGCTCATGCCCAGCGCGAAGTTGAGAACGAAGAAGGCGAGCGCTGCAGCGAACGCGAGCTTCATGACCGTCTCGGCTGGCACCCTCGCAGAATAGCAAGGGGCTCATGAAGCGTCGGCGACCATGCCTCCATTCCCACCTCTCGCGTCTTCACGCCCGCTCGAAACGGCCGCCCGGGGTTTCCACCACGTGCCCTTCGAGCGTCAGCAGCATCAGCGCGGACTGCACGTCGGGCACGCTGCGTTCAAGTTCAACGGCGAGGTCGTCGAGCAGCGTCGGGCCGTTCAAGGCCGCGTACACTTGCGCGAGGTGCGGCGGCAACGTGGGCGGCGTTCGCGTACGTCCACCCGTCCAGCCGAGTTCCTCGAAAATGTCCGACGAGCGTTCCACGAGTACCGCGCCTTCTCGCAGCAGCTTGTGCGGTCCCGCCGAGAGCGGCTCGTTCGGGCGGCCCGGCACCGCGAACACCGTGCGTCCGCACTCCAAGGCGGACGACGCCGTGAGCATCGCTCCGCTCGTGACGCTTCCCTCCACGACGACCGAGCCTGCCCCGAGCGCCGCGATGATGCGGTTGCGAATCGGGAAGTGGTGCGGAGCGGGCCGCGTGCCCAGCGGATGCTCGCTCACGACCGTCATCTTGCGCGCCAGTCCCGCGTTCTCACCGGGATACACGACGTCCACCCCGCTGCCGAGAACGCCGATCGTGGGTGCGCCGAGTTCGATGGCGGCGGTGTGCGCTGCCGTGTCGATTCCCCGCGCGAGGCCCGACACCACCATGACTCCGGCTTCCGCGAGATCGAGGGCAAGCTTGCGCGTGAAGCCCTTGCCGAACGTCGACGCCGTGCGCGTTCCCACCACCCCGATCGCTTTCGGTACGACGTCCAGCGTCGGCAAGTCGCCTTTCACCCACACGATGGGCGGCGGGTCGGGAAGCGCCTCGAGCGCGTCCGGGTAAGTTGGCAACCCGCGCCCGAGCAGCGTCACGCCTTGCTTCGCCGCCTTGCCGATCTCTTCGCTCGCTGCCGTTCGCGCTTCTTTCGCTCCCAGGGAAGCCAGCGCGCGCACGTCGAGGCCCTTCACTTCGCGCCACTCGCTCGGCGACGCGCTCAACGCGGCCGACGCGCTTCCGAAGTGCCGCCGCAACGCCTCGATGCGAGAAGCGCCGAGCCACGAAGTGAAGCGAAGGGTCAACAGAGCCAGCAATTCGTCGTTCGAGGAGTCGTTCGGCATTCGCGCACCGTACGTGCCGACGCTGAACGCCACCTTCAACGCGCCGTGCTCAGCGAGGCGTCCAGCCGAACACGGCGACGTTCGGAAAGCCTTGCCGCCGCACGATCTCCAACTGCCGCTCCAAGGGAACGTCCGCTCGGTCCTGCACGCCCGGCCACACGTTCTCGCTTCTCGGCCAAGGCAGCAACGCCACGGGATACAAGCTCGGCCACGGCAAGTAGAACATCGGCATCGCAACGTCCAAGCCTCGCCACGACCCCCAGTCCTGCAATGGGTCGCTGCCGCTGAACACCGCCGCGCTCACCAAGCTCCGCCCGCCCGCGTCTCGGTACGCGGTGATGAGACGGTTGGCGAGGCTCGTCACCGCGTCTCGTCGTACGTCCGACCAGGCATGCCAATCGGAGGTCACGTTGCCGCCGTCGTCGAACTTACGAATCGCTCGCGCGTCCTTGCCGGTGCGGCGCGTGAACGCCGCGAAGTTCCCCGCCGAGAAACCAAAGTCCGCTTCTCTCGGGTAGCGAAGGTAGTCGAGGTGCAAGCCCACGTTCGCGTCCCGCGCCGTCAACTCCCGCACGAGCGCCTCCAACACCTCGCCCACCCGAGGTTCCGCCGGGTCCACGAAGCCGAGGTCCGACACGGCGAGGCTGTCGCGTCCGTCCGCCGTGCGTGTCGCGAGCCCGTCGCTCCACAACGGCGTCACGGGCACTCCGAACTTCGCGGCGGGTCGCCAGTACAGCGTCTCCATCCACACGGACAAGTTGAGGCCCTCGCGGCGCGAGACGCGCGCCGCGACGTCGAGCGCGTCGTACGACGTCTTCATCGGCGCGACCGCACTTCGCCAAATCGTTCGGCCGTGGTAGAAGCCTTCGAGCAGCACGTCCGTGAAGCCTGCCGCCTTTGCCGCCACGAGGGTACGCTCGAGCGCGTCGGGTGTCGAGGGCGGACGAAGCCACAAGGCGGTGCGAGCGGACGCGGCGCTCAACAAGAGGGCGGTCAAGGCGAGAAAGCGCATGGCGACAAGCTACAAGGTCGCCGTGAGCACTAGGCATTGTGGACGATGAACACTCTCCTGGCGCGGCTCTGCTATACTTTTTTTCGCCTGGGGACGCTCCGGTTTCGATAGGGGCCGCCGAGGGCGATGTTGCAAGCCGAGGATGACCGTGGGCCTCGTAAATCACCGGTCAAGCCATTAACTGGCGAAACTTCTTACCAACTCGCTGCTTAAGTGAGTAAGTGACCGCGAAGCCCGGCCTTTGGCGTCGCGCGAACTGACGAAAAGAAGGCTAGCCGCTCCGGACGCTTCTAGGGAGCGCGCGAAAATTAAGAAGCTGGGTCCGAAGAGAGCCTGTTCGTCGGCGCTCCACGACCGAGATCCAAACGACGAACTAAGCTTGTAGACGCACGTCTGAAGGGCTCTTAGACGAGGGTTCGACTCCCTCCGTCTCCACCACCGAAGGCCGACTTTCGAGTCGGCCTTTTTTTCGTCGCCGCTTCATCCTCGGTGGTCGGGGCCTGGCTCGGAGAGGACGAATCATCCTCGCTCGGGAATGAACGAAGCCTGCCGCGTCGCGTCACCCATACCATCCGTCGCGCGATGGTCCTCGACTCCGGACAAACTTGCCCTCACCCTTTCGAGGCACCTCGGTTGCTCCTGCTTTACACCGATAGGACGCTCCTCGAAGTGCGCTATACTCCCGCTCGAGCCGGGATGGCGAAATCGGTAGACGCACTCGACTTAAAATCGAATGGGGGAGACCCCGTGCGGGTTCAAGTCCCGCTCTCGGCACCAAGACGCTGCTTCGGCAGCGTTTTTCGCTTGCTCGACGGCTCGCCCCTTCGCCTTCACGCCTCCTTCAATTGGCGAGCCAAGGTACGGACGGGTTTTCCGAGCGCCTCTTACCCTGCCCTGGACTGGACGTTTTGCTCAGGAGGACACATGAACAGAAGAATCGGCCTCGGCCTCGTCGGATCCGTCGTTCTCGTCGCGTGCGGTCCGGTCGTGTCGGGCGCGACCCAGACGAAGACCTTCTCGGCGCAGGCGGGTGTGACGACGGCCGGAAAGGGCACGGCGACGATCATGCAGTTGTCGAGCGGCGACACGGCGACCGTGCTGCGCCTGCAAGGGTTGAGCGCCAATACGAACTACGTGGCGCACTACCACCTTCAGGGCAACGCGTCTCAAACGCCGTGCGCGTCGGGCGGCGCTCCAATCGCGGCCACGACCATGACGGGCCGCACGGACGCGAACGGCAACGTGGAGATACGCAACCTCGTGGCGAGCGGCGCGCTGCAAAACGCGACGTACATCAACGTGCATACCGCGAACGACGCGTTTGCTCCCGTGGACGGCGGCGTGATCTGCACGAACCTTCGCTGAGATCCTCGTCGAACGGCGCTCGGCCTCACGTGAGGCCGAGCGCCCTCGCTTCTATCCGTGCACGCTTTCGAAGGCGGCGAAGAGCCGCGCCGACCTGCGGTTCTCGCTGATGGCATGGTAGGCCAGAGTTCGCCGTTCACCGAAGATTCGGTGTGGAATACGGGCGTGCTCGTCGGACGGCGTTCCGCGAGCGCTTCACTCTTCCGTGCTGAGCACTGCCAGGAACGCTTCTTGCGGCACTTCCACGGTGCCGATGTTCTTCATGCGGGCCTTGCCCTTCTTCTGCTTTTCGAGGAGTTTCTTCTTGCGGCTGATGTCACCGCCGTAGCACTTCGCCAGAACGTCCTTGCGGTAAGCCTTGACGGTCGCGCGCGCGATGATCTTGCCGCCAATCGCCGCTTGCACCGGCACGGCGAACATCTGCCTGGGAATGACTTCCGCCATCTTGTCGACGATCTTGCGGCCCAAGGAGTACGCCTTGCTTTCGTGCACGATCACGGCGAGGGCGTCGACCATTTCTTGATTGACGTAGATGTCGACTTTGACGAGGTCGCCTTCGCGGTAACCGATCTGCTCGTAGTCCATAGAGGCGTAGCCGCGCGAAATGCTCTTGAGACGGTCGTGGAAGTCGTACAGAATCTCGGCGAACGGCACTTCGTACAGAAGCTCGACGCGCTTGCCGAGGTAGTTCATCGTCTTCATGACGCCGCGACGATCTTGCAGAAGCTGCATGACGGGGCCGACGTACTCCTCGGGAAGCATCACGGAGAGCTTGATGTACGGCTCCTCCATGACGTCGATGCGGTCCTTGGTGGGAAACTCGGCGGGATTCTGCGTTTCGAACACCTCGCCGTTCGTGAGGGTGAGGCGGTACACGACGGCGGGCGCGGTCGCGATGAGGTCGAGGTCGTACTCGCGCTCGAGGCGTTCTTGGATGATCTCGGCGTGCAGCAAGCCAAGAAAGCCGCAGCGGAACCCGAAGCCGAGGGCTTCGGACGTTTCCGGTTCGAACACGAAGGCCGCGTCGTTGAGCTTGAGCCTCTCCAGGGCTTCGCGCAAGCGACGGTAATCCTCGGTGTTCGTGGGATACAGACCCGAGAACACCACGGGTTGCGCGGGCTTGAAGCCCGGGAAGGGCTCGGTCGTCGCGTTGTCCTTGCTCGTGACGGTGTCGCCGACTTGCGCGTCGTGAATGTCCTTGATCCCCGCCGCGATCCACCCGACCGATCCGACCGTGAGTTCGGACCCGACGACGAGGCCCGGCGAGAACGTGCCGACCTTGTCGACGTCGAAGGTTCGCCCGTTCGAGAACAGCGTGATTTGATCTTTCGCGTGCAGCGTTCCTTCCAGGACCCGCACGAACAGAATCACGCCTTGGTACGCGTCGTAAAACGAGTCGAAGATCAGCGCTTTGAGGGGCCCGTCCGGATTCCCTAGAGGCGCGGGAATACGCTCGACGATCGCCTCCAGGATCTCGTCCACGCCGATGCCCGTCTTACCCGACGCGAAGATCGCGCCGTCCGCTGGAATACCGATGACGTCTTCGAGCTCCTTCGCCGCTCCCTCGGGGTCGGCGGCGGGCAGATCGATCTTGTTGACGACGGGAACGATCTCCAAGTTGTTGTCGATCGCGAGGTAGGCGTTGACGATCGTCTGAGCCTCGACGCCTTGCGAGGCGTCGACGAGCAGCAGGACGCCTTCGCACGCGGCGAGACTGCGGCTCACCTCGTAGTTGAAGTCCACGTGCCCGGGCGTGTCGATGAGGTTGAGGGTGTACTCCTCGCCGTTCGGACGCTTGTACTGCAGCCGAATCGGGGTGCTCTTGATGGTGATGCCGCGCTCGCGCTCGAGTTCCAGCGTGTCGAGCGTCTGGTCGCGCTTGTCGCGCTCGCCCATCGCGCCGAGTCGCTCCAAGATGCGGTCGGCCAGCGTGCTCTTGCCGTGGTCGACGTGCGCGATGATGCTGAAGTTCCGAACGTTCACCAAAAGAGTCTAGCGCGGTGAGCTCGAAACGAAAGCGTCCACGCCACGCCGAAGTTCGACTCTCCACTCAATTAGAGAAGTATGAGACTATGTAAAATTTATCTAAAGTTTCGCTCTCATATTAAAAGGCCTTCCTTACGCTAGCCTTCAGACAGCCAAGTAATAGCAACCCCAGCAAGGCGCGACGAACGCCCTTTAAAGGCTTTGATCGTCGTCCGTTTCCTCACGCTGTTGGTTCGTGGCACAAGGAGTGTTGTGGCGAAGAATGTTCTTGCTTTGTCGGCCATCGCCCTTACGTCCCTCCTCGCCGTCGGGTGCAATTCCCAAACCGGCGCGACCTTGCCGCAAGGATCGTCCCTGCAGGCGCTCGGCACGTCCGGTGTGGCGGCCAGCTACATCGTCAGCAGCGCCCGTGCTCTGCCCGCCGACTTCCGCAACACCGTCGCCCGCAACGGCGACCAACTCGTCAGCGTGGACGAAGCGGCCGGATTCGCGAACGTCGTGACCAAGAATCCCAGCGCGTACGGCCGCTTCGCGGACATCGTCGTGCGGGACTTGACGCTGCAATGGATTCCCTCCGAGAACGACGCGAAGTTCAAGACCGTCGCGCTCGACGAGACCGCCGCCTTGACCGCCACGAACCCCAACACCAACACGCGCTACCCGCTGCTGTGGGGCCTGCAAGCCGTGCACGCGCCGCAAGCGTGGGCCGCCGGTGTTCGTGGCAAGGACGCCACGGGCCGTAAAGTGCGGGTTGCTGTGCTCGACAGTGGTATTTTTAAGAGCCACCCTGACATCGCGCCCAACCTCAACACCGAGCTCAGCACGTCCTTCGTCAGCGGCCAGACGTACTACGACATGCAAGGCACGACGTTCAATCACGGCACGCACGTTGCCGGAACGATTGCCGCCGCCGACAACAACATCGGTGTGATCGGCGTCGCGCCCGACGCCGAAATCGTCGCGGTCAAAGTCCTGTCGGCCAAGACGGGAAGCGGTTCGTTCGCGGGCATCATTGCGGGCATCACGTACGCCGCCGATATCGACGCGGACGTCATCAACATGAGCCTCGGCGCCACGCTGCCGCGCCGCAGCTACATCGACGACAACGGCACGCCGAACGACACCAGCGACGACGTGCGTGTAAGTGCCAACGAGATCACCGCCATCACGACAGCGCTGAGCCGCGCAACGACGTACGCCTACAACAAGGGCACCACGATCATCGCGTCGGAAGGCAACGACGCGATCGACAAGGACAAGTCCGCCGACATCATCTCGGTTCCGGCCGACTCCGCGCACGTCCTGTCGATCTCGGCGACCAGCCCGGAAGGGTGGGGCCAAGACCCAACGACAAATCTCGACGTACTGACTTCGTACAGCAACTTCGGAGCGTCGGCGGTTAACTTCGCCGCTCCTGGTGGCGACAGCCGTCTTCCTGGCGAAGCTCCTTGCACGGTTGGTGGCCTCACCAGACCCTGTTGGGTGTTTGACATGGTGCTCAGCACGAACGTGAACGGTGGTTACACTTGGGCCGCCGGCACGAGCATGGCCGCACCGCACGCTAGCGGAATCGCCGCGCTCATTATCGGCCAAAGCGGCGGT
This sequence comes from Deinococcus yavapaiensis KR-236, assembly GCF_003217515.1. NCBI lineage: Bacteria > Thermotogati > Deinococcota > Deinococci > Deinococcales > Deinococcaceae > Deinococcus > Deinococcus yavapaiensis. Next base: position 203,871 of record NZ_QJSX01000005.1, on the reverse strand, counting down.
CGTATGAACCCGGCGGCGGTGGCGTCGGAACTCGCCAAGCGCGCGTCCGATCTCGGCAAGCCCGGCAACGATCCCGCCTACGGCGGCGGTCGCGTCAGCAGCGGCTTCTAATTCTCGGGACGCTTTCTCGTCGAACTCGGCTTTCATGCGCGTGTGCTCTTATGAGCACATGCGCTTTTTGCTTCCTGGCGTGCTGCTCGGCACGCTGCTCGTCACGTCCGGACTTTCGCAAACCGCTCCGGTCGCCCCCGCGTCCGCATCCTCGCTCGACGTCATCTCCACCGACCTCAAGGCCCTTCTCGCAAACGGACCGCGCGTCGCGGGAAGCGAGTCCATCGAGAAGGCGCGCGGATACCTGGAAGCGCAGTTCAAGGCGCTCGGCTACGAGACGCGCCGCGACGAATTCACGTACGGTCGCTTCGACGACCTCGGCTCGGACGTTCGCGTCGGCTCGCGAACGATCGCCGGAAACGCCCTGCAAGGCTCGAAAGGCGCGGAGGTCACGGCGCTCCTCGCGCTCGTGAGCGGCGTCGGCACACCAAGCGACGTCGCCGCAGCCAACGTGCGCGGCAAGATCGCCGTCATTTCGCGCGGACAAAACGTCCCGTTCGCTCAAAAAGCCCGCAATGCCCTCGACGCGGGAGCGGTCGGTGTCATCATCGTGAACAACACCATGGGGGAGTTGCGCGGGACCCTCGGCGGCACGCTGGACCTCCCGGTTCTAGGCGTGTCGCAAGCGGACGGCGCGCTCCTGCGCTCGGGTGACTCGGTGACGCTGCGCGTTCGCACGGTCGACCGGACGGTACGTGGTGCGAACGTCGTCGCGTACAAGAAAGGCGTTACCGCGCCCGAGATCCTCTTCGGAGGACACATGGACTCCGTCGTTCGCGCGCCCGGCGCGAACGACAACGCGTCCGGAACCGCGGCCGTGCTGGACGTCGCGCGACGCGTCGCGAACACGCCGCTGTCCGCGCGGGCGTACTTCGTGCTGTTCGACGGCGAGGAAGACGGCTTGCGCGGCTCGCGCGCCTTCGTCGCGAACAACTCGGCCGCGACGCGCGGTCTGCGCGCCATGTTCAACTTCGACATGGTCGGCGTGGACGTCACACCGCTCGCCGTGGGCGGAACGGATTCGCTCTCGCAAGCCGCGCAGCGCGTCATCCCGTCGCTACAGGTGTTCCGTGACAGCGGCGGCAGCGACCACGGGCCGTTCATCGACGCGGGCGTGCCGAGCTTGTTCTTCCACCGAGGCATCGACGTGAACTACCACCAACCCGGCGACGTCACCGCCGACCCGACGCTGATTCGCGACGCGACGGACACGGCGTTGAAGTTGCTGGACACCGCGCTTCCGAGCGCTCGGTAAAACGAGGTCGGCGGGGGGCGGGGTTTGAACACCCCGCCCGACGCTTTACGGCACGATCCTCGTTCCCGCCTCTCCCCGCACCGCCCGCTGCAACACGCCCGCCTCCATGCCGGAGGCGATCACCGCGAACGGCGCGCCACGCTCGAGCGCCGTCAACGCCGCCTCGACCTTCGGAATCATTCCTCCCGCGATCCACCCCGCCTCGACGCCTTGCCGAACTTCGTCCCTGGAAAGCGTCGAGGCGCGGCTGTCGGGGTCCGGGTAGGCGCGGTACACGCCGCCCACGTCCGTCAGGAACACGACGCCTTCGCCGAGCGCGCCGCCAACGGCGCCCGCCGCCGTGTCCGCGTTGACGTTGAGAGCCTCGCCGCCCTCGTCCACCGCGACGCAGCTCACGACCGGGGTGATTCCGGCGGCGAGCAGCGAGCGCAGCAAGGAGGCGTTGACGCTCGTAACGCGTCCGACCCGCCCGAGGTCCTCGCTTTGCAATTCGGCCAGCAGCAAGCGATCGTCACGACCCGACAAGCCGATCGCTCGCCCGATATCCTGCGCGAGCTCCTTGCCGAGCTTCGTGAGGGCCATCTCGACGACGTTCATCGCCTCGGGCGTCGTGACGCGCAGACCACGCTTGAACTCGCTCGGCAAACGGCGCGCCGCGAGTTCCTTCTCGATGACGGGTCCGCCGCCGTGCACGACGACGACACTCGTTTCTCGGCGCAACGCGGCGATTTCGAGGGCGACCGCGCGCCGAAGGTCAAGGGATTTCATGGCGTTGCCGCCGTACTTCACGATCATGCGCTCAGCGTAGCGAATCGTGCGCCGAGTGCGTGAAGGAAGGCGGCGGTCAAACGGGCGTTTCGAGCTTCGCGGCGGGGCGAACCGCTTGGTCCGCGTGCCGCTTGAGGCCGCGGGCCTTGCCGACGCGCACCGTCTTCGCGTACCACTCCATGACCGGCAGGGCGTCGATGGCGAAGTCGTAACCGTGACGCTGCCAGAAGCGCGCGGCGCGCTCGTTGTGCCCCAAGACGCTCGCGAGGACGCGCCGCGTACCGCCCGGAAGCCGCTCCTCGAAGTCCGCGACGGCGCGCGAGCCGATGCCGCGCGACTGGGCGCTCTCGCAGATGAGAAGCAAGTTGATGGTGACGTCGCCTCGCGTTGGGTAGTGCAGCTTGTAGTCGAGGCACCCGACGACTTCGCCTTCCTCGCGCAGCAGTTCGAGCCGCCTTCTCGGATCCAAGAGGGCGAGCGACACTTCGCGGCTCACCTCGGCGAGCGTCGGGACCGGCGTTCCGAGAGAGGCGAAGTACTGAGGCGTCTCCGCGTAGAGGCGGTGAACGACTTTCGCGTCGGCGAGCGTCACGGGCTGTGTCGAGAGCACGAAGTCCTCCGGGAACGCCAGTATAGGCGTGGAGTGTCGATTTCTTACTTGAGCTTGTCTTGTCACAGTGTACGCCTTTTGGTGAGAAGCGGTGCGCTAAACTCCACACGTGAACGGCTTCTATACGCGCCGCCTCGCCTCGCCGGGCGCCATCCTCGCGCCGATGGCGGGCTTCACGGACGCGCCCTTTCGTGAAATCGCTTCGTCCATGGGCGCTCTTTGGACCGTGAGCGAGATGATGAGCGCGGCGGGCGTCGTGACGGAAGCGACGACGCGGCGGCACGGACGCGACGTGACCCTCGACCTCGGTCGCCCGTTCGAAGGCGAACGCGACCGCGTCATTCAACTGTTCGGAGCGGACGCCGACGTCCTCGCGGACGCGTGCAGGCACGTGGAGCGCCTTCACGCGCCCATCGCGATCGACCTCAACCTCGGTTGCCCCGTTCCCAAGATGAAAGGTCGCGGTGGCAGTTGCCTGCTTCAGACACCCGAAGTCGCCGCGCACCTCGTTCAGGCGATGCGGCGCGCGGCGTCGTGCGACGTCTCGGCGAAGATGCGCCTCGGTTGGGACGCCGACCGCAGCGTGGAAATCGCGCTCGCCCTGCAGGAGGCGGGCGCCGCCCTGATCTCCGTGCACGGCCGCACGGCCGCCCAACGTTACGAAGGCGAGGCGAATTGGGACGCCATCGCGAACGTCGCCGCGCACTTGAGCATCCCTGTCATCGGCAGCGGAGACGTCACCCGCGCCTCGCAGGTCGCCGAGAAGAAGCGGCTTGGCGTCGCGGGAGTCATGATCGCGAGGAGCGCCGTCGGCAATCCCTGGATCTTTCGAGAAGCGAGCGGCGGAGCCGCCCCCACGAACGAGGAGCGCGCAAAAGTCGCCTTGATGCACGCCGAGCGCGCCGCCGCGTTCTACGGCGAGCGGACGGGGATTCGCGCCTTGCGCAAAGTCCTCGCGAAGTATCTGCCGCACCTGCGCGAAGAACTCGTGCGCGTCGAGACCGTCGACGACGTTCGACGCGTCGTCACGTTCGCCTCGTCCCGCACCACCGCCCAGCCTGCCGCGTGAGGTGACGCGCGAAGATCGGCGTGAGACTCGCCCGACGCCTGTTCACACGCCGTGGAGAGCCGCTCACGTCCAACCGCCGCGCGATCGACGCACGGCGCCCTCGCGTCGCGGTAAACTCCGCGCATGTCGCAAACCGTGCCACATCGTTCGAATGTTGATCCACGCCTCACGTGGGACCTCGAAAGCATCTTCGCCACGCCCGAAGCGTGGGAGGCGGAGCGCGCGAGCGTCCAAGCGGCCATTCCCGGCCTCGCCGCCTTCGCCGGTCACCTCGCGGATTCCGCGCGTCTGCTCGCGTACCTGCGAGAGGTGGAGGACCTTGGCGCTCGGGCGTACCGCGTGATGGTGTACGCGTCGTTGCAGGAATCGTCGGACGGAACGGTGCCCGAAGCGGCGGCGCGCGTTTCGCAGGCGCAGGCCCTGCTGGCAGGATTCGGCGCGACGACGGCGTTCGCCGAACCGGAACTCCTCGCGCTTCCCGAGGGAACGTTGGAGGCGCTCGCCGAAACGCCGGAGTTGAGCGCGTACGCCTACTACTTCCAGCAGGTGCGCGAGCGCGCGCCCCACACGCGCAGCGTGGAAATCGAGGCGCTCTTCGGTCGCCTGTCCGCCGTGTTCGCCGGACCGTACACGGCCTACAGCGCTCTCATGAACGTCGACCTCAAGTTCTCGCCCGCGACCGGCTCCGACGATGCCACGAGCGACGTGACCAACGGCTCGATCGGCGCCTTGCTCGGCTCGTCGGACCGCGCGCTTCGTGCGTCGGCGTTCGCGTCGTACGCCGACGGCTTCTTGGCGTTCAAGAACACCTTCGCGTCGCTGCTCGTCTCGAACGTACGTCAAGTCGCGCTGCAAGCCAAGGAGCGCGGTTACGAAAGTACGAAGGACTTCGTCCTGCGCCCGCAAAGCCTCACGCCCGCCGCCTTGGAGAACGTCCTGAGCGTCTTCGAGCGCAACGTCGGCGTGTGGCACCGCTACTGGCGAGCGAGAAAGGCGGCCCTTGGCGTGGACACGCTGCGCCCGCACGACGTCTTCGCGCCGCTCGGCCGTGAAAAGGTCGAGGTGTCGTACGACGAGGCCGTCGAGATGGTCTTGAGCGGCATGGCCCCGCTCGGCGAGGAGTACGTCGCCCCGATGCGCCGAGGTCTTCTGGAGGAACGCTGGGTGGACGTCTACCCGAACGTCGGCAAGTCTAGCGGCGCCTTCTCGTCGGGCGGTCCGGGAACGCACCCGTTCATCTTGCTCAACCACTCGAACGACTTGCCCGGCATGAGCGTCCTCGCGCACGAACTCGGGCACTCCATGCACACGTACTTCACGCAGCGCTCGCAGCCCGTGACGTACGCGCAGTACGGCATGACGGTCGCCGAGACCGCCAGCAACTTCAACCAGGCGATGGTTCGCGCTCATCTCCTCGCGCAACGAGACGAAGCCGCGTTCGTCCTCGCGATGCTCGACGAAGCGTTCGCGAACTTCCACCGATACTTCTTCGTGATGCCGACCCTCGCGCGCCTCGAATTGAGATTGCACGAAGCCGTCGAGCGCGGCGAAGGCGTCGGCGCCGAACAGCTCAACGCGTGGACGCTCGAATTGTTCAAGGAAGGCTACGGCGGCGAAGTCGAGTTCGAACCCGAGGACGAAGCGCGCGTCGGCATCACCTGGGCGCAGTTCCCCCACCTGTTCGCCCCCTTCTACGTTCACCAGTACGCGTCGGGCATCGCTGCCGCCACCGCCTTGTCGCGACGTGTCCTGAGCGGCCAAGAAGGAGCGCGCGACGCTTACCTCTCGTTCCTGAAGGCCGGCGGCAGCTTGCCTCAACTCGACGCTTTGCGAAACGCGGGCGTCGACCTCTCCACGCCCGCTCCCATCGAGGAAGCCTTCAAAGGCGTCGAGGGACTCGTCGAGAAGCTCGAAGGGCTGGTGAGGTAACCGACTTGGCGTCGGCCCTCTCGCGCAGTTGGAGAGGGCCGACGCCACGTCAGTGGTGTCCTGCCGCTTTTCCTTTGCTGCTCATCGCTTCCCTGACTTCCGCCACGAGCAGGGTGCAGGCTTCCGCGCAAGGAAGAGCGCCCGGCACGCCGTCGAAGAAGGTCTTCGGAAGCTTCTCACCTGCCCACAAGCGCGTCCTGAGGCAACTGCCGCAAACTTCCTTCGAGACGCTCGCGACGAGGTCCGGCTTGGCCGAGGCGACTTTGGCGTAGATGCCCGTCTGTCGGCGCGCGGTCGTCGCCCACGGCGTCCAGTGCAGAGCGTGGCTGGAGCACGCGAAGCTTTCCTCCACGACCGCCGGGTACAGAAAGTGCACGGCGCGGCGCAAGTTCGCGCGGTCGAAGACGCCCCGCCAACCGCGCGGCAAAGAGCGCAAGGTGCGGATGGGGCGCTGCTCGCCGCGCTCGTCTTCACGAACGACGTCGCGCAAGCCCTCGGGCGTGACGTACGTCTTCAGGAAGTCGCGGCCCTCGTCGAGCGCGTGCCGCACTTCGAACAGCCCGTCGTGCGGCGTGATGAGGATCTCGCCCATGCGCAGACCCAGCGAAGCTTTCGCCTCGAAGGCTTGCCACGCCGCCTCGTGCCCCCCGTCGAGTTCGCCGCCGCGCGGCGAGGCGCCGCGCGCTTCCTCGGCGAGGTTCGAGATCACGTCGGCGACCTTCGGGTGGGTCCCCGTCGGCTTGGCGTAGTACACCACGCGCCCTTCGAGTTCCGACACGGGCCCCGTGAGGCCGAGGTCGTCGGGAATGGTCTCCAAGGTGTGCCAGCCTTCCGACGCGAAGAACGGCACCATCACGACCCTCGGGGACGTCGTGACGTCGGGCCACGTCGAGAGGCGCGGGTCCTCGTCGAGGAACAGGGCGCTCACCTCCGAGAAGATGCCCATCGCCCGGATGCGGTCGGCATTTTCGTAGACGACGCGGCTGGAGTTCGCGTTGCGCGTCGTGCCGTGCCCGATGATGACGAGGGCGGTGTCCTTTCCGTCGAGATCGGGGCACGCTTCGCGGGCGCGGTCGAGGATCACGTCGCTCATCGCCGGATGCACTCCGTACGGCAAGGTGTAGCGTACCGTGCGCCCGCCGATGACGCGGGCGATTCCGTCCTTCGGCACGGGCCCTTGATGCCCGAGGCCGAGCTCGCGCGGAATCACCGTCTCGGTGAAGTACCCCTCGGAGATGAACATCGGGATGACGGTCACGTCCGTGAAGGACACGGTGCGCAGAACCTGACGCAAGGACGGCTCTTCCTTCCAGTATCCCTCGATCACCTCGTCGAAGGTGCCTTTCTCCCGTAAAAGCTCGGCGTAACGATAAACGGCGGACGCCGACTCGGAATTCAAGTGCGAGCCGTGGCCGATGAGAACGAGAGAACGCATGAAGGCAGTTTAGCGTCGGCAGAAAATGGCACCGTGAAGCTTACCAACTTACGGGACGTTCGTCCGGTGAAGATCGCGAGGAGTGTTCATGATGTGCATCTTTAGCGGCCTCGGAGCCCTTTCACGTCGCTCCCTCCTACAGTGAGGCGCACGCCACTCGAAGGGAGCTTTTCTCATGATGGATGATCTGCTTCGCAACATGGACCAAAACCAACGCTTCGCCAAGGCTCAAGTCAATAACGACGACGTCGATCCGCACGAAGCGGCGCAGTACGTCGAGCAGTACATGCGCTCCGCGCCGCCCGAGATGCAACAGCAGGCGTTGCAGCAGTACATGCAGCAACTCGATCCTCAGCAACGTGAAGCGCTCGCGCAAGCCATGATCCAGCATCAGGGAACGCCCGTGCAGAACGTGCGGGCCGACGATCCGCACGACCTCACGAACGCGTTCATGCAGTCGGGTCAGGCGCTTTCGCAGCAAGGGCGCGGCGGCGGCATTGGCGACTTGTTCGGCATGATGGGCGGAATGCTCGGCGGCATGGGTCAGGGTATGGGCGGCCAACAGCAAGGCGGCGGCCTCGGCGGCTTGCTGGGCGGTCTGCTCGGCGGCGGCCAGCAGCAACAGCAAGGCTACGGCCAACAAGGGCAAGGGTACCAGCAAGGCTACGGTCAGCAAGGGCAAGGATACCAGCAGGGTTACGGCCAGCCGGCGCAGCAACAGCAAGGCGGCGGCTTGGGACAACTTCTGCAAAACCCCATGGCGAAGGCGGGCCTCGTCAGCCTCGCGGCCATCATCGGCTCTCAGCTGATGGGCGCCAACCGCCGCTGAGGCACCGCAACAACAACGAGGCGACGGGCGCGGCAAGTGCCCGTCGCTTTTTTCGCCGCCTTCCTATACTTTTTCCGTGACCCTTCCCCACGAGCTTCAGCGGCGTTGGACGAACGTGAACGCCGCGCGGGCGCGGCGATTGCGAGACGAGTTCGTGCGCGCGGCGACGCAGGCCCGACCCGGCGCCGTCTACTGGGTGTCTCAAGGCATCGCCCTGCTCGCCTTGGCCGGATACGTCGCGCTCGCCGTGTGGGCCGCGCGGGTCGTTTGGCGAGCCACGCACCCCTTCCACTTCGGGTTGCTTTTCGTCGGTGTGATCGCTCTCGCCCTCGTGTGGATCGCGCGGCCACGGTTCACTCGGGCTCCCGAGACGGTGTTGACGAAAGAGCAAGCGCCTCACCTTCACGCTCTCGTGGAGGAGATCGCCCGAGCGATGAAGGCGCCCGTGCCGACGTACCTCACGGTCGACGCCGGATTCAACGCCTTCATGGGCACCGTCGGGGTCGGACGAACCAGTTGGATGAATCTCGGCTTGCCCATCCTGCTGTCGCTCGAACCGCAAGAACGGGTGTTCGTGATCGCGCATGAACTTGCCCACGCCGTCAACAACGACCCTCGACGCGGCCTTTTGTTCGCGCAGGCGCAGAATTTCCTGATGCACGCCTGGTGGGTGTTGCGTCCGCAGGAGTTGTGGCCGCGCGAATCCGGCTTGTACGGGCTGATCGGCGCTCCGATCAACCTCGCCTTGCTCGTCGTGTCGTGCGTGCCGTGGGGGCTCGCTTGGCTGTTGACGCAACTGAGCGGCGAGGCGTCGCAGCGGGCCGAGTATCACGCCGACCTTCTGGCGGCGAGCGTCAGCGGCAGCGAGGCGGCGCGCGCCGCGCTCGACAAGCTGCACGTCGCCGATCTTTACGACTACGCGTTGCAACGTCACCGATTGCAACCGGCTCGTGCGCACGTCTTCGAAGAGTTTCGCCATCAGATTCGCGAGGCGTCCGAGGCGTACTGGCAGGCGGCGCGTGAAAAGCGCGCGAAGGAAGGCGCGAGCCTCGACGCGTCGCACCCACCGACGTCATATCGCGTGGACGTCATCGCCGCGCATCCGGCGCCGCCCGCCGTCACGCTCGATCACTTGCGGGCGAGCGCGATCGCCGTGGAACTCACGCCTCTCGTCGCGCCTTTGTCGAAGGTCGCGTACGACGAGTACAGCGAGCGGCTGGTCAGTTGAGCCGGTTCGCCAGGCTGGCGCGGAAGCTCAAGAAGCGCTTTCCGCCCCGCGTAGCCGAAACCTGACAACTCCTTTAGACTGACCGCGTGCCCCTCGATTACCTCTTGCGTATCGCGACGACGCCCGCCCCGACCTTCGAGGAGGGCGAGCGCGCCGAGCTCGTCTCGCGCTTGTGGTCCCAACACGGGCACGAGGTGGAGCGCGACGAGGTCGGCAACGTCCTCGTGCGCATCGGACCGAAGGTCGGCAAGGCGCTCGTGCTGGCGTCGCACCTCGACACCGTCTTCTCCAAGGGCACCGACCTCACCGTTCGTGAACGGCGCGGCAAGCTCACGGGCCCCGGCCTGGGAGACAACTCGGCGAGCCTCGCCGTGCTGACCTCGCTGCTGGGCATGATCGACGCGCGCCGCCTGTCGAGGCCGCTGTGGTTCGTCGCGAATGTCGGCGAGGAGGGGCTCGGGGACCTCAAGGGCGCCAAGCACCTGCTGGAGCGGCACGCCGAGGAGATCGGGGCGTTCGTGGCCGTCGACGGCTACCTCGGATTGGCCGTCACGAAAGCGGTCGGCGTGCGCCGCTACAAGGTGACGTTCACGGGGCCGGGCGGACACTCGTGGGGTGACAAGGCGCCGAGCGCCCTGCACGCCCTTGGCCTCGCCATCACCGGGTTGTACAGCCTGCACCTTCCACAGCATCCGCGCACGACCGTGAACGTCGGCGAGGCCAAGGGCGGCACGAGCATCAACTCCATCGCGGCGTCGGCAGAGTTCCTGCTCGACCTTCGCTCGCTCGACGCCGTGGCGCTGGAGAACTTGGAAGAGCAGGCGAGAAGCACCATCGAGGGCGCGGCGCGCACCGTCGGCGTCGCCGCGCGCTTGGAGATGGTCGGAGACCGTCCGGGCGGCGATTTGCAAAGCGACGCGTTGCTGCGCCTCGCGCGGCGCGCCGCCGAGACGGTCGGCGTGGAGGTTCGCACGGCGGCGAGTTCCACGGACGCGAACGCCGCCGCGCCGTACGGAATTCCCGCCCTCGCCCTCGGCGTGTACAAGGGCGGCAACGCGCACCGCGAAGACGAGTGGGTCGTGCCCGAAAGCTTGGAGACGGGACTTCGGATGCTGCGCCGCTTCATCGAGCTTTACCAAGACCGTCCGATCGTTTGACGCGTCAAAGGACGCCGCCGCCGAGGAAGAGGCGCAGCGCGGCGAGAGCGAGCACGGAGCCGTTCAGCACCAGCCCGCCGCGCTCTCTGCTCAGCGCGCCGAGCACGAGGCCGACGAGCGCGGCGGGCAGCGTCAGGAACCAGTTCGTCCAGCCCAGCAGCGGAATGAACCCCAGCAGCAAGAAGACGATGGCGACCACGCCGAGGACGATGGAAATAACGTTGAGCATACCCTTGTTACGCGCCCGTGGCGTTCGAAGTTGCACCTCGTCTCGACGAGCATCGACGGCCCGTCTTCGAACCTCGGCGCGGGAGTGTCGGGATCGGCCCGCGCTTCGAGAAGTCTCGGGGCGCGGCGGGCAGGTTTCTCCTGTGCAACTTGCCCAGGGGAGCGCGCCCGCCCGTTCGTGCTGGCGTGCTCGGTCAGTGCTTGGCGTACCAGTCCTCGACGAAGACCTTGAACATGTCCACGGCTTCTCTGGCCAGCACTTTCATCAAGTCGTCGCGGTTCGGCGCGATGCCCACGACCGTCTCGACGTCCCAGATTGGCACGTAGTCCACCTTGCCGCCTTCGGAGACCGTCTTGAGCCTCGTCGTCTTGATGTCGTTCAGGGTGCCCGTCTGAATGACGAGTTGCAAGTGGCCGCCGTACACGATGCCGCTCGGCGTGTTCTTGATGGTGCCGACGAAGTACAAGAAGCCGGCGCAGTCGTCGACTTTGACTTTGCCGAAGTTGAGGCCGCGGTACGCGGCGTCGCTGCGCAACGCGCCCGCCACGAACTGGCCGAGCTGCTCATCGAACGAGGGTCCGGTCGAGATCATGGCTTGGTCGATGCAGACTTCGGGGCCGCTGAGCACTTTTAGGTTGTCGTGCCAGCGTGAAGCGAAGACGTTCGAGCTGGCGAGGAGCGCGAGGGCCGAGAGCAAAGAAAGGGTCGAGCGTTTCATGAAAAGCCTCCTGATGCGAGAAGTCGAATTCGTTTCGGTGGGGCCGCGCTGAAGTCGGAACCACCTCGATTCGAGAGGATCGTAGAAGGTGCGGGATGATTGAGGAATGTTTGGGCGACTCAGGGGTGCGAACTCAGGCGGTCGTCGGAAGTCGGCCTAAGCACTCCAGCCGATTCGAGAATGTTCGAAGCGCCTTAAGCTTCGAAGCAGACATCGCATCGAAGGAGATGCCCGTGACGCAACTCAAGCAAGCCGCCGAGACCTTCAAAGCCCTCTCGCACCCCGGTCGCCTCGTAATCGTCAATCTCACCTGGGAGCAGGAACGTCACGGCGACGAACTCGCCGCGATCCTCAAGTTGTCTCCTGCCACGGTCAGCCATCACCTCTCCGCCCTCACGGACGCGAAACTGCTTCAGGCGCGCCGTGACGGCCCGTACGTGCTGTACTCGGCGAACCGAGACGTGTTCTCGGCCTCGTTGGCGCATCTCGTGCTGCTGCGCCAAGACACGCCGCCTCCCGGCGAGAACCTCTACCGCGAGAAGATCCTTCGGTCGTACCTGAAAGACGGACGGCTCACGACGATTCCCGCGCAACGCAAGAAGCGTGACGTCATCTTGGCGTGGCTCGCCGATCACTTCGAGCCGGAGCGCGACTACACCGAGCGCGAGGTGAGCTCCAAAATCGCCGAATTCCACGAGGACTTCTTCACGCTGCGCCGCGAACTGATCGGAGCGGGCCTTATGACGCGGGCCAATGGCGTGTACCGCCGCGCCGATTCGCCAGCTTCGCTTGAAGCGCGTCCTCTAGACTGACCGAGTGACCCGGCGCCAATTCATCGTCGTTCTCACGGCCTTCGTGGTGCTGTTCGCGGCCTTCGCGATCAACGCGTCGCCCGCGCTGCGTTTGCTGTACCCAAGGGCCGCCGCGACCATCGTGGGACTTCAGGAAGTCGAGGTGTTCAAGGCGAGGCAGCGCGTGCTCGTCGTTTCACCTCACCCCGACGACGAGTCGCTGTGCTGCGCGGGCGCCATTCAGCAAGCCCAGGACGCGGGCGCGACCGTCTTCATCGTGTGGATGACGAACGGGGACGGCTTCGAGTTCGACGCGATTCTCCTCAACCGCACGAGGCGTCCGCGCGTTGCCGACTTGCAGAACCTCGGTCGGCGGCGCATGGTCGAGGCGCGCGGCGCCGCCGAGGTTCTCGGGGTGCCTCAGAGCCGCCTGTACTTCTTGGGGTATCCCGACGGCGGAACCCTGCACATGTTCCTGGAGAATTACGCCACGCCGTACCGCTCGCGCTATACGGGCGCCGCGCGCGTGCCGTACGGCGGGACGCTTTCGCCGGGCGCGGCGTACACGGGCGCGAACGTCGAGCGTGATTTCGAGACGGTCTTGAACCGCGTGAAGCCCGACATCGTCCTCGCGCCGTCGCCTCAAGATCAGCATCCGGACCACCGAGCGGCGAGTTACTTCGTGACGCGCGCCTTGGCGCGGCGCGGCGCGACGAACAAGCTGCGCTTTTGGATCATCCACGGCGGCTTGGAATGGCCGTTGCCCAAAGGCTACCACCCCGCCTTGCCGCTCACGATTCCGCCGCGCGGCGTGAATCTCTCGTGGCAACGGCGCAGCCTCACCGAAGCGCAAGAGGCCGTGAAGCTGCGCGCGATTCGGACGCACGCGACACAGATGCTGATCCTCGGGCGATTCATGGAGGCGTTCGTGCGTCAAAACGAACTTCAGACGCGCTCGGTGTTGCCGCCGCTGCCCGATCGACGGTGACGCCATACCTCGAACGCCGCCCACGCGATCAGCAAGACGAGCAAGACGGGCCAATAACGCGTGTACGAATCGAGCCACTCGACGATTTGCGGACCGAAGTGCCCCAGCAGCACCTGCCAAAGGACGATGTGCAGCAACGCCCCGAGCACGCTCGCCGTCAGGTACGCCCGAAAGCGCATCTTCGCGACGCCCGCCCCGAGCGTGATCGGGATGCGAAAAGACACCAGCCAGCGGCTGAAGAACACTGCCACGAGTCCCCAGCGGTCGAGGCTACGCTGCGCCTTGGGGCTTTCCAAGGCGCGCCGCCAAGCGGCGGGAACGAACCGGGTGCCCCAGCGGCCCAGCACGTACACCGTCAAGGCGCCCGCGATATCGCCGAGCGTCGCCCAGACCACGGCCGCCACGAACGTCGTTCGGCCCGCGTCGATAGCGTTCGCTTGCGCGAGCATCGGAAGCACGCCGGGCAGGACGGGCACGCCGAGACCTTCGAGAAACAAAATACCGAAGGTCGCCGCGTCGAGCGCCGCTGGACTGAGCGCCGCCAACCACTCGGACAAGGAAGGGTCCGCCATGAAGGCAGTTTACGCCGCGCGCGTGAGGAGAAAAGCGAAGGTCAAAGGGAACGTGCCATCACGACGTGCGTTTCGTCGCGGCCCGTCCACGGACGCCACAAAGGCGTGACGCGCGCTTCGTGAACGCGAAAGCCGCGCGATTCGTACAACCGCAGGGCAGCCTCGTTGCGTCGCGTGGCCGAGAGTTGCACGCCGCGCACGCCCGCTTGACGAAGGGAATCGAGGTACGCGTCGAGAAGACGCGCGCCGAGTCCCAGACCTCGCGCCGACGCGAGGACATTGATGTGCAGGTGCGCGGGAAACGCGTGAGGTGAAGCGTGCGGCACCGCGTACCGCGCCAGACGCGCGAGGTAGGGAAGGCACGCGGGGAGCTTCGGGTAGCCGCCGAAGGCCGCGCGAAGCGCGAGGGCGGGCGCGACGCGCCGAATAGCGGCCTCGTACGCGCCCTCGTCGTGCGCTCCCAGAATCGACCCGACGACTCGCCCTTCGAGCAGGGCGACGAAGCCGGGCAGGGCCAGTGGCACGTACGGGCGAATCCAGAGGTCGGCGAACAGGGTTTCGTCGGGAAAATAAAGTCGCGCGCTCTCTCCGAAGAAGCCCGTGTCGTACGCGACGCGCGCGAGGTCGGCGAAGTCCGTTCGGCGAGCGGGGCGAACCATCGCCCCAGCGGGGCGATCCTCAGCGAACGGCACGGTCCTGCTCGGCGAGCTGTCCGACGGTCACCAGCGAGATGCCGCGCGTCTCGGCGACCCGAGCGAAGCGAGCGAGCACCGCGAGGCCCTCGGGGGCGTTGTCGTGCAGCAGCACGAGGCCGCCGGGCCGAAGGCGCCGCACGAGGCGCGACTCCAGCACCGTTTGGCCGGGATTGGTGAAGTCGGCGGGATCGTCCGTCCAGAAAGTCGTCGTGAGCCCGAGTTGCCGCGCGATCTGCAGCGTCTTGACCGAGTACTCGCCGCCGGGCGGGCGGAAGTACCGCACGGGCAGGCCCGTGATGCGCTGCACGACGTCGTTCGTCATCTGCAACTCGCTTCTCACCGTCGCGTCCGGCAAGCGGGGCAAGCGCACGTGGTGATACGTGTGGTTGCCGACCTCGTGGCCGCCTTCGATCATGTCGTGGATGAAGTACGGGTACGCCTCGGCGTTGCGGCCGATCACGAAGAAGGTCGCCTGCACGTTCTCGCGCCGCAGCAAGTCCAGCACGAGCGGCATGTACATCGGGTGGGGCGCGTCGTCGAACGTGAGGGCCGCCGCGCGAACGCGCGAACTACCCTTGAAGAACATCCCGCCGTGCTCGCCGCCCCGAAACTGCGCGACGGCTCGATCGATCTGCTGCTTGACGAGGTCGGCGCGTTCCCCGAGAAAGCCTCGTACGGCGGCGTTCGTCGGCTCGACTGCCCCGGTCATCTTGAACGTCTTGGCGGCCGGGGGCGCCGTCCAAGCACGATCGTACGGTCGCTCGCCGATCGAGAAGCGCAGGAAGTCGTTCAGGCGCGCTCTCGGAACGGACGCCGTGAAGATGGGCAGCGGCCCTCCGAAGCCGCCGTACGAGGCTTTGTCGTAGATCGTCACGTCGACTTCCTCCAGCGAGGAACGCGCGTCGAAGGTGCGGCGCGCGACTTCCGCCGCGAGCGGACGCCAGTCTTTGCGGGCGTCCGCGCCGACGAGCACGATGGCGCTCGCCACCTCGATGAAGCCGTTGGAGAGGTACTCGATCTTGTCCACCTCCCGAATCGGCGGCACGAGGCGAAGCTGCGGCAAGCTCGGGGCGCGCCGTGTGCCCGGTGCGACGGGCTGTACCTGCCCCGGCAGGGGACCGACGAGCGGCGGGGGGTTCTGGGGTGTTGCGAACGGCTGCGAGAGCGCGCCGAGCACGAGAACCGCCGAGAATCGGAAGCGCGACATGCCGAAATTATGACAGGATCACATCAAACTCAAATTGAACCTTTCGAATCTTCATGGACGGCCCGCTCGCCGTCATGGCTTGCCGTCCACGGACGTGTGCGCGGGCACCTTGGCCGACTTTGCCCACCTCAAGGCCGCCTCGGCGCTCGGCGGTACGTGGCCCTCCGCCTCGTACAAGTGCCACGCGCGCTCGTACTGGGCGCGGGCCTTGGCTTCCTGCCCTTCCTCGCGGTACACGTGTCCCAAGACGAGCGCCGCGAGCGGATTGTCCGCGCTGAGCTTCGTGGCGCGCGTCAGGTAGCCTTCGCTCACCGCGAGGCCCGCCTTCGTACTCTTGCCCATGAATCCGCTGGGCGCCCGCTCTCCGCGGTAGTAGTCGAACTGCGAGCGCACGTAGTCGTACGCGAGGAGTCGCGCGTCCTTCACGGCGACCGAACGGTTGGTCTCGACGTCTTGATACGAGCGAATCTCGTCGTCCTCGCCGTACCGCGCCCGCACGAAGCGGTACGCGAAACCCGAGCCGTTTCGCACGCGCAGCAACAAGCCTTGGTGACGCGTGAAGGGCTGCGGGTCCGACGCGTCCACGAGCAGAGCGCGTCCGTTCGCGAGGCGCACCACGGCCGTGACGTGACCGAGATTCGTCTCCACGCCCTTGTCGTTGCGCCACACCATCGCCGTGCCCGCGTTCAGGTCCATGCTTTGCATCAAGCCCGAGATCAGCACGCTTTGCAGCAGGCACTGCCGCTCGCCGAGCCGAACCGCGTTGGCGAACTCGAAGCCGCGTTCGAGCGAGAACCTCGGAATCATCGCCTTGATCGCCTTGTGCAGCCACGCGGCCGTGTCACGCTGAAGGCGCGTGCGTTCCTCCTCGCCGGAGGCGGTGTTCAGCTCGGCTTTGCGGGTGGCGAGGGCGGCCCGCAGCGACAACTGCTCGCGGCCCGGCAGCTTCGCCGCGCGCGTTGAGGCGTACGCGCGCTCCAGCCACACGTCGAAATCCACGAGGTTCGCGTCCTTCGCGCCTTCGTACGATTCGCGCACGAGGCGGGCGAAGGCGGGCGTGCCGTACGCGTACGCCTCGTCCGCCGACGTGCCGAGCGCCGTGACGCGCCCTTCGACCGCCGCGACTTGCGCGAAGCCGCCGCGTTCGAGCGCGCCGACGACGAGGGTCAGGGTGAGCAGTGCCAGCGGCCAAGTGCGTTTCATGACGCTCCTAGAGCTTCCACAGCCAGTTCTTGCGGTACATCCACCAAAGCGCGAGCCACGCGACGAGAATGTACCCGGCGGTGTACGCCAGACCGCCCCACGGCGATCCGAGATTCGAGCGCGCGAGGCTCAGCAAGCTGTCTTGCAAAGAGGCGCTCTTGCCCGTCCAGTTCACCGTCCACGACTGCAGGACCCAAACCTTGAACAAGATCGGCGCGACGTACGCGAACAGGGCGTTGCGGCCCGGCACGAGCAGCGGCCACAACCACCTGCCCGCGTTCGAGAAGCGTTCCAGCGAAAAGCATGCCAGCAGCCCCAGTGTTCCCAAGCCCGCGCTGAACGCGATGTAAGACGACGTCCAGACGGGCTTGTTGAAGGGCAGCACCAAGCTCCACAGCAACCCGACGAGCGTCAGGGCGAGGCCGAACGCGAGCAGACGCCGAAAAGCGAGGCGGTCGGCGCTTCGCGCGAACTCGCCCGCGACGCTGCCGAGCAGCACGAGCGCGCCCGTCGGCACGACGGACGTCATGCCGCGCAAGCCGAGCGGCTCCAGGTACGCGCTGTTGAGATGCGAGATGGCGTTGCGGCCTTCCTCGAAGGCGCCCCGCACTCCGCCGGGCAGCGGGTACCAGTGGATGACGAGCGCGTACAGCAGCAGCAGGGCGAACGCAAGGGCGAGCCGAGGGCGCACGGTGAGCAAGCCGCCCAGCGCGCCCACGAGCGACGCGAGCGCGATGACTTGCAGCACGCCCAAGCCGAACGTCGGCGAGCGGTTCACGGCGCTCACGACAAAGCACCCGACGAGGAACAACAGCGCCGTACGCGACGCGAGCTTCAGCGTGAAGTCGCGCGGCGTCATCTTGGCCTTGCGCGTCGCGGCGAGCACGAACGGAATGGCGGTGCCCGCGCAGAACAAGAACCAAGGAAAGACCATGTCCGTCAAGGTCACGCCGCCGCCCCACGGCGCGTGCCTGAGTTGCGCGGGCGTCAGCGATCCGAGCGCGACGTTGTTCACGAGCAGCATCAACAGCACGGTGAGGCCGCGCCACGCGTCGAGGGCGAGCAGGCGACCGGACGACGTTACCGCAGACGTGTCGGGCGAGACGATGGATTGCACTGTCGGAGCGGCCATGTCACCCGTCCTTGTCGAAAGGCGCCGCGAAGTAGAACGTCGCGTCGGCGAGAGGGAATTCGAGAAGGCGCGCCGCTCACGACCTGAACGCTCAACCTTGCGGCCAGCGCGCCTCGTACTTCCGTAACTTCACATTCAACGTGACGCTTTGCGCACCACGCCTCACGGTGAGCTTCAACGTGTCGCCGACGTGCTTGCCGAGCAGGTCCGACTGCAAGTCTTCTTGTGACGCGACGGTTCGGCCGTCCACGGCCGTCACGACGTCTCCGCCGAGGCGCAGGGTGCTTCCGTCGTCGAGGGTGGCGGTCACTGCGCCACCGCGCACGCCCGCGTCGCCCGCCGGACTGCCCGTCAAGACGTCTTGCACCAACAGCCCTTCGCTCGGCAACTTGTTCGCGGCGCGCACGTCCGCTGGAAGCGCGGAGAGGTCGAGGTACCGAAAGCCGAGCGTCGGCGGTGTGAAGTCCTTGCCTGCCGCGAGGTCGGGCAGGAGTCTGCGCGCCGTGTTCACCGGAATCGCGAAGCCCACTCCGGCAAACTGCCCTTCGCCCGTCACGGAGCCCGACGGCGAGATGATCTGCGTGTTGATCCCGACGACCTCGCCCGCGCTGTTCAGAAGCGGCCCGCCCGAGTTGCCGGGATTGATCGCCGCGTCCGTCTGGATGACGCTTTGAGCGACGTTCTTGCTGCCCACGGGGACTTTGCGGCCCACGGCGGACACGATGCCTTCCGTCACGGAGAAGTCGAGGTCGAAGGGCGCGCCCATCGCGATCGCCTTCTGCCCGACGCGCAACTTGTCCGAGTCGCCGAGCGGAATGGGTTTGACGAGGTTCCTCGGAACGTCCTCGGCGCGAATCACGGCGAGGTCGAATTGCGGCGCCGCCCCGACCACGGTCGCCTTGTACTCTTGATCGCGCCCCTTGAGGCGAATCTTGATGGAGGTAGCGCCCTCGATGACGTGGTTGTTCGTGAGGATGTCGCCTCGATCGTCCACGAAGAAGCCCGATCCGGTCGCGCGTGTCTCTCGCGCCGAGGGACTTCCCTGACCGCCGAAGAACGGTTGGAACTCCGGGGGAATGGTCGACGAGTTCGAGGTGACGCCGGGTTTGATGGAGGTGGAGACGTACACGAGGCCGTCTTCACGTGACGCGACGACCGATTCCGTGTTGCGCTCGTTTTCGGTGCCCGCCGCCTTCTCGTCGAGCGGCGCGATCGGTCGAACGGCCGCCACGGGCTGCGGCGCGAAGGAAGGCTTCGAGTTCGCGCTCGCGCCGCTCGCGTGCACGAACTCCACCGTGGCCCCACCGAGCGCGAGGCCGGCCAGCAAAAGAATCAAGTTGGTTCGCATGCTCAAAACTCCGAAAGCGCGAAGAGGACGACGCCGAATCATCTTCGGGAAATCGACCGCACGTCACCCCGAGCGTGACGGCTCGAGAAGCGCCGACCACTCGTCGTCGAACAACGTCAGCGTCAGTCGGCCTCGCAAGCGCAGCTTTCCGAGGGCGGACGCGCCCAAGACGCGCTCGAAGCGGAAGGTGGGAACTTCGAGTGGGTGGGCGTGCGCTTGCTCGAGCCTCACTCGCTCGTGCGCAGACGGTGACCAGGTGCAAGTGATGATGTGCATGACGTCCTCGCGTCCATCAGCCGGGACGCTCGGCGAGAACGCACGCGGCCAGGTGCCGCCCGTCGTCCTCGACCTTAGTTTCCGCGCTTCGCTAACGACAGCATGGAAACGAAGCGCGCCGAGGCGTTCACCTCGGCAAAACCACCCGCACGCGTGTCCCGCCTTCATCGCGCCGCTCGAAGCGGACGCGGCCGGCGTGTGCCTCCACGACTTCGCGTACGACGGCGAGGCCGAGTCCGAAGCCTTCACCTTTCGTGTGGCCGCGCGAGAACGGCTCGAACAGTGTCTCCGCTCCTTCCGGCAAGCCGGGTCCGCTGTCCTCCACGAGCAACTCGGCGAACTCGCCGCGCGGCCGGGCCGTGACGCGCACCTCGCCTTCGCGCGTGAACTTCAAGGCGTTTCCGACGAGGTTCTCGAGGGTGCGCGTGACGAGCGCGGCGTCGACGCGCGCGACGGTTGGTTCTCCGTCGAGCAGCAAGTCGAGTCCTCGCGCGATCGCGAGGGGCGTGAGGCGGTCCACGACGTCGCCCGCGAGGTCGAGCAAATCCGTCTCGAACCGTTCGGGCGTGTTGCGGGCGCGTGAAAGCGTCAGGAGGTTCGCCGTGAGATCTTGCAGCCTCAAGGCGGCGCGTTCCGTGCGCTTGAGGGTCGCGCGGTCCACTTCGGGCGGGCGAGGCCGTGAAAGAGTGTGTTGGACGTCGGCGAGCAAGGCGGCGACGGGCGTACGAAGCTCGTGCGAGGCGTTCGCGAGAAAACGCTCCTCGCGCGCGCGCTGCTCGCGCAGTTCCGTGAGGCTCACGTCGAGCGCGCGCGCGAGCGTTCCGACTTCGTCGCTTGCGTTGACGCCCGGCACCGGCTCGGGCGTATCGAGGCGTCGCACGCGCTTCTCGAGGCGTTCGAGCGTCGCGAGCACCCGCTGCACGAGCAGCGCCGTCAGCAATCCCGCGAGCGCGACGAGTCCGAGGCCCACGAGGCTCGTCGTGAGCGCGTAGCGCTCCAGCGTGCGTCGCGTGGAGGCGAGGCTTCGCGCGACCGAGACCAGCGACGCTTCGCTTTCGACGCGCGCCACGACGAAGTCTCCTTGCCGTGACACGCCGAGGGGCGCGCTTCTCAGCAAGCTTTCCGGCGCGTCGCTGCCGCCCGACCACAACACTTCGCGGTCCCGCAGCACGAGCGCGACGGACGCGCGACCTTCGCGCAGCAGCAGGTTCTGCGCGTCGTCGCGCAGAGTGCCCGGAGCGCGCCGCGCGAGCGACGCGAGCGCGCTCGCCTGCGCGCTCACCTCGTCCTCCACCGCCTGCGTTTCCGCGCGCCACAGCAGCACGCCCACGAGCACGCCGAGCAGCAGTAGCGTCGAGAAGGTCAGTCCGACCGACAGCAACACGAGTCGCCAGCGCAGCGACATGGATCAGTGTTCCGGAAAGCTGTACCCGAGGCCGCGCGTCGTGCGCACCGCGTCGTCGCCGAGCTTGCGGCGCACGTTGCGCACGTACGTCTCCACGACGTTCGACTCCGCCTCGAACCGCCCGTCCCACACGCGGTCGATGAGCTCCTCCTTCGTAAAGACCCGCCCGGGATTCGACGCGAGCACCTCGATCAGGGCGTACTCCTTGGCGGTCAGGGGAACGCGCGCGCCGTCCTTGTACACGGCCCGCGCGTTCCAATCGAAGCGCGCGTCTCGCCACAAGAAGGCCGAGTCGGGCACGGCGCGCGCGCGGCGCACGAGGGCGCGCAGGCGCGCTTGCACCTCGCCGACGTGA
Organism: Deinococcus yavapaiensis KR-236; assembly: GCF_003217515.1. Classification (NCBI taxonomy): domain Bacteria; kingdom Thermotogati; phylum Deinococcota; class Deinococci; order Deinococcales; family Deinococcaceae; genus Deinococcus; species Deinococcus yavapaiensis. Next base: position 182,561 of record NZ_QJSX01000005.1, on the reverse strand, counting down.
AAAGGCTTCACGAGGTAATCGTCGCCGCCCGCGTCGAGCCCGGCGATGCGGTCCTCGACGGCGTCGCGCGCCGTGAGGAACAACACGGGCGCGTGCACGCCGTCGGCGCGCAGGGCGCGCACGAGATCGAAGCCCGCCCCGTCGCCTTCGGGCAGGCGCACGTCCACGACGAGCGCGTCGTACGGAAAGGACCGCGCCAAGCTCGACGCTTCGGACGCGCTGGCGGCCTCGTCCACCGCGTAGCCCGCTTCGCGAAGGTTCGCGGCGAGCGGCGCACGAATGGAGGACTCGTCTTCGATGAGCAGGAAGCGCATGGAATCATGCTACACAGTGAACTCACTGCACGGAAACCAGTTCGCGCGGTATCGTGACGCGTGCCCACCTTTCAAGAGAACCTCGAACGGTACGCGGACTTGCTCGTGCGCGTCGGCGTCAACCTCCAACCTGGCGGCAAACTGCAGCTCAACGCCCCGATCGACGCGGCCGACCTCGCGCGCCTGATCGCCAAGAAGGCGTACGAGGCGGGCGCGCTTGTCGTGGACGTGCGCTACTCCGATCCGCTGCTGGCGCGCGCCACGTACGAAGCGGCGTCCGACGCCGCCCTCGATTACTTCCCCGCTTGGGGCGCCGAGGAGTCGCTGCACAAGATTGAGGAAGGCTACGCCTACCTGTCGTTGACGGGCAGCGATCCCGACGTGTTGGCAGGCGTGGACCCCACGCGGATCGCGCGTTCGTCCAAGGCGTACGGGCTCGGCATGAAGCGCGTGGCGGACCTCATGAGCGCGTCCGCCGTGAATTGGAGCGTCGCGGGCATCGCGACGCCCGGCTGGGCCCGCAAAGTGTTCCCGGACCTCGAGGTGGACGAAGCCGTTGCGAAGTTGTGGGAAGCCATCTTCACCGTGTCCCGCGCGGACGTCGACGATCCCGTGACCGCTTGGCGCGAGCATACCGCCACGTTGAGGCGCGTCGTGGATCACCTCAACGAACGCCGTTACGACGCCTTGCACTTCACGGGAACGGACACCGACCTCACCGTCGGCCTCGCCGACAACCACATCTGGGCGGGCGGTTCGGAAGTCGCGCAGACGGGCATCGAAGCCGTGCCGAACATCCCGACCGACGAGGCGTTCACGGCGCCGCACCGCGACCGCGTGAACGGCCACGTGCGCGCCACGAAGCCCTTGAGTGTGCGCGGCACCCTCGTGGAGGACATTCGCGTGCGCTTCGAGAACGGCCGCGTCGTGGAAGCGACCGCGTCGCGCGGGCAAGACACCTTCGTGCAACTCCTCGACACGGACGAAGGCGCGCGTCACCTCGGCGAAATCGCTCTCGTCGCCGCGTCCGCGCCCGTGGCGCGCACGGGCGTGCTGTTCTACAACACGCTCTTCGACGAGAACGCCGCGTCTCACATCGCCCTCGGCCGCGCGTACTCCATCAACGTCGAAGGCGGCTTGGACGCCATGGCGGCGTCGGGCGCCAACGACTCGCTCATTCACGTCGACTGGATGATCGGTTCGGCCGACATGAACGTCGACGGGATTCGCGAGGACGGCACCACGGAGCCCGTCATGCGAGCCGGAGAGTGGGCGTTCTGAGCGTCGCGCACGGCGGGCGGCGGGCAATACCGCGATTTTCGTAAGAGTTTTGCAAGACGTCCCGGGGCATCGTGACGGTGACCTTCCCGCCCGGAGACTTCTTGACTCAGCACTTGTCACGGCTCAACCAAGCGTCGATGTCCGCCTTGTTGTGCTTGGCGGTCGCGCACACGCTGTGGACGCTGACGGGCGCATTTCCGCTGGAGTGGCGCCCGTACCTCGGCAACTTGATCTACTTTCCGTTGTGCCTGCTGGCGGGCTTCGTGACGTTCGTCCACAGCCGCATCCTCGCGGAGCGGGAGCGGCGTGCCTGGCGCTGGTTCACCTACGGAATCCTGTCGTGGGGCGCCGGGCAGGCCGTGTACACGTACTTGGACTTGAACAGCGAACCGACCTTCCCTTCCTTGGCGGACGTCGGGTACTTGGCGCTGATTCCCTGCTTTCTGGCGGGCGTCGTGCACTTGTTGCGGTCCACCGGAACGTTCCTTCGAACGCTCACGTACGTTCTCGACGTGGCCATCGTGCTCAGCGCCGCGGGAGACGTGGTGTGGCACACGTACGTGCAGCAGGCCATCGAAGGGTACGTCGGCCAGCCCGTGCCGCTGGTCATCGCCTTGACGTATCCGCTGCTGGACTTGCTGCTGCTGGCGTTGACGCTCGCCATGCTGATGTGGCGCCCGCAAGGCCTGCGAAGCTTGCAAATCGCCGCGCTCGTCGGGGGATTCGCGTTGTTTTTGACCGCAGACATCCTCTACGCCTTTCAAAGCGCGCAAGGCACGTACCAACTCGGGCGTCCTTTGGACACCTTTTGGACGTGGGGCATCGTGGCGGTCGCGAGCGCCGCGTACGCCGGTCCGAGGATCGCGACGCCGCGCCGCGTTGCCCGCATTCCGACCCGGCCGTACGGCGTCGTGCTTCCGTCCGCCGCGATCCTCGTGTCGTACGCCCTGTACTTCGTGACGCAAGTCGGGCGTAAGGCCGTCACGTTCGACGGAGGCGTGGCTGTCGTGTCCCTCGTGGTGTTCACGCGGCAACTCGTCGCGTTGCTCGACAACCACCACCTCGCCGTGAACCTCGCGCATCAAGCGGCGCACGATCCGCTGACGGGTCTGCTCAACCGAAGCGCCTTGCAGGAACGCTTGCAGGAAGCCATCGACGACGGGGCCGCGCTTGACGAGCGTGTCGCCGTCTTGTTCATCGACCTCGACCGCATGAAGCACGTCAATGACAACCTCGGGCATACCGCCGGGGATCACGTGCTCCGCACGATCGGCGCTCGCTTGGCGTCCCTGCTGCAAGACGCGGATTTCGCCGCGCGCTTCGGGGGAGACGAGTTCGTCGTCGTCCTTCCCGGAAGCGACGAGGCGGCCGCAACGGTATTCGCGCGGCGCCTGCTCGACGCGATCGCTCAACCCATCGTGGTGCACGGCAAAGCGCTCCACGTGACGGCGAGCGTTGGCGTGGCGATGTGCCCCGACGACGCTCGCGACGTGGACGCGGCGCTGCAACGCGCGGACGTCGCGATGTACCAAGCCAAGGGGTACGGAAAGAACACCTTTCGCTTCGTGGACGCGCAAACGCACGAAACGCACGTGCAGTTGCTGCAGTTGGAAGAGCACTTGCGGCGGGCGCTGCGGCACGACGCCTTGGAACTGCATTACCAACCGCTCGTGCGGCTCTCCGACGACGGGCACGCGGGCTTCGAGGCGTTGCTTCGCTGGAACTCGGCGCTTCTCGACAGCGTGCCGCCCCACACGATTATCAAGGTGGCCGAGCAGCACGGCATGATGCACGAACTCGGCGCGTGGGTCTTGCGGCGCGCGGTGCGGCAGGTGGGAGAGTGGAGGCGCGACGGGCTGAAGGATGCGAGCGTGTCCGTCAACGTCACGGCGTCGCAGTTCGCGCACGCGGACTTCGCGCGTGACGTCGTCGCGCTTCTCGCCGAGCATGACGTGCCCGCCAGCGCCTTGGTGCTGGAAGTCACGGAGAGCACGCTGATCGTCGACTTGCAGGATTCGGCGGAGAAGATGACGGTGTTGCGGCAACTCGGGGTGCGCGTGGCTTTGGACGACTTCGGCACGGGGTACTCCAGCTTGAGTTACTTACGGCAGTTGCCTGTCGACATCCTCAAGTTGGACCGCTCCTTCGTGCGCACGTTGAACGACGGCAGTGAGGTGTTCGTGCAGGCCATCGTCTCCTTGGCACATCACCAAGGCGCGCTCGTCGTGGCCGAAGGCGTGGAGGACGCGTGGCAGGTAGAGCGTGTGCGAGCATTGCGGTGCGATTGGGCGCAAGGGTACTGGTTCGCGAAGCCCATGGCACCCGACGAGGTTCGCGCGCTCGTCGCTCGAACCTCCGAGGAAGATCCGGGCGGCGTCTCCCCGAACAGATCCGCGACTTGAGAAGCGCCGCTGTTCCGAACGCGGCGAACGAACGAAAAGCGCTGCCTCTTCGGTAAACGAAGAGGCAGCGGGCACGTGAATTTACTGTCCTTGCCCCAGCGCGTAGCCGGGAACGCCGTCGAACAAGCACAAGTGCTCGGTCTTGACGTAATCGAGGCCGAGTTCGTGCACGCTCGAAAGGACCTTGAGGATGTCCTCGTGGGACACGGACCGGTTCGTGTCGCGGCGCGAGAAGCGGCAGCGCCAATGGTCGGACTTCAGGGTCTCCTTGTGACCTTGCGGCCAGACTTTCACTCCTCGGTTCGTGATCATCTCCAGCTTGAGGGCGTCCGTCTGCGCTTTCACGAGGACTTCGGCGAGCACGTCGGGGTCGCGGCCCGATTCGCTCCAATCGAGGAAGACGTCGACGCCCACGAGCTCCTTTTTCGCGCGCTGACGCGGCGCGGCGTCGATGGAGAGCTTGAGAGGCGCGGGCACCGTTTTGATCGCGCCGAGTTCCCGGGGCTCCTGCCCGAGACGTTCGATGACGGCGTCGGCGAACTCGTTCGTGCCGACTTCACGCACGGTCCGCTCTCCGGCGATGTCCTTCGTGTGAACGCCGTCCTCGATGGTGCGCAGCCAAGCGTTGTGGATTTGCCTCGCCGCCTCCCCTTGCCCGATGTGCGCGAGCATCAAGATGGCGGCGTGCAGCAGCCCGCCGGGATTGGCGACGTTCTGACCGGCGATATCGGGCGCCGAGCCGTGGATGGCTTCGAACATCGCGCCAGAAACGCCGATGTTCGACGATCCGGCGAGTCCCACGCTGCCCGCGACGTCCGCCGCGATGTCCGACAGGATGTCGCCGTAGAGGTTGAGGGTGACGATGACGTCGAACCGTTCGGGCCGCGTGGCGAGGCGCGCGGCCGCGATGTCGACGATCATGTGCTCTTGCTGCAGGTCCGGGTATTCCTTGCCGATCTCGTCGAAGACCTTGTGGAAGAGCCCGTCGGTCAGCTTCATGATGTTGTCCTTGCTGATCGCCGTGACCTTCTTGCGGCCGTGTGCCCGCGCGAGCTCGAAAGCGTAGCGCACGATGCGCTCGCAGCCGTCTCGGGTGATGAGCTTGAGGCACTGCGTCACCTCGTCCGTCTGACGGTGCTCGATGCCCGCGTACAAGTCCTCTTCGTTTTCGCGCACGATGATGACGTCGATCTGCGGATGCAAGGTGGGCACGAAGGGCGCGTAGGCGCGCGTCGGGCGTACGTTCGCGTACAACCCGAGGCTTTTGCGCAGCGTGACGTTGAGGCTCTTGTAACCGCTGCCCTGAGGCGTCGTGATGGGCGCCTTGAGCAGCACGCCCGTGCGGGCGATGCTGTCCCACGCGCTGTCGGGAATCCCGCTCGTGACACCGCTGAGGTATACGCTTTCGCCGACTTCGATCACTTCGGGCGCGATCTTCGCGCCGCCCGCCTCCAAGATGCGCAGCGTGGCCTCCATGATCTCCGGGCCGATGCCGTCTCCGTACGCGACCGTGATGGGCGTTGCGACAGGATGTTCATTGGTGTGCTCAGCAAGGGTGCTGGTCATGATTAGTCCTCCGACGCACACTCTGCCTGACGTCACAATTCCCGACAACGTTTCGCGTCGCAGACAGGTTCTGCTACACTTGCCGACAATGGTGGGGGTTCGCAGCCTCCACGTGCCCGAGAAGCCACGAAAAACGCCTCTCCTTGATAGGAGAGGAGCCGGAAGGGCGAGCTTTTACGACAACGCGCGTCCGCTGTTCGCCTTGTCCTGCCACACGTCGCCCGTCTTGTCGACGAGGGTGACGGACAGCCAAGCTCCGTCTCGGACGGCTCGCGCGACGCTACCGAGCGTTCTCGAGTACGGTCGGGGACGTCCGTGCGTCCCGAGGACGACGCTGATCGCGCCAAGCCGTTTCGCTTCGTCGAGGATGACGTTCGCGACATGTTGTCCTCGGCATTCGCGCAACACGAAGTCCGCGCCCACGAAGCGCAAGCGACGCTTGGCGGCATTCAAGACGGCTTCGCCGCCGCGCCGCAGGACCGTGAGCTGCACGTCGTACAGTTCGGGTCGGCCGCTCGGCAGGGGGTCGGGCAGAACGTGCAGCACGCACAAGCGCGCGCCGAGCACGCGCGCGGCGTCGAGGGCGCGGTCGAGCGCGAGGGTGCCCGTGGGACTGCCGTCCGTCGCGATCAGCACGACGGGTCGTCCCGGCAGGGCGGGGGAGAGGGGCGTTTCTTCAAGGAATGTCGACAATGCCGGGGTCACGCACTTCCTCCTTCGAGCGGGCGGAACCTCGAGAAGCTCGAGGCGCGCAGGTGCATCAAGGCGAAGATCTGCTCGCGGCTCACCTTGCCAAGATACCGTTCGCGCTCCACGGCAAGCAACTCGTCTTCCTGCGCCGCATGCGTGCGATTCAACTTCGAGAACGAGGAGGCGCTCGGCGCGAAGCCGAAGAAGCAAGAAACGACGCGATTCGGTTCGGCGAGCGACCAAGACGGCCGCACGACGTCCGCACTCTGCGGGTGATGTTCGAGCAGTATTCCAAAGGGCTTTGCGGTCGGAAGGCCGCGCATCCGGAACCTCCGTGGATCGAAGAGGTGGCACGTGAAAGCGAGCCGGGAACTCACCCGGCTCTTGGCGTTCAGACGGTCGTCGGCGTTCGGGCGTCCAGGTCCGCGGGCAGTTGGGCGTGGTGCCTCAAGTCCGGGACGAGGGGCGTGCGTTCGGCCACGACGGGCGTGCTTTCGTCGGGCGTGAGGTTCACGCCGAGACACACCAGGGTGTACCAGATGCTGTCCTCGTCGTTCACGAGCGCGTACCGCCCGCGCAAATACAAGCTTTCGAGCGCGGGGCGTCCCAGCACGTTTTCCACGGTCGCGAGCGACACGGTGCCGCGACCGAGTCGGCTCACGACGAATACGCGATCCATGGTGCCGGGGACGAAACGGCAAGTCAGACTACACGTAAGCAAGGTACTCCTCCCAAACGAACGAGGCGAAATGCGTCTACGCTGGAATGTGAACGTTGTCGAACGTGTCGCTGCAAGGGGACGTCATCGCTGCCGTGAAGCACTTGCCTCACGATGAACCTCCGAACGCAGGTCTGGCCTTTTGTGCTCGCGCCGGACCGCCTTTGGCGGTCGTACTGACGGCGTCGAACTCCCGAAGCGGGCGGCTACTCCCCGGCGATGTCGTAAGACCATAGTAAGCTCATTGATGTAGGTTCGCGCAAGGTCATTTGCTTAAGGTCCTCCTAGGGGCATTCTCATGTCATTACCCTTGGGAGGCGGAACTCAATTCTCCGCGTTGCTCGCGCTACGCTGTGCGTCATGCAAGAGACGCTCGACCTTCTTCGACGCTACTACGAGGCCTTCAACTCCGGGGACACCGAGACGTTCCTGAGTCTCCTCACCGACGATGTCGCGCACGACGTCAACGAAGGGGAACGTGAGATCGGCCGCGAAGCCTTCGCGCGCTTCATGGACCGCATGAACACGTCGTACCGAGAGCGCATCACCGACCTCGCGTTCATGAGCAGTCCCGACGGGTCGCGGGCGAGCGCCGAGTACGTCGTGCAAGGCACGTACCTGCAAACGGACGCGGGCCTGCCCGAGGCGAACGGCCAAACGTACCGTCTGCCCGGAGGTGCGTTCTTCGAAGTACGCGGCGGCAAAATCGCGCGTGTCACGAACTACTACAACCTTCAAGAATGGATTCGCCAGGTCTCGAAGTGACGTTTCGGCTCACGCGGCACGTCGGCGCGGACATCCGAGCGGTCGTGCCGCAACTGGCGCGGCTACGCACCACCGTCTTTCGCGACTTTCCGTACCTCTACGACGGCGATCCGGCGTACGAGGAGAATTACCTCGCGACGTACGTGAACTCGCCGCGCTCGGTCGCCGTGCTCGTTTGGCACGACGACAAGGCCGTGGGCGCCACGACTGCCCTGCCGCTCGTGGACGAGACGCCGCAAGTGCGCGCTCCCTTCGAAGCGGCCGGCATCGACGTCGCGTCGGTCTTCTACCTCGGGGAGTCGGTGCTGCTCGACGCCTATCGAGGGCGCGGCCTCGGCGTGCGCTTTTTTCAAGAGCGTGAATCGCACGCGAAGAAGCTCGGCTTTCGCGTCGCCGCGTTCTGCGCCGTGCAGCGTCCCGCCGACCACCCGTCGCGCCCCAAGCGCTACGAACCGCTCGACGCTTTTTGGCACAAGCGCGGCTACGAGAAGCGCGAGGACCTCACGACGACCTTTTCGTGGCAAGACGTCGGCGAGGACCACGAAACCGCCAAACTCATGACCTTTTGGCTCAAGGAGCTCGCATGAACATCGCCATCGCCCAGTACCACGTCGAAGCGCAGCCGAGCTGGGACGCGTACGTCAGCAAGATCACGAGCTGGATTCAGGAAGCCGCCTCGAACGGAGCGCAAGTGCTCGTGTTTCCCGAGTACGCCTCGCTGGAACTCGCCAGCCTCCTCGCGCCGCACATCCAAGCGGACGTGAAATTGCAACTGCCCGCCCTGCAAGCCTTCCTGCCCGACTTCGTCGAACTTCACCGCTCGCTCGCCGCCCTGCACGGGGTGTACGTCGTCGCGGGCAGCTTTCCCGTCGCGGACGGCGGGAAGTACGTCAACCGCGCGTACTTCCTGACCCCGCAGGGAACGGTGCATCATCAAGACAAACTCGTCATGACACGCTTCGAGGACGAGAAGTGGGGCGTGGCCGCCGGTGAAGGCCTCACGGTCTTCCACACGTCGCTCGGCAACGTCGGCATCAACATCTGCTACGACTCGGAGTTTCCGCACCTCGCCCGCGCCCTCGCCGAAGGTGGCGCGGAAGTTTTGCTCGTTCCGAGTTGCACCGAGACCATCATGGGCTACCACCGCGTCGAGATCGGCAGTCGCGCCCGCGCCCTCGAAAACCAGATGTACGCCGTGCAATCTCCCTTGGTGGGCGCCGTGCCCTGGAACGAGGCGATCGACGTGAACACGGGCGCGGCGGGCGCGTACGGTCCGATCGACCACGGTTTTTCCGCGCAAGGCGACGGCGTCGTCACGAAGGGACCGCTCGGCGTGGCGACTTGGGTGTACGTGACGCTCGACATTGCCCGACTGCGCCGCGTGCGCGCCGACGGCACGACCCTCAACTACCAGCACTGGCCTCTCGGTGAAGCTCAAGCGAAGGGGGGCGCCGAAGTCGTGACCCTCGGGGTCTCGAGGATGCAGACGCCGACGACGGCGTGACCGGACCTTCGAGCCGACACGACACGCGAGAAAAACAAGGAGGGAAGGGCGCTTGCCCTTCCCACTCTTCGAACTTCGCCTGTCAAGCGACGCTGTTGTCGATGTGCGCCAGCAGGTGGCGGTAATCACGCGTGAGGTCCGCGAAATCGCTGTCGCACGCCGTGGTGCTCGCGGCGCGACGCTTCTGTCCCCGGACGTCGTCGGAACGGGGCGTGAACTCGTCATGGTTCCGGACGCGTTTGGTGAAGGCGGAAACGTCGACGCTCATGCCCTCTGTTCTAGCGCGGACGGGTCTCCGGAGGATAGGCGTGAGCTTAGGAGGCTCTTGACGGGCTTCTCAGGGAGTTCTTGCGAAACCCATGAAGTTGCTTGGCCACGAACGCGATCGCGGGGTGCGTCCACTTCCCGATGATGTCGCCCGACCGAAGGGCCCCCAGCAGATCCTCGGGCGTCGTCACCGAGCGGTCGGGCGTTTGAACCCAGCACTCTCCGACTTGATCGTCGGTATGCGCGTCCGAGCCCGCGCTCGCCGGAAGGTCGCGCTTCGCCGCCCACTCGCCCGCCTCGGCGTTGTAGCGGACGTTGGACACGCGGGCATTGAAGCTCTCGACGATGTCGATCTCGTCTCTCACGCGCTCGAGCGCCTCGGGCCGAAGGCGGTGGCGCTTGAGCGGATCGAAGCCGTGCGGCAGCAACACCAAGCCGCCTTGATCGCGAATGGCCCGCACGGTGTCCTCGGCGCTCATTCCCGCCGGAATGCGGTCGTGCAAAAACAGCCCGATTATTTCTCCGTCGCGCGTGCTGACTTCCTCGCCGACGATGATCGTGAGGCGATCGTCGAGGCTCAAGGCCCGCACGAGGGTTCGCAAGGCGACGGCTCCCCAAATCTCGTTGTGATCCGTGATCGCCTGCACGGCGATTCCGCGCCGAAGCAGCAAGTCCGGAAAGTCGTGGATGGGCGTGCGGCAGTCCTTCGACGCTTCCGAGTGGCAGTGCAAGTCCATTTTCACACGCTCACCTCCACACGCGGCAAGAACAATTCCAAGGCGCTCGGCAAGACGTCCACCGTGATGCGCACCTCGTCGCTGGGCAAGGGAAGCGGCGTGTCGCGCGGCGGCCATACTTCCCCGTCGACGTGCCACGCCGAGCCGTTCCAGCCGACGTCGAGCGAGGAACCGCGTTCGGTTCGCACGCTGGGCAAGGCGTCGAACTCACCGACGAGCAGGGCGCGCAGGTACGCGAGGGTCGAGTCGCGCTCGCTCGCGTCTACGAGCACGAAGTCGAGCAGTCCGTCCGACGGGTCGGCGCTCGGAGCGAGCCTGAGCCTCGGTCCGGTCGCCGTGGTGTTCAACGCCTCGAAGAGGAAATAACCGCCGCTCGCGTCCCGCCCGTCGATCTTGGCGTGCAAGTCCAGCGGCGCGTACGTGCCGAGCGTCGAGGACAAGGCGGACAAGGCGCGTTGAACGCTCTTGCCTTCCTCGGGGTCGTACGCGGCGAGCGTATCGGCGTACAAGCCGACGCCGCACGCCTCCAGGAAGTGTTGCTCGCCCCACGGCGCACGCACCACGCCCACGTCGAGCGGCCTTTTGTGCGGATCTCTCAGCCCCGAGGCGAGCTTGAGCGGGTCGCCTTCCACGCCGAAGGTCCGCGCGATGTTGTTCGCCGTGCCGAGCGGCAAGACCGTGAGGGGAAGGTCGCGTCCCAAGAGGCGAAGGGCGGTCGCCCGCAAGGTGCCGTCCCCGCCGATCGCGACGACGAGCCCGCTCGCGGCGTCGAGAGCGCGATCCAACTCCGTCTCGTCGGCAGTCGCGTGGCTGACCGGATCGTAACCGGCGTCGTGCAGAGCGCGCTCCAAGGCGGGCACATCCACGCGATTCGCGCCTCCGGCGTTCGAATTGAAGATGATCGTCGCTTGCAAGTTCAAGTCCTCTCAAGATGTTTCGAGCCGCGCCACGCGGCGCCGTAGAGCACGCCGCCGAGCAGGGCGGGAACGAAGACGGTGGCCGCGCGGAACAGCAAGGTCGCCACGAGGCCGTCCTCTACCGCGACGCCGCCGAACGTCGCGAGAAACGCCACCATGCCCGCCTCCGTGACGCCCGCTCCACCGGGCGTGGGCGTGAGGCGCCCGGCGAGGGTCGGCAATACGAACGCGAACAGCAGGAGCGACGGTGGCAACTGCACGCCGACTTCGCGCAGACACAGTGACAGCACGAACACCTTCAGCGTGAACGCGAGCACCGTGAGCAGGAACGCGAACGCCAACCGCGACGGGCGCAAGGTCCCGCGAAGGGCCTCCTCGAAGTGCGCCCAGCCGTCTCGCGCGCCGAAGCGGGCCAAGAGGGGCTGCACGAGCCGACCCACGAAGTTTCGCGCGGCCGGAACGCTCAGCAGCACCAACAGCAAGACGAGAACCGGCAGCAGCCAAGCGGCGGAGCGGGCGTCCGGGAGAATGACGACGGCGACGATCAGCACGAGACCGAAGAACACCTGATCGAGAATGCTGACCGCGAGGACGGGCACGAGGCCGCGCGAAACGGGCACGCCGAGCTGATTCAACAATGCCGTCCTCGCCGCGACGCCGCCCGGCAGCAAGGCGGTCGCTTCCGCCGAGAGGTAGGCGCGCATCACGAGCGCCGTCGGCAGGTCGCTCACTCCGCGCGTCACCACGGCGAAGATGAAGCTGCGAAACACGGTGTACAACACGCCGAGGCCCAGCACGAGCAACACCAAGGCGGGCTGCAACCGTGAGAGCGCCGCCGCCACGTCGCCCGCCCGCACGAAGGTCAGGGCGGCCCACGCGACGCCGATCAGGACGACGGCGTGCAACAGGAGGTCGAGGCGAACGCGCGAACGGCGAGGCACGATTCCACGCTAGGACACCTCGGCCACCTTCACTTGGGACGCGACTCAACGCGCCTTGAGGAAGGGCTACAATAAAGGGATGTCCCATGCCGCCTCGTTCCGCGACGTGCTGCTGACCTGTCCTCTCGACTGCCCCGATGCCTGCCGTCTCAAAGTGCGCCTTCAGCGGGGCGAGGACGGAAGCGAACGCGCCGTGAAGGTCACGGGAGACTCCGACCATCCCATCACGAAGGGCTTCGCGTGCGCCAAGACCGTGCATTACCCCGCGCGGCAATACCACGAGGACCGTCCCTTGCATCCCTTGAAGAAAGTGAACGGCGAGTTCGTGCGCGTCACTTGGGACGAGGCGCTCGACGAGATCGCCGAGCGCCTCCGAGTGATCTTGGACCGGGACGGTTCCGACGCGATCTTGCGTTACAACTACGCGGGCACGATGGGTCTCATGGAAGGCAGCCACGTCCACGCCTTCTTCCGCGCGCTCGGCGCGCCCGAACTCGACGAGACGATCTGCGCGACCGCCGGAAGCGCCGCGTGGGAACTCGGCTACGGCGCGCCGCGAATGGGCGTCGATCCCGAGGACGTGCCGCACGCCCGACTCATTTTGCTGTGGGGCATCAACTCCCTCACGACGAACAGCCACCTCACGCCGTGGTTGACCCAGGCGAGGAAGAACGGCGCGCGCATCGTGCACGTCGATCCGTACCGCAACAAGACGAGCTTGTACGCCGACACTCACCTCAAGATTCGCCCCGGCACGGACGCCGCCCTCGTCCTTGGCGTCTCCAGGATCGTCATCGAGCGCGGCTGGCACGACCGCGAATACATCGAGCGCGCCACGGAAGGCTTTGAGGCCTTCGAGGCGGCGACGCGCGAGTGGACGCTCGACAAGACCAGCGAGGTCACGGGCCTGTCCGAAGAAGAGATCGTCGATCTCGCGACGGCGCTCGGCACCACCCGCCCGACGTACATTCGCGTCGGGTACGGCATGACGCGTCACGAGCGCGGCGGCACGAACTTGCGCGCCGTGACATTGCTGCCCGCCCTGCTCGGCGACTGGAAGTATCGTGGCGGCGGCGCGAATCTCACGACGAGCGGCGCGTTTCAACTCAACCGCCGTAAGCTCGGCGCGGGTCATCTCGTGAAGCCGGGCGTGAAGCGCGTGAACATGAACGAGCTCGCGTCCGCCCTCGCGCCCGAAGCGGGCTTCAAGGCGGCGTTCGTGTACAACTGCAATCCCGCCGCCGTCGCGCCCGACTCGGGCCGCGTGAAGGCGGGCCTCGCGCGTGAAGACCTCCTCGTCGTGGTGCTGGAGCAGGCCATGACCGAGACGGCGCGCCTCGCCGACTTCGTCCTGCCCGCCACGACGTTCATGGAGCACGCGGACGTGTACACCAGTTACGGCCACCACTACCTCTCGTACAATCCGCGCACACTCGAACCGCTCGGCGAGGCGCGCCCCAACACCTGGGTCTTTCAGGAACTCGCCCGCCGCCTCGGCCTGACCGAGGAGACGATCTACTGGAGCGTCGACGACCTCCTCGCGCACCTGCTCGACACGCGCCATCCGCACCTCGCGGGCGTCACGCCCGACCGCCTCAAGGACGAAGGCAGCGTGAGGCTCACTCTTCCCGAGGTGTTCTTGCCGTACGCGAACGGTGCGGCGACGAGCTCTGGCAAGGTGCGGTTCACGCCCGCTCCCTTGCACGTCTCGCCGAACGCCCTTCTGTCCGACGAGTTTCCGTTGCGACTTCTCACGCCGCCCGCGCATCACTTCTTGAACTCCACGTACGGCAATCTCGCCAACTTGCGGCAAGCCGAAGGCGGCGAGCCGCACGTCATGGTGCATCCCAAGGACGCGCAACGCTACGGCTTGGACGACGGGGAACTGTGCACCATCGCGTCGGAAGTCGGCGCCGCCGTGCGGCGCGTACGCGTCACGGACGCCGTTCAGCCGAGCGTCGCTGTCGTCGAAGGAACGTGGTGGGGCCTCTCGGCGCCCGACGGAACGAGCATCAACGAGGTCACCGCCCAAACCTTGACGGATCTCGGCGGTGGCAGCACCTTCCACAACACCCGCGTGCGGCTCACGCCCGTCACCGTGACCACCCCGAGGGCCCTCCAAGAAGCGTAGAAGATAGCGAGAAGGGCGGGTGTTTCACCCGCCCTTCTCGCTATCTTCGTTCTATTCTCAGGACGCGAAGTCGAGCGTCCGGGCGTCGATCCAGAGCCCTTCGAGGTCGTAGTAGTCGCGCGCCTCGCGCGTCATGACATGCACGACGATCGAACCGAAGCTCATGAGCAGCCAGCGTTCGCTGGGCCCTTCGACGCTCGGAGCGGGCAAGCCGACTTCGCGCGCCTTTTCGCGGATGTTCTGCACGACCGCGTTGAGCTGCAGGCCCGCCGTGGCGGTGCAGATCACGAAGAACTCCAAGGTGCTGGAGACGTCCGTCAAGTCCAGCACGATGATGTCCTCGGCGCGGCGCTCTTCGGCGGCGGCGGCGATGGTTTCCAGTTGCTTGCGAACATAAGTGTCAATCATGGGTCACTCCATTGAGGTGCGCGCTTTCGCGCGGAGGATTCAAAGCGGCGAGTTCCGCGAAGTGTTGCAGGGCGTCGCGGCCGAGCAGGACGCCCACTTCGCCTGTCTCGACGGGGAAGCGCAGACCTTGCAGGCGCGGCAAGCCCAACAGCGACGCGAGGTCCGTCGCGCTGCCGACCTCGTCGACGGTGAAGACTTGACTGCTCTCGTCGTGCGCGGGTTGCGCCTCGACGTTCGATACGACGTAACCACGCCCTTTGAGGGCCCACGCGAGCTTCTGCCCGAGGTTTTCGCCCGAGGCGTCGAAGATGCGCACGCTGGCTTTCTGCTGCGCCACGAGCGTCGGCGCTCCCGATCCCCACAAGCGTGCGAGCGCCGCTCGATCCGGCGCGAGGTTGGTGGTGCCGCGAATTTCGGTGGTGGGTAGCGTGGCGAAGTTGAGCGCGTAATCTCCGAGGAACGGCCGCATCTGCTCCAACATGGCGGGGTCCGCGTTGGTTTCCACGCCTTCTTGAAAGCCGAACAGCAGCGTCGGCAAGGCGGCGAGGCCGCGAGCTGACTTGAGCTTGCCCACGAGTTGCGCGATGGCGGCTTTCTGGTGATCCATGCGTCCGTAGTCGTCCCCGAATCCTTTGCGGACCCGCATGTACAGCACGGCCTCAGGACCCGCGAGGTGATGCTGACCGGGCGACAACTTGAAGTTCACGTTCGCGGCGTTGTCGATCCACTCGATGCCCGGCTCGGGAACGTTGACGTCCAGGCCGCCGAGCGCGTCGATGACGCTCGCGACGTACGTCGTCTTCACGACCGCGTAGTAGTCGATTCGGTCGCCCGTGATTTCCTCGACGCGTTGTACGAGGCGTTCGGGGCCGCCGAACGAGTACGACGCGTTGACCTTCTGCGCGCTCCAGGTGAGGTCGGTGCGAAACTCGCCCGCTTGGGTGTCGCGCGGAATCGACAAGACGTTCACGCCCGACGCCGACACGCGCAGCAGCATGATCGTGTCGGTGTTCGTCATCTTGCGGGCTTCAGGTGAATTCTGATCTTTGCAAGGCGTGTGGTAGTAGCAGTACGCGATGTCGCGTCCGGCGAGGAGCATCGTGAATTGCGGCGGCGTGCCGGGCGTGGTTTGAGCGACGCGACGCGCCTCTCCGGCGGTGCTCGTCATCGTCCAGTACCCCGCCAAGGACACGGACGCCAAGGCGATCGCCGAGAGTTGCAGGGCGCGCCAAAGCGGCACCGTCCGCACGTTCTCCGAGTAGAACGTTCGCGCGCCGGACGGTCTCATTCCTGCAACCCCAGCGCTTGGAACGTGGCCATGGTTCGCGGATGCACCTCGATGCCCCGCCCGCACAGGTAACGCACCTTCGACCCGATGGAGCGCTTCAAGGCGCCGTCGAGGTCGCTCAAGGCGAGCTCGCGAATGTCGGCGTTCACGCCGCGTCCCGGCTCGCTGACGTCGGCGATGTACACGCAAGCCGACACGAGGTTGCCCGGGCGCGGTCCCGTCGTGTGGTCTTCCACGGCCTCCAACACCACGCGGTCCGTGAAGCCCCAGCGTTCCAGCAAGACGCGGCCCGCGCGGCCGTGCAAGGCGAGGGGGTGCGCGGCGTCGATGGCGCACTCGGGCGTGGCGAGGCGAAGCAACTCGCTGTCGGGCAAGTCGCGCGCCACGTCGTGAAGTACACCCGCCGCGAAGGCGCGGGGCACGTCCACGCCGTTCGCGGCGGCGATGTCCGCCGCGAGGTGCGCGACGCGCAGCACATGCTCGAAGCGACGCGGCTTGACCATGAGGCGCACACGCGCCTGCCAAGCGTCGAGGTCGACGTGCAGCGGTTCATTCGGTGGGGCGAGTACAGGTCCGGCCACGATCTTTATGCGGCCTCCGCCGCGACCTCCGAAGTATACCAAGCTGCCCTGAGAGCCTGGGAAGAACTTAGAAGACAATCTGATCTCGCTGACCTCGACCACGCCTCGTTCCTTAATCGTCTTCGAAGTACTCGAAGCGGAACGGCCCGATCACCACGGTGTCGCCCTCGCGGGCACCCGCACGCTTGAGCGCGTTCGTGAGCCCTTGACGCTTGAAGTACCCCGTGAGATATTCCGCCGCGTCGGTGATGTGCCGCTCGAAGCGCGACAAACGCTCTTCGAATCCTCCCCCGGTCACCACGAACACGCGCTCCTCGTCCGTCGACTGATCCGCCGACAGAACCACTTTGAGCGGCTCGGGCGCCGCGACCGTCTCCGGCTCTTCCTCCAGAGCGTGGGTTTGCGCCCACAACTCGCGCGAAGGCAGCAGATCGAAGATCGTTTCGCGAAGTTCGTCGAGCCCGATTTCCTCGGCGGCCGACACGCGCAGAATCGGCAAGCCCGTCTCGGCGAGGTCCGCCTCGATCATGGCGCCGATCTCGTCGTCCACGAGGTCGACTTTGTTGAGGGCGATGAGGCCGACGCTGTCCAAAAGGCTCGGGTCGTACGAGCGCAGCTCTGCCTGAAGCGACGCGAGTTCCCGAGCGGGATCTCGGTCCGCCGCGAGGACGTACACCAAGAGGCGCGTGCGGCTGATGTGCCGCAAGAACTCCAAGCCCAGCCCCTTGCCTTCCGACGCGCCCTCGATGATGCCGGGAATGTCCGCCATCGTGAAGCGCCGATCCCGCTCGGCGTCCTCCACCACTCCGAGGATGGGGGAGAGGGTCGTGAACGGATAGTCGGCCACGAGCGGATTGGCGCGCGACAGGGCGGCGAGCAAGCTCGACTTCCCCGCGTTCGGATATCCCACGAGCCCGACGTCGGCGATGAGGCGCAACTCCAAACGCAGGCGCCGCTTCTGGCCCTTCGTGCCGAGCTCCGCGAACCGCGGCGCTTGCCGCGTCGCCGTGACGAACACGGAGTTGCCGCGCCCGCCCGTGCCGCCTTTGGCCACGACCTTCACCTGGCCGATCGCCGTGAGATCGGCGACGACCTTGCCGGTGTCGGCGTCGAAGGCAGTCGTGCCGACCGGCACTTCGATCACGAGGTCCTCACCGTCCGCGCCGTTGCGCAAGCGGCCCTCGCCGTACCGGCCGTTGTCGGCCTTGAACTTGCGCTTCCCCACGAGGGTTTCCAGGGAGGCGATGTTGTTCACGGCGCGCAGCAGGACGCTTCCGCCCTTGCCGCCGTGGCCGCCGTCCGGACCGCCCTTCTCGAGGTACTTCGCGCGGTGAAAACTCATCGCGCCGTCCCCACCGTTTCCTGCGATCACTTCGATGTCGAGCACGTCACGAAACGCCACGCTTCACCTTCCTTCACCTTCTTCATCGCGCTTTCGCTTTGACCGAAAGCACGAAAACGCGGGGGCGAGCAAGCCCCCGCATTCCAACATTCGAGTTGACGTCGTTCAGTCCGCCGCGATGGCCGCGGCCGGCTGGACGCTGATGAAACGGCCCTTGCCGCCCTTGTTGTCGAAGACGACTTGGCCGTCGACGAGCGCGAACAGGGTGTGGTCGCGGCCCATGCCGACGCCCTTGCCTGCTTGGAACTTCGTGCCGCGCTGACGCACGAGGATGTTGCCCGCGCGCACGACTTCGCCGCCGAACTTCTTCACGCCGAGGTACTTCGGGTTGCTGTCGCGCCCGTTCTTCGAGGAGCCTACGCCCTTCTTGTGTGCCATGTCAGTTCACCTCTCCCGAAAGGCTTACGCTTGCGCGATGCCCGTGATGCGGATCGCCGTGAATTGCTGACGGTGACCCGTGCGGCGACGGTATTGGATACCGCTCTTGTACTTGCGGATGTAGATCTTCTTGTGCTTGCCGTGGTCCACGACTTCGGCGTTCACGGTAAAGCCGTTCGCCGCGTCGCCGATGAGGGTTTGCTCGCCGACGACGAACAAAGGCTTGAAGGTCATGGTCGTGCCCGCTTCGCCCGCGAGCTTCTCGACGCGCAGAACGTCGCCTTCCTGCACGCGGTATTGCTTCCCACCGCTCGTAATGATTGCAAACATGCTGTTCTTCCTCCCGGCCCCGAGCACTTCAGTGCCCTGTAGCGCGTCACACGCCCGCCGAGGCGGGTCATCAGCAAACGAGTGTATCACGCTCTGCGCGAAGACCTCAAGCCCGTGTCACAATACCCCTCATGACGCAGGCCCACAAGACGCAAGTCGCCCTCATCGCGCACGACAAGAAGAAGCTCGATCTCGCCCTGTTCGCCCTCGCGTACAAGGACATCTTGTCGCGCTTCACCCTCGTGGCGACGGGCACGACCGGAGGGCTGCTGCAAGACAAGACGGGCCTGCGCATCGAACGCGTCCTTTCCGGTCCGCTCGGAGGCGACCAACAGATCGGCGCGCGCATCGCCGAGGACAAGGTCCTCGCCGTGATCTTCTTTCGCGATCCTCTCACCGCACAGCCGCACGAGCCCGACGTCACGGCCCTCGTACGGCTGTGCGACGTGCACGACGTACCTCTGGCGACGAACCCCGCGACCGCCGGGGCCGTCATGCTGTGGCTCGCCGAACGGGCGCAGGCGCTCAGCGCGGGCGTTTGATCGTCTCGATGCGTACGGGGTTCGACAACACCTCCACGTAGGTGCCCCACAACCGCTCGGCGTCGTCTCGCGTTTCTGGCAGATGTGCGAAGCGGAAGTACGCGGCGTCACCGCTGCCGAGCACGAACGTGGGCGTGCCGAACACCCCGAGATGCGCCGCCTCCTCCAAGTCGGTCGCGAGTTCTTGGCGCAAGCCCGTCTCGTCTTGCAGCGCGAGTTCGAAGCGCTCCAAGTCGAGGCCCGCACGGCGAGCCGCTTCCCGCGCCGTTTCGGGATCGTCGAGTTTCAAGCCGTCGACGTGCCGCAAGCGGAACAAGTGCAGCGCGAATGCGAACGCGAGTTCCTCGCCTTGACGGCGCGCGGCGTGCGACGCCATGAACGCCCGCAAGCTCGCCTGCTGGAACTCGGAGCCTTCGCCGAGCGGTTGGCGCGCGAGCAGCCACGTCGGGTTGCGACGCTCGGGATTCTCGGCATGGTTGCCTTGCACGAGGCTGTAGTGCACGAGTCGAGGCCGCTCGCCGATCAACGCCATGAGTTCGAGGCCGCGCCAAGCGAACGGACACAGGAAGTCGAAATACACGATCATGCGCGGACCGTACCACGGGCGAAGAGGTCCGCACGAAGGCCACGTCACGTTTTCGGCGTGACGTGCGTGTGCGACACTGCCTTCGTGGCCACGCCTCCCGGATTCGACTTGCCGAGCCTCGACGTTCAAGCGAGTCTGCGCGTCCTCGACCTCGTCGGCATCTTCGCGTTCAGCCTCTCGGGAGCGCTCGTCGGGGTGCGCAAGCGCTTCGACCTGTTCGGCGTCGTCGTATTGGGCTGCGTGACCGCCGTCGGAGGCGGCTCGATTCGCGACGCCCTCACGGGCACCGTACCGCCCGTGTACCTGCGTGACGAGACGTACTTGTGGGTGGCGATTCTCGGAGCGGTCGTAGGCTTCGCGTTCGGCCCGCGCTTGGAGCGCTTCGACCGGACCCTCAGCGTCTTCGACACGCTCGGACTCGCCTTGTTCGCGGTGTCGGGCGCTCTTGGCGGCCTCGCGTTGGGCTTCGGCCCGCTCGGCGTCATCTTCGTCGGAGCGCTTTCCGGCGTGGGCGGCGGCGTGATTCGTGACGTGCTCGCGCGAGAGACGCCCCAGATCCTGTACCGACACGACCAGTTGTACGCGACGGCCGCCGCCGCCGGAGCGCTCGTCGTGTACCTGCTGCACGGCCGCGTCCCCGATCTCGCCTCGCAACTCGTCGCGGCGGGCATCGTGATCGCGCTGCGCTGGCTGTCTCGGCGTGGCCGCGTTCGTCTGCCCGTGCGGCGCCTGCCGGAAAGCGAGCTCGGTCCCTGAGCCGGAAGCCTCAAGCGGTGAGGTGTGCTGGACAGCCTTTGGACCGAGGAGCTTCCCGGGCCGTAAACTGATCCTCATGTCGCTTCTGAACCAATCCGCGCCGGACTTCACGCTGCCCGCCTCGACGGGCGAGAGCATCACGCTGAGCGCTTACAAGGGTCGCAAGCACGTCGTCCTCGTGTTCTACCCGCTCGACTTCTCGCCCGTGTGCAGCCTGCAGCTTCCCGAGTACAGCGGCCTGCAAGACGACTTCGCCGACGTGGACGCGGTCGTGCTCGGCATCAGCCGTGACTCCGTGTACACGCACAAGGCGTGGGCCGCCGAGTACGGCATCGACGTGCCCCTGCTCGCCGACATGAAGCTGGAGGTCGCCCACGCGTACGGAGTCGCCATCGACGAGCGCGGCACTACCAAGCGCGCCGTGTTCCTGATCGACAAGGACGGCGTCGTTCGCTTCGAAGGCGTCGAGGAGCAGACGCGCAACTACAACGTGCGTCCCGAACACGTGCTGGAGCAAATTCGAGGATTGTGATTGCGCCACCCGGAACTTCTCTTCTCAAGAAGAGAAGCCGGGGAGGCGTTCCTACAACCTCGGATCGACCGGTTCGCTCTCCAACGCCAGCACGCCGAGGACGCACTCGTGGATACGCCGAAGTTCCTCGCCCTCCACGAAGCGCTGCAAGCCTTCGAGGCCGAGGGCGAATTCGCGCAGGGCGTTCGTTCGCTTGGCGCTCAGCGCGCGCGCTCGAAGGCGGTCCATGTTGGACGGCGCGGTGTACTCGGGCCCGTAGATGATGCGCAGGTACTCGCGCCCCCGCACCTTCAAGGCGGATTGTGACAGGCCGCGTCGGCCCCGGTGAACGAAATCGAGCGGCTTGACGACCATGCCCTCGCCACCACGTGACGTGAGGTCGAGCCACCACGAGACGCCCGCTGCCTCGCTGGCGTCGTCGCCGAGTTCGACGGTTTGCCGAGCGGTCGCGAGCAGCACTCCTTCGTCTTCCTGAGCGATCCGCGCGAGGATGTCGAGGTGCCACAAGTGCGTCTTGTCCGCGTGGACGACGCCGTGCGTAGCGAGAAGGTGAAAGCCCGCGAGCTTGAGATCCTCGACGGTCTCGACGCGTGAAACGTACGAGCGGTAGGCCTCGACGTACTGGCGCGCCATCAACTCGCGCGCCGTCGTTCGCTGCAACAATTCGGCGGCGTCCACGCCGCGCACCGCCGCTTCCTGCAGCAGCGCGACCGCGCGCTCGAGCGCGTGCGTGCTCGCCGCTCCCACCGCCGCGTACTGACCGCGAATGAGCTCGCGCGCCTTGAGCGACCAAGGCAAAAGTTCCGCGTCGATCACGGCGAAGTCCGTTCCGAACTCGTCCCAGAAGTTCGCCTTCGTCATGGCGGCCGCGAGGCGCTCCAACAAGGCCCCTTCCAAGGCAGGGTCGGTGAAGAAGCGCCGTCCCGTGCGGGTGTACACCGTCCCGAGTCCGCTCAAGCCGAAGCGCTTCGCGGCGCTCGCCTCGCTCCGCGTCACGAGGACGACGGCGCGCGAACCCATGTGCTTCTCTTCCAACACCAGGGTCGTCGCGCCTTCGCGTCGGTAATACTCGAACGCTTCACGCGGATGCTCCAAAAAGCCTTCCTCGCCGCTCGTCTCGGGCGGGCTCATCGTCGGCGGGAGGTACACGACGGCTCGCGGATCGAGGCCGAAGCGGCTCATGGTTTCCAACGCGGCGGCGCTTTCGCCTTCCTGAATCGTGACGCGTCCGCGCAGGCGCGTTTCCACGACGCGCTTTCCTAAGAAGTCCGCGATGTTCAAGATCTCTTCGTCGCGCCGTGATTCCAGCGGTCGCTTGCTCGGGACGTACTCACGCAAGGCGGGCACGGACACGAGTTCGAGCTCCGGGTAGCGCAGGGCCGTGAGGCGCCCGCCGAAAATGCAGCCCGTGTCGATGTCGATCGTGCCGTTGACCCAAGACGCCTCCAAGACGGGCGTGTGACCGTACACGACCTTCGCGTGGCCTCGGTAGTCCCGCGCCCAATCCATGCGCTGCGGCAAGCCCCACTCGTCCGTCTCGCCCGTCGTCTCGCCGAACAACGCGAACTCTCGCACGCGGGCGGACGCACGCCCCTGATACTTCTCCTTCATGCCCGCGTGCGCCACGACAACCTTGCCCTCGTCGAGAACGAGGTGGCTGACGAGCGAATCGATGAACGCGGCGACGTCACGGCGAAACTCCGGTGTCTCGCGCGCGAGTTGCTCCATCGACACCTCCAGGCCGTGCGCGATGTTCACCTTGCGGCCCTCGAGCGCGCGCTTGAGCTTGTCGTCGTGGTTGCCCGGCACGCACAATGCCGTGCCCGCCTTCACCATGCCCATCACGAGCTTCAGCACGCCGGGCGTGTCCGGTCCGCGGTCCACGAGATCTCCCACGAACACGAGCTTGCGTCCCGAGGGGGGCGTCACGCCGAGGTCGTCGTGTACGATGTATCCGAGCTCACCCATCAGCGTCTTGAGCTCGTCGAGGCAGCCGTGGACGTCGCCGATGAAATCGAACGGGCCGCGCTCGTGCCGCAAGTCGTTGAAGAGCCGTACGCGCGTGACCGTCGCCGCCTCGACCTCGTGCGCGCTTCTCAAAACGAACACTTGCCGAAAGCCTTCCTTTTGCAGCTTCGCCAGGCTTCTTCTCAGGTGGCCGACTTGCCGCGACAAGACGCTCGGCGCAAAGTCACGGTCCTTTCTCACCTCGTGACGTCGGCGCAACTCCTCTTCGGGCAAGTCGAGGACGATCGCGATCGGCAGCACGTCGTGATCCTTTGCCAACTTCACGAGGTTCGCGCGGTCGTGCGGCTGCACGTTCGTGGCGTCCAGAACCGTCAGCAGTCCTCTGGCGAGCCGTTTGCCCGCCACGAAGTACAAGGCGTCGAAGGCGTCGCCCGTCGCTTCGAGACTGTTCTCGTCGTTCGAGACGAGCGCGCGGAAGAAGTCGCTCGACAGCACCTCGCTCGGCAGGAAGTGCTTCGCCGCGAAGGACGACTTGCCCGACGACGACGCGCCGACGAGGGCGACGAGGGAAAGCTGGGGCAGTTCGATGTTCAAGTCGCCTCCTTGGCGTCCTCGGCCGATTTTCTCGTGAACACCGCCATCTGCGACGGTGGCCCGACCTCCTCGTCCTCGTCGCCGATCCCCGCGAAGCGGACGCTGTAGCGATGTCGCTCGGCGAGTCCTTCCGCCCAGGTACGAAATTGCGCGCGCGCCCACTCGAAACGGTGGTCCTCGTGGCGGAACTCTCCTGCCGCGAGCGTCTCGAAGCGCGCGTTGTACTCCTGATTCGGCGTCGTGACGACGATCGAGCGCGGTTTGGCCTCCACGAACACGGCGCGCTCCAAGGCCGCGAGGCGCGGCTCGTCGAGGTGCTCGATGACTTCCACGAGGGCGGCCGCGTCGAAGCCTCGCAACCGCTTGTCGCGGTACGTCAACGATCCTTGAATCAAGCGCACACGTGACCGCTTCGCCTCGGGCAGGCGGGCGAGCCGCTCGTCGGCCCGCCGAAGCGCGCGGCTGTCGACGTCCATCCCGAGAATCTCCGTGAACTGGGGATGGTCGAGCAACTTCACGATCAGCTTGCCCTCGCCGCATCCGAGATCGAGGACGCGCCGCCCACTGCTCGCGAGCAGTTCCTTCGTCACGGCGTCGAGACGACGGGCGTGCAGGCTCGGCTGCTTCGTGGCCGCTTCCGTGACCTCGGCGCCCCCGTCCTCGTCGACGTCTTCGTCCTCGCGCACTTCGAGGCGTTGCAGCGCCGCGCGTTGCAAATGCCTTTTGTAACGTAGAAAGCGCGACGTGATGAAGTCTCGCTCCGGATGCTCGTCCAGCCAGCCTTCCCCGTGGCGCAGCAGCTTGTCGATCTCCGTCTCGTCCACGAAGTAGTGCTTGGCGTCGTCGAGGACGGGCACGAGGACGTACAGGTGGGCGAGCAGGTCGCGCAAGCGTATCAGGGCGCCGAGGCTCACGTCCGCGTAGGGCGAGTTCCCCCACTCGGGAACCGTGTCGTCGAGCGGGAGCGGCGAGGCGTCCACGTTGTACCCGAGCGGCGAGAACAGCCGTCGAATCAAATCGGGGTCGCCGCGCGAGGGAAGCGCCGTGAGGCGGGCGCGCAGCGGGATCTTGGCGTCGGCGAGCGCTTGACGTTCCTTGCTGCGTCCGCTCAGGGCCGTGCCGAACACGTCGCGCAAGGCTACCGACAACAAGCTGGAGGGCACGTAAGGGCGGTCGTTGACGTACGGCTCCAGCGGCGTGCGGCCCGTCTTGGTGCGCCGCGACAAGGCGACGGGATCGACCTCCAGCAGCAGGGCCGCCGTGCACTTCTGCTCGGTCGCCTCGGGGTAGAAGACGTGCGCGGCGCCAAAGGCGAGGCTCGACGTGTGCAGACGCCCGGGGTGCTTGTGCAACAGAAAGCCGAGGTCGGTCGCGGGGTGATGCGTCGTGCTGATCGTCAACAGCATGGAGTCCTCGCAAGCGTCCTCACGGCCGGAACGGGTTCGTACCGGGTTGCGGCGTCACGAAGCCGGGCGGAATCGGGGCGCACCCGATCTCCTTGAGGTACTCCAGTGCGCGCGATCCCACGAACAGGGCGGGGAAGAGCGCCGCGACGGCCATGCCGACGCCGAACATTCCCCAGCCGCGCCGCCAGAGAAGCGCCGTGAGCCCGAGTCCGCCGGGTCCCAAAATCGTCGGAATGATGATCGCCAGGAAGGTGTGTCCTTTGCAGGGGTCGGTCAGCAGCAGGGTTCCGATGCCCGAGATCAGGAAGTACAGCGCCGTGCCGACGCCGTATCCGAGCAGGAACCTCGGCGCGCCGTACTGGAAGTTGCTGAGTTCGCTCGTCGTCATGACCGTGTTCTAACGCGCCTCGAGCGCCAATTCCACGAGCCGAGTGACCAATTCGGCGTACCCGAGTCCCGACGCTTCCCACAACTTGGGATACATGCTCGTCGTCGTGAAGCCCGGCATGGTGTTCACTTCGTTGAGGTACAACTCGCCCGTCGCCTCCACGTAGAAGAAGTCGACTCGGGCGAGCCCCGCGCAGTCGAGCGCCTTGAAGGCTGTCAGGGCGAGTTCGCGAATACGCTCGGAGACGGCGCGAGGTACGGGCGCGGGGATGTGCATCGTCGCCTCGCCCTCGGTGTACTTGGTGTGATAGTCGTAGAAGTCCGCGCCGAAGCGCAATTCGCCCACGACCGACGCGGTGGGCGCGTCGTTGCCGAGAACTCCGACTTCCAGTTCGCGCGGCTTTCCGCTCGTCATCGCCTCGAGAATCACTCGGCGATCAAGGCTGAACGCGAGGTCGAGCGCGGGCGTGAGTTCCTCTTCGGAGCGGGCCTTGCTGATGCCGACGCTCGATCCGAGATTGGCGGGCTTCACGAACAGCGGAAAGCCGAGTTCGCGTGCCTGCGCCACGACCGCTTCGGGCGTTTGACGCCACTCGCCGCGCAACACGAGACGATACGCGACTTGAGGTACGCCGTGCGCGGCGAGCACGCTCTTGGCCATCACCTTGTCCATCGACACGGCGCTTCCGAGGACGCCGCTGCCCACGAAAGGCAGGCCCGCGAGCGTCAGCAGACCTTGCACGGTCCCGTCCTCTCCCATGGGGCCGTGCAGGAGGGGAAAGACGACGTCGAAGTCGTTCGCGCGTTGGGCGCCGCTCAACACGAGGTCGCCGCCCGTCTCGGCGTGGCCCGCTTCCAACGCGAGGCGCGAGGCTCCGCTTTCCAACCAGCGTCCCTCTTTCGAGATCACGAGGGGGGTGACCTCGAAAACGTCTTGCGGGAGGGCTTTCAGAACGCTCCTCGCGCTGGACAAGCTCACTTCGTGTTCGCCCGACTGCCCGCCCGCGAGGAGGAGAATGCGCTTCTTCACGGCGCCCAGTGTAGAGCACGCGCGACTTGGAGTGCGGATGCAAGAATTTGCATGAGGTGAACGAGAAAAAGCTCCGCGTGCCCGAAGGTGGCTCTCATAAAACCGGGACTTCTTCGCCGTCTGCGAAGTTTGAACTCGGTTCAAAGGCGATTCATTGGCTCTCACACAAGCTAATTGCATTTCTTCTCACGACTTGTTATTGTTCGTCCAGCCAACACGCCGAAAAGCCGTTCGGTTGACAACGGTACAGGTCAGGTGACGTCCTGTACCAGGAGGAAACATGAAGAAATTTGGTTTGATCGTTTCGCTTGCCTTGCTGAGCACCGCTTTGGCGGCGACTCCCAAGGACACGCTCGTCTACCAAGGGTCGTCTGACATCCCGACGCTCGATCCCGTCATGACGTACGACACCGTGTCGGGCCGTATCGTCGAAAACCTCTACGAAACGCTGCTGACCTACAAGGGCAACAGCCTGACGGAACTCGAACCCCTTCTCGCCACGAGCTGGAAGGCGTCGAACGGCGGTAAGACGTACACCTTCAAGCTTCGCCAAGGAGTGAAGTTCCACAACGGTGACACCATGACCTGCGACGACGCCGAGTACAGCTTCGAGCGTGCGCTCTTGGTGAACAGCGCGGAATCGTGGACTTGGTTCCTCGTCGAGTCCCTGATTTCCGGTGACGTCACGTTCGCCAAGCTCAACAACGCTGTCGAGTGCAAGAACGGCGACCTCGTCTTCACGCTGCCCAAAGCCGACCCCGCGTTCCTTGCGAAGCTCGCCTTCACGGGCGCCGCGATCGTCGACAAGGAGTACTCCGCCAAAATCGGCGAGTGGGACGGCAAGGAAGCCAACTCGAAGCAGTGGGTCGGCAAGGACCTCAACGACTCCGCGCTCTCGAAGGCGCCGAACGGCACGGGCGCCTACCAACTCGTTCGTCGTGACGCGAACAACCTCCTCGCGCGCGCCTTCGCGGGCTACTGGGGCAAGAAGCCCGCTATCCAGAACGTGATCTTCCAAAAGGTGACCGAGCAGGCTTCGCGCTACGAAGCGATCAAGCGTGGTGACGCCGACGTCATCGAACCTGGTCCCCGCTCGACCTTGTCGCAACTCGACGCTCCCGGCATCAACATCATCGACGGCCTTCCCAACACCGGAGCGCGCGCGTTCTTCATGAACGAGAGCATCAAGGACGACACGCTTCTCGGCAGCGGCAAGCTGGACGGCAAGGGCATCCCGGCGAACTTCTTCAGCGACGTCAACGTGCGGCGCGCGTTCTCCTATGCCTTCGACTACGACCGCTACATCAAGGAAGTGCAACTCGGCAAGGGCGTGCAACGCACGATGCTCCTTCCCGACACCTTCCCCGGCTACGCGAAGGACGTCAAGACGTACGAGTACGATCCCAAGCAAGCGACAGCCTACTTCAAGCGCGCCTTCGGCGGCGAGCTGTGGAAGAACGGCTTCGTGCTGAAGATGAACTACCGCGCGGGCGCCGCGGCGTCGCAAACGGCCGCCGAGATGCTCAAGCGCAACATCGAAGCGATCAACCCGAAGTTCAAGGTCGAAGTCATCGCCAAGCAGTGGAGCACCCTGCTCAACGACTCCAAGTCGGGCAAGGAACCCATGGTGATCTTGCAATGGGCGCCCGACTACGCTGACCCGGACAACTTCATGTACGTCTTCTACTCCTCGAACGGGTACTACTTCCCCCGCTCGAACTTCAAGGACGCGAGCGTCGACAAGTGGCTCGACCAAGCTCGGGCCACCACGAGCGCTTCGAGGCGTAACAGCCTCTACAAGCAAGTCGCCAACCGTGCGTACCAACTCGCGCCGTACATCCTCATTCCGGCGGACGTGAGCTTCACGGTCGTGCGTGACGAGCTCAAGGGCGTGTCGAAGGGGGCCTACAACCCCATGGTGAACTTCGAGACGGGCACGCTGTGGAAGGATCTCAGCAAGTAAGCTGAGCACGCGATCGGGCGGGCCGACCTTCGGGACGGTCCGCCTTGCTGCGTGAAGGGCTGACTTCGCCAAGGGTGGGATTTGATATGACGACCTTCGTACTTCGTCGCCTCGTGCAACTTCCGTTCGTGCTGCTGGCGTTGACGCTCCTGATCGTCGGATTGCTGCAATTGCTGACGCCCGCCGAACGCGCGAGCGCCTACATCACCAACGAACAGCAGGCGCGCAACATCGACAGGATCATCGAGGAGCGCGGTCTGGACAAGCCGTACCTCGTGCAGTACGGCCGCTGGCTCTCCTCGGCCGTCAAAGGCGACCTCGGCTTCTCGAAAGCGTCGGCCAAGCCGGTGATCGACACGATTCGGGAGCGCCTGCCAGCCACGATCGAACTGTCGCTTTTCGCCGCCGTGCCGATCATCTTGTTCGGCGTGTGGCTCGGAACCCTCGCGGCCCTCAACAAGGACCGCTTCATAGATCAATTCATCCGCATCTTCGCGACGATCGGGTACAGTCTCCCCACTTTCGTGCTCGGAATCGTGTTGCTCGTCGTGTTCTACGGCTACCTCGGCTGGTTTCCGCAAGCCGGAAACGTCGGCTTGACGGCCCTGTTCGACCTCGCCGACCCGAATTTTCATCGTTACACGGGCCTGGTGACTGTCGACGCGCTTCTCAACGGACGCTGGAGCTTGCTGCTCGACGCGCTTCACCACCTCGTGCTGCCCGCCTTGACGCTCGTGATCGTGTCGAGCGCGGGGATCACCATGGTGATGCGCGCGAACCTGCTCGACGTCCTGTCGAGCGACTTCGTTCGCACCGCCCGCGCCAAAGGCTTGCCGCCCCGCTCCATCAACCTCAAGCACGCGCGTCGCAACGCCCTGCTGCCCATCGTCACGCTGGGTGGCTTCACCATCATCGGCCTCTTGAGCGGCTCGATCATCACCGAAACGATCTTCGGCTACCCCGGAATCGGTCAGTGGGCCGCCACGGCCGCCGCCCAATTCGACGTCGCGGGCATTCTCGGGTTTGCGCTGCTGGCCGCCGTGATCGTCGTGCTCATCAGCACCCTCAACGACTTGTTCTACGGCTTGGTCGATCCGCGCGTGAGGTTCGATTGATATGGCAATGACCACACTTCCCACGGCGCGGCAACCTCTAGAAGCGCGTGAATCTTGGTGGAATTCACGCCCGATGCGCAAGCTGCGGCGCAATCCCCTCGGAATGACGGGGTTCGTGTTCGTGGCGTTCTTCGCGCTCGTGGCGGTCTTCGCGCCCCTCATCGCGACGCCCCGCGAGAACTGCCTGCGTGACCTCAACCTCAGCACGTCGACTCAAGTGCGCAACCCCTTGGGCGGCGCCTTTTGGCAAGCCATCTTCATGCCGCCCCAGTCGTGCTACCAAATTCCTCGCCTCTCGTTCGACGACACGCCGACGCCGCCCGGCAAAACTGCCATTTTGGGAACGAGTCGTGGCTACGATATCTTCTACGGCCTCGTGTGGGGTACGCGGACGTCCCTCCGCTTCGCGGTGATCATCGTCGGAATCACGCTCGCGCTCGGGATTATGATCGGCGCGATTTCGGGGTATTACGGGGGTTGGGTCGACAACATCGTGCAGCGGTTCATCGACGTGATCTTCGCTTTCCCGGGCTTCGTGCTCCTCGTGGTCCTCATCACGATTCTCAAGCCCAGCGTTTCGACGATCGTGTTGGCGTTCAGTATCACCGGGTGGGCCGGATACGCGCGAATCGTACGAGGCGACATTTTGCGCACCCGCCAGCTCGAGTACGTCGACGCGGCGCGCAGCCTCGGCGCCCGTGACAGTCGAATGATCTTCAAGCATGTCGTACCGAACAGCCTGACGTCCGTCATCGCCACGGCCGTGCTCGACTTCGGAACGATTCCACTGTCGATCGCCGCGATTTCCTTCCTCGGCTTGGGCTTGCCCTTCGGATACGCCGATTGGGGTCAAGTCATGGCGTTCGCTCGCACGTGGATGCAAGGCCCGCCCAGCGCGCCTCTCGCTTACTGGTACGTCACGTTCTTCCCGGCCATCACGATCGTGCTCTTCAGCTTGGGCTGGAACTTGCTCGGCAGTGCCGCGCGTGACGCGTTCGATCCCCGTTCGCGCTGACCCTTCTCCCTGTCAGGCACGTCCACAAGAGGACGTGCCTTTCTCGTTTCTGAGTAATCTCGTAAGAAATACATCCTTTTTCTATCTTGCAGTTCCACAATAGAGGGACATGAATCGTCGTCTCTTCACGCTCGCCGCGACCGCTGCCGCGACCGTCTCCCTTTCGTTCGCCTCCGCCGCCTCGCCTGCTCAGCAACTGCTCGATGAAGTCGGTCAAGCATTGCAAAGCCGCTACGGCGGCCTCAGCACCGTGGATCTCAAGAATCTCGTGGGCGTCGCGCGTACGGACCTCGAGCAGGCCTGTGGCGACGCGGGTGAGGCTTGCAGCGTCGAAAAAGCCTACCCTGTCATTAACAAAGCCATCGAGAAGCTCGGCGACGAGCACACGTACTTCATGACGCCCGACGCCTTCGCCGACTTCCGAGCGCGCTCAAGCGGCGGTTCGCGGTTGCAATACGGAGTGAAGCTCGGCAACTTGCAAGGCTCGTCCGAGCAAGTCGTCACGGACGTCATCGCCGGAAGTCCGGCGGACATCGCCGGTCTCAAGCGCGGCGACCGCCTCGTCACGATCGACGGGACGCCGTATACGTACGACTTGCTGCGCGACAGCCGCACGAAAGGTTCGCCGATCCGTCTCGAAGCGAAGCGCGGAGACCAGAACGTCACCTTTACCATTCAGGCGAGCGTCACGAGCACCGTGGATTTGCCGAAGCTTTCCTTCGTCGGCAGCGTCGCCGTGCTTCGCATTTCGACTTTTCTGACGGGCAACGATCCTGTCACGGGCGCAAACGTCGGTCAGACCGTGCACAACTTGGTTCGCGAAGCGCAGCGTAAGAACGCCAGCGCCATCGTCGTGGACCTTCGTGACAACGGCGGCGGCTCGCTCGCCGAGTGCGACTACAGCGTGAGCGCGTTCGTGCCCACGTTCACGCGCGTCGCGCAGACCGCAGATGGAAGCGTGCCGACGACCGTGGCGCGCGGCGTGATTCGCACGGCGGGCCGCGCGCGCGGCGGAATCGACCAAGCGGCGTTGTGGACGGGACCGCTCGCCGTGCTCGTCAACAAGACGTCCGCGTCTTGCAGCGAGTTCTTCGCGCGTGAAATCCAGTATGCCAATCGTGGCGCCATCATCGGTGAAGTCACGGCGGGTGTGGGAAACACCGCGACCAACGTCATTCCTCTGTCGAACGGCGCGGCGATTTCGGTGACGACCCTGCACTACGCCAAGCCCGACGGCACTCCGTATCAGCAGCGCGTCACCCCCGACGTCGCAGCGACGGACGACTTCGAACTGCTCGCGCGTGGCACTGACGTCATGCTGCAAAAAGGCCTCGAACAACTGGGCGTCAGCGCGCTTCGCTAAGCGCATGATCGAGGGCGGACCGATCGTTCGGTCCGCCCTCTTCGCTTGCCTTCTTGGATGGCGTTTACTTCGCGTATTCGACGGCGCGGCTTTCTCGCACGACCGTCACCTGCACTTGGCCGGGGTATTCCATGTCCTGCTCGATACGGCCCGCGATTTCGCGCGCCAGCAACGTCGCTTGGGCGTCCGTGACCTTTTCGGGTTGCACGATGACGCGCACTTCGCGGCCTGCTTGCAGCGCGTACGCTTGCGACACGCCGGGAAACGATACGGCGATGTGCTCCAAGTTCTCCAAGCGCCGCACGTAGTTCTCCAATTCCTCGCGTCGAGCGCCGGGACGCGCGGCGCTGATGGCGTCGGCCGCCGCGACGAGGACGCTGTACAGCGTCTCTCCGTTCTCCGGGTCGTGGTGGTGCGCGATCGCGTCGATCACTTCGACGGGTTCGCCGAAGCGCTTGGCGAGGTTGATGCCGATGTCGACGTGCGTGCCCTCGATTTCACGGTCGATGCTCTTGCCGACATCGTGCATGAGGCCCGCGCGGCGCGCCATCGTCGCGTCGAGTCCGAGTTCCGCCGCGAGAATTCCGCTGAGGTGAGCGACTTGCACGGAGTGCTTCAAGACGTTTTGCCCGTACGACGTGCGGAAGTACATCCGGCCGAGCAACTGTAGCAAGCCCGGCTTCACGCCCATGACCCCAGCTTCGATCGCCGCCTCTTCGCCTTGCGCGTGAATGAAGACTTTCATGTCCTCCTGCGCCTTGTGCACCATTTCCTCGATGCGGCTGGGATGGATGCGGCCGTCGGCGACGAGGGCGTCGAGGACGTGCTTGGCGACTTCGCGCCGAATCGGATTGAACGACGACAAGATGACGGCTTCGGGCGTGTCGTCGATGATGAGGTCGACGCCCGTGAGGGCTTCGAACGCTCGGATGTTGCGGCCTTCTCGTCCGATGATTCGCCCTTTCATCGCGTCCGACGGAATCGGCACGACGGTGACGCTCATGGCGGCGCTGCGTTCGGACGCGGAGCGTTGAATGGCCTGCGCGATGATGCTTTGCGCCCTGGGGCGAGCTTCGGTGGTCGCCTTGTCGATGGCGTTCTTTACGCGAATCGCCTTTTCCTCCTCGAGCTCCACGTCGAGCTTCGAGAGGATGATGTCACGCGCCGCTTCGGGCGAAAGGCTCGCCACTTCGTACAGGCGCGTTTCGGCTTGGCGCATCTTCTCGGCGACGCTCCGCAGCTCTTCCTCGGCGCGGCGGTGGTCACGTTCCAACTTTTCTTCGAGGACGTCGAGCTTGCCGCTGCGGGCGTCGAGTTGCTCGGCGCGACGATTGAGGCGCTCGATCTCGCGCTTCAGCTCGTCGCGTTCACGGCGAGTCTCGGCACGCTCGGAGCGCAGGTTGTCGCGTTCGCGCTGCGTCTCGGCGAGCGCGAGGTCGCGTTCCGAAAGGGCTTGTCGTTCTCTGGCTTCGGCCTCCTGATAGAGTCGTGCGGCGTCTGAACGGACCCGCTCGGCTTCCTCGCGCATTCGCGTTGCTTCCGCGTGCGCAGCCGATCGGATTGCTTCGGCGTCGGCTTCCGCTTGGCGGCGCGCCGAGTCGTCGATCGCCGCGCGTTGGCGTGAGCCTTGTCCGTAAAAGTAGTACCCTCCGAGCGCCACACCTATCAGCAGTCCGAGCACCGCGTAAATGACGCTGCTCATGCGACTCCTTGATTCGGTGATGTTGTCTGAGCGGAGAAGACGGACGCACGAAAAAGCGTCTCTTCACCAGCAGCCCCACGAGGGCGGCCAAGAAGAGCGCCAGTTGCGCACCGTTCACACTCATGGCTCAGTTTAGCACCGAAGTTCTTCGGCGTCAGAGGGACTCGCGCGCGCGGAAATGAGGAGCGGCCTTCCCTGGAAGGCCGCTCCTCATGAAGCCGGGAGGTTACTCTTCGCTCGGCGCGCCCGCCGTCACGAGCTTGCTCGCGCGGCCTTCCTTGATCGCGGCGAGCACGCGGTCGCGGATCTCCTGCTCCATCTCGGGGCGCTCCGAGATGAACTGAATGGCCTTTTCCTTGCCTTGCCCGATGCGCTCGTCACCGTACGAGTAGAACGAGCCCGACTTCTTGATGATCTCGAAATCGCTGGCGAGCGTCACGAGGTCGCTGAGTTGATCGAAGCCCTTGCCGTACATCAACGTGAGCTCGACTTCCTGGAAGGGAGGCGCGACCTTGTTTTTGACGGTCTTGATCTTGACGGTGTTGCCGACAGCGTCGTTCCCGCTCTTGACAGGCTGGCCGATCTTGCGAACGTCGAGGCGCACGGACGCGTAGAACTTCAGCGCGCGACCGCCGGTCGTCGTTTCCGGGTTGCCGTACATCACGCCGATCTTTTCGCGCACTTGGTTGATGAAGATCGCGGCGGTGTTCGTCTTGGAGAGGATCGCCGTGAGCTTGCGAAGCGCTTGCGACATGAGGCGCGCTTGCAGACCGGGCAGCGAGTCGCCCATTTCGCCTTCGATCTCGGCGCGCGGCGTGAGCGCCGCGACGGAGTCCACGACGACGATGTCCACGGCGCCCGAGCGTACGAGCAACTCCATGATTTCGAGCGCTTGCTCGCCGTTGTCAGGTTGCGACACGAGCAAGTCGTCGGTGTTCACGCCGAGGGCGCGGGCGTACACGGGATCGAGCGCGTGCTCGGCGTCGATGAACGCGGCCGTGCCACCTGCCTTTTGCGTCTGCGCGATGATCGAGAGCGCCAGGGTCGTCTTGCCGCCCGACTCGGGGCCGTAGATCTCGGTGACGCGACCCTTGGGAATGCCGCCCACGCCGAGCGCTACGTCGAGGCTGAGGCTGCCCGTGCTGATGGTTTGCACGTCGAGCTTGCTTTCGGCGCCGAGCTTCATGATGCTGCCCTTGCCGAACTGCTTTTCGATTTGGCTCATGGCCGTCTCGAGCGCTTTGAGCTTGTCCTTATCCATGGTGTGCCTCCTGAGGCGTGGCGGGAGTGGGGGCCGCCGAGAAGTCGAAGTGGGAAACCGTGTCGTACTGCGGACCGGACTTGTGAAGGACGCTGTGGAAGAGCACGAGACGCTGAGCTTCCCACGCGAGGTCGAAGACTTTCGGGGCGCGGCGCGGCGCGGGACCCTTCTTGCGCGCGAGGGTGACGTGGGACTTGAAAGGCTTGTCGTCGAAGGGAACTTGCAGACCGGCGCGAAGTCCGGCGGCGAGCTCGTCGAGCTCCGGGGCGTCCGTCTTCACGAACCAGACCCGGGGGCTGCCTTCGTTGGGAAAATACCCCGTGCCTCTTAAACGTACCGTGAAGGGCGCGAGATGACGCGCGAGATCACGGCCGAGATCGCGAAGATGCGAGACGTCCTTCTCGTCGACGTTCGGCAGGTAGGCGAGGGTGACGTGCAACTGGTCGGACCGAACGGGGCGCCAATTGCCGCGCAACTCGCGCTGCGCCTCGGCCAGAATGGTCGCCACGTCGGTGGGAACCGTGACGGCGTAAAAAAGCCTCACGCGTCCTCCGCTCGCAGCAGACCGCGCAGCAGCAAGGCGAGCGCGCCGTAGGCGGCGCGTTCGCTGCCGGTGCGGCGATCCGTGGGCCACTCGAAGGACGAGGTGCGCTCGAACGTCGGACCCGACACCGCGATCAGGTTGCGCGCCTCGCTCGGCAAGGACACGACGCACCACGTGGCTCGCTCGCGGCCTTGCGCGGCGAGCGCGGCGGCTTCCTCCTCGGTCGCCTCGAAGGCGGGCAGCACGGCGCCACCGACGTAGGCTTCGCTGCGTGCGTCGCTGAGAAGGTCGGCGAGAAGACCGGTGCCTCCCTCGATGCTCGTGACGGTCTCGCCACGCGAAAAGAGGCCTTCGGTGACGACACCCGCGAGGGTCTCGTCATCGCGTCCGTACACGAAGTGCGACAGCTTGCCTTCCACCGTCGCCAAGACCGGCACCGCGAGCGCGCGGGCTTCCTCGCTCGTGGCGGCGCTCGCGGCGACGCGCACGTCCACGCCGTGACGGCGGGCGTACGTGGCGACGCTGGGATTGGCTTGCAAGGTGAGCTCGCCGAGATGCTCGGCGACGTGACTTTCCCCGATGCCCCACGTGTGCAGGGTCGTGGACCACAAGGCGCGCGAAGGCAGGGGAAGGCGAGGCAGGACTTGCTCGGCCCACATCCGCTTCATTTCGCGCGGCGGGCCGGGGAGCGCGACGATCAGCTTGCCGTCCTTGCGAACGAACCAGCCGGGCGCCGTGCCGATGGGATTGGAAAGAAGTTCGGTGCTGGAAGTGCGCCAAGCCTGCTTGGCGTTGGAGTCGGGAAAGGTGCGCCCACGCGATTCGAACAGCGCGCGAATGTGCGCAAGGGTTGCGTCGTCCACGATCGGTGTTTCTCCGATGGCGGCGGAGATGGCTTCGCGGGTGAGGTCGTCGTCGGTGGGGCCGAGGCCGCCGCCGAGGATGACGAGGTCCGAGCGCGACAGCGCGAGGCGAAGGGTTTCGATGACGCGACCGAGGTTATCCCCGACGACGCTCTTGTGATAGAGCGTCACGCCTCGGTTCTTGAGTTCCGAGGCGAGGAAAGCCGCGTTGGTATCGACGATTTCGCCGAGCAACAACTCGGTTCCGACACTGATTATTTCTGCTATCAGCGTAACCACCTCGCGTCAGTATAACAGAAAACGTAGCAAGTGGGGAGGGGGAACATGGCAGGAGTGTACCCTGCGGACTCACGCCTTCACCTCCACGAAGATCGAGCCGCGTTCATGCTCGCGCCCGAAACGCAACGTGCGCGTCGCCACCCGCGCCACGAGGCGGCGGTCGTGCGACGCGAACACGATCGTGCCCGGATACGCACCCAGCACCTTTTCCAACGCCTCGATCGCGACGACGTCGAGGTGGTTCGTCGGCTCGTCCAACACCAGCAGGTGGGCGCGCGTCACGGCAAGTCGGGCGAGTGCCAACCGGGTGCGTTGCCCGCCCGACAGCGACGACAACAGACGCTTGGGATCCGGCGGCAAGCCCAAGCCCGCCAACAACGGATGCAAGTCGGGCCGCCTCAACGCGGGCTGCGCGCCGAGCAGCGCGTCCTCCAACGTTTCGAACGCCGCCAACTCCTCGCCGTGCTGCGACGCGAAGAAGACGTCCAGGCCGTGCCCCAGGATGATCCGACCGCCTCGCGGTTCCAATTGGCCGAGCATCGCCGCGATCAGGGAACTCTTCCCGACTCCGTTCGGTCCGACGAGCGCCACGCGCTCTCCTCGCCGCACCGTGAAGGAGACGTCGTCGAGCAAGACGCGGTCGGCGCGTGCGATCGTCAAGCCCTCCGCCCGAACGACGTCCGACGGGCCCACCGTGACGCTCGGCAAGGGAATGGTGATGCGAAACATGTCCTCGAACGGTTTCTCGACGACCTCCATGCGCTCCAATCGCTTCTCCAGCGCCTTCGCCCGTGACGAGTTGACGTTCTGGGCGTTTTGCCACTTGCTTTTGGCGAGTAACTTGTCGCCGTCCGGTGCCCGCCCGGAATTGAAGGTGTTCGCGCTGCGGGCCTTGCTGCGCCGCCGCCGCATTTCCTCTTCCAAGGCGGCGCGTTTTCGGCGGTAAGCCTCGTAACTTCGCATCCCGGCTTCGCGAAGCGACGCCTTCACCGCCATCGCCTCGTCGAACGACCCGGGATACGCGTGCACCTCGAAGCGCTCGACCTCGTACACGCTCGACACCGTGCGCTGCAAGAGCGCTCGGTCGTGCGACACCACGACGATTCCGGCGGGCGAGTCGTTCAGCCAGCCTTCGAGCCACGTCAAGGTGTCCACGTCGAGGTGATTCGTCGGCTCGTCGAGCAGGAGGAAGTCGGCGGGGGAGAGCAGGAGACGAGCGAGGCTCGCTCGTCGAAGCTGCCCGCCCGACAAGCGCGAGGGAAGCGCGTCGCTCGGCAAGTCGAGGCCCGAGAGGACTTCGTGTGCCCGCGCCTCGAAGTCGTAGCCGCCCAGCACCTGAAACGCCTCCTCGGCGTCGGAGAATGCTTGCAGACACTCGGGCGTCGCGTCGTGAAGGCGCTGCGTCGCCGCGCTCAGACGCTCGCTCGCCGCCCGCAGTTCGGCGGGCATCACGGCGAGCGAGAGCGCCTCTTCGGGAAGATAAACGTGCTGAGAAAGCAGGCGCACGCGGCCTTCGCGCACGACGCGGCCCTCGTCGGGCTCCAACGTACCCGCGAGGAGGTGCAGCAAGGTACTCTTGCCTTCACCGTTCCTGCCGATCAGCGCGACGTGCTCGCCGCGCTCCACCTCGAAATTCACGTGTTCGAACAAAAGACGATCGCCGAAGGACTTGGCGACGTCATGAAGCGCCAATAGCACACTGACCTCCCTGAAAGAGAGAACGAAAGCGGAAACGTTCGTCAGCGGGCTTGCGTCATGAAACCGTGAACTCCTACGAGCGGCGAAAAACGACCCCAGGAAACCTGGATGGTGCCCTCAACGTAGTCGCGATGAGCCGAAACGAACATACGCCGATTGGCCGATCGCTTCGTCGCGCCTCACGCCGAGCACCCCGGACACACGCCGTACAGCGTGACCTCGTGCCCTTCCACGAGATACCCGGGCGGCACGGCCAAGCCTTGCGGCAAGGCGAGCGGGCACACGTCGAGGTCGAACACTTTGCCGCACACGCGACACGCGAAGTGATGATGATGCGGCAAGTCGGCGCGCTCGAACAGCGACTCGCCGTCGAGGTTCACCGAGCGAACCCGGCCGTCCTCGGTGAGCAATTTCAGCGTGCGGTACACCGTCGCGATGCCCAGCCCCGGCAGATCCTGCTGCGCGCGGCACAGCAACTCGGGCGCGCTCAACGGTCCCTCCGCGCGCTCCAAAACGGCCAGGATCGTGTCTCGCTGACGGGTGTTGCGCTGAATCACGAGCGAAGTCTAGCAAACGGGGCAAACATGAGAATGCGAAATCAAGAAGCGCCCGGCGAAGGCCGGGCGTGGGCAACGAACCACCCGTCAGGGAGTTTGTTGAGACGACTTGACGGGCACGGCGCTCGGCTTCGGGGCGTTTTGGGCGTTCCTGGCACGATCGAGCAGCTGGTCGGCCATCTGCTCGAGTTGCGGACGCAGGACGCGGTCTTGCAGCACGCGAATCGCGATCGTCACGACCGCTGCCACGAGCGCGCCGCCGATTCCGCCTTTCTGGCCGCCCTTTTGGACGCGCACCTGCGCCTTGGCGAAGGCCTTTTGTTCCTTGGGGCTCGACGCGGCGTCCACGTAGACTTTGCGCGTGCGCTTGAAGCGGGTGCCCAGCAACAAGCCCAGCAGCAACCCGACGCCGCTCGCTCCGCCGATGATCTTCAGGGGATCTTGCTGCATCTGCGCGTACAAGTTGGCGCGCTCGGCGAGGTCGTCGACCGACCGGCGCAGCCGATCGCGTGAGTCTCCGCGCGAAGGAGTGGAGTTCGGATTCGTCACTTGCGGTCCTCCTTGTCGATCTCATCGAGTTGCGGCTTCGTGCTCACGGGAATTCCGTCGTCCTCGGCCGAGCGACGTCGCGCTCCGGCGCCCACATTCGAGTTCGTCATGTTCGGGTTGTCGAACGTGGACGCGCTCGGCGTACTTCCGATGGGGGACGTGCCCGCCGTGGTATCGGGCGTCAGGACCACGCGGCTGTTCGAAGCGATGGGCGTGGCGGAGGTGACCGACGACGCGCTCGAAGAGGACGTGCTCGAAGAAGAGCTCGTCGCGCCCGAATCGTACGCCGCTCGAGGAGCGCTCGAAGAACCCGAGGACGGCGCGTCGTAACGCTGCGCTTGGTCGCGGGCACGCTCCAAGGCGCGCTCGGCCGAATCGACGCGCTTCTCGCCCTTCTCGACGTTCTTCTCCAAGTCCTTCTCGGCCTTGTCCAGCTTCTTCTCGGCGCGTCCCACGTCTTCGCGGACGAGGTCCTGCTCGGTGGGCGTGTCGTCCTTGACTTCGGCCGTGAGACGGCGAATGCCGAGCATCACGAGGATGCCCGTGACGACGAGCGCGAGAATGGCGATGATGAGGGCGCTGGCCCAAGACGGCAATCCCAAGGCGATGAGGCCGTAGAACAGCGCGAGGATCAAGAAGATCAGCGCGAGCGACAGCGGCGCGGCGGCGGCGAGCAGCAACAACGCGCCCAGGCCCTTTTCCTTGGCGACGTTGCCGACGCGGCGGGCGACGAGGCGAATCTCAGTCTTGACGAGCGCCATGGCGGCGTCGAAAACGTCCACCAGCGCTCCGCCGATGCTTTTGGGTGGTTGTGGTTGCATGTTTCTCGTGCCTCTCCCGTGCGGTTGGCTGCGGTGTGGAGTACGGTCCTTCCGCTGAGGCCCAGCATAATGGTTTAGATGAGAACGGGCGAGCTCTCTAAAGAACAAGTCAAACGCACGCCTCGCAACGAAAGCGTGTTCCTGACGACCGCGCAGCGCAGCAACTTCTCGCCGTTGACCGCGTTGGGCTACCACGCTTGGCGCGCGCGTTCCCTGGGGCTCTTGAGCGGAACGACCTTGCCGCTCGAACGCGAAGCGCGCTTGTTCCTCGCGCACGCCAAGCCTCGTCCGGGCGAACGCTGGCTGGACGTCGGGACGTCTACCGGCTTCTACGCGGGCGTGCTCGCGAGCGCGGAGTGCGACGTCCTCGCCATCGACATTTCGCCTGCCATGCTGCGGGCCGCGTCCGCCCGCGTGCGAAACGACGCCATCGAGTGGGGCCTTTTGAACGTCGAGGACAGCGGCTTGCCGAGCGAGAGCTTCGACGGAATCACCGTGGGCGCGACGCTCGGCGAGACGGCGCGGCCTTTGCTGGCCCTCGCCGAGATGGAGCGCCTGCTCAAACCGGGCGGACGCCTGTGGACGATGTACGTCGCGCGCACGGGCGGCGAAGTGCAGACGTTGCTGAGCCACTTCGGCGGCGCGACCTTCCCCGACCGAGCTCAAGTCGCGGCGGCCCTTCCGGCCTGTTCCTTGCAGACCGCTCTCGAATTCGGACCCGTCGTATTCGAGTTGTACGGCAAGCGAACGTGAGCGACGCCGGAGGAGTTTTGTAACAAAACCAGACGTTTGCCTGGCTGCACTCTCCTACACTTTCGCCAGAGGAGGTCCTTCGTGCGACAAACGATTTTGCCTGCGCCGACGAGCGCCGTGCAGCACTGTCGAGACCTCACGCGGTACCACTCCAAGACGTTCTACTTCGGTTCGCGCTTCTTTCCGAGCCCTCAACGCGCGGCGGTGTGGGCGGTGTACGCCGCGTGCCGGACGGGCGACGACATCGTGGACGAAGGCGATCCGGACGCGGCGAGCGGACAACTGGAAGCGTGGTGGGAAGGCATCGAGGCGGCATACGCGGGCCGAGCGTCGCGCGAGCCGGTCGTGCAGGCCCTGTCGTGGGCGGTGGCTCACTACCCCATTCCCAAGGACGCCTTTCGCGAGCTGTACCTTGGTCTTCGCATGGACCTCGCCGAGCACGCGTACGACTCCATGGCAGACCTCGAGTTGTACTGCCGCCGCGTCGCGGGCGTCGTGGGATTCATGATCGCGCCGATCTCCGGGTACGAGGGCGGCGACGCGACGCTGCAACGCGCCCTCAAGCTCGGTCAGGCGATGCAGCTCACGAACATCCTGCGCGACGTCGGCGAGGACGCGTCGCGCGGACGCGTGTACCTCCCGGCACCCCTACTGCGCGAATTCGGCGTTCGCACGGACGACATTCTGTCGAGCCGCGTCACGCCTCAGTACGAGCGGCTGATGCGTCACCTCGTCAAGGAGGCGCGCGGCTGGTATGCCGACGGACGTGGCGGCATTCCGAAGCTGCACGGCTCGGCCCGACTCGCCGTGGGCGCCGCCGCGAGCGCCTACGAAGGCATCCTCGACGACTTGGAGCGCGCCCGCTTCGACAACTTCAACCGCCGCGCGCACGTCAGCACCCGACGCAAGCTCATGATGCTGCCGAGCGTGTGGTGGAACCTTCGCGGCTCCTCGGCGACTTGAGCGATCAGGCGGGCACGAGCGTCTCGAAAGTCGCGCCAAGCTCTCCGAGGTGATCGAAGAAGTCCGGATAGCTTTTGGCGATGTGCTGCGCGCCCGTGATGACGATGGGTTTGCTCGCCCGGAGGCCGATCAGGGTGAGCATCATGATCATGCGGTGGTCGCCGTGGCCGTTCACGGTGAAGCCTCCCGGAACTTCGCTCGCTCCCGTGATCGAGAGGCTGTCGCGCGTCTCCGTGACGTGCAAGCCGAACTTCTCCAGTTCTCTCCTCGTGTCGCTGATTCGGTCGCACTCTTTGAAGCGCAGCGTCAAGACGTTTTCCCAGGTCGTCGTGCCGCTCGCGAACGCGGCGGCCGCGCTGAGCGCCTGCACGGCGTCCGTGAAGGTGTCGCCGTCCCTCGTGACGGCCTTCAAAGGACGACCGCCGCGCACGGTGACGGTCGTTCCCTCGTGCACCACGTCGGCGCCCATGGCCTTGAGGACGTCGATGGAGGCGCGCTCGCCTTGCAAGTCGTTCGGATCGAGACCGTGCACGCGAATCTCGCCGGGCACGAGGGTGCCCGCGACGAGCAAGGCCGACGACCCCGGGTAGTCGCCCGGCACGGTGACGTCGCCGCCTCGGTACGCCTGCGGACCGGGAATGGTGACGGTGCGAAGGTCGTCGCTCGCCTCGAAGGCGACGCCGAACACCGAGAGGGTGTGTAGCGTTTGGCGTAGGGGCGCGAAGCTCTTGATGTCGCCCGTGAGGTGCAGCGTCAAGCCGCCTTTCAGCAGGGGCGCGAGGAACATCAGGGCGGACGCGTACTGCGACGACTTCTCGGCGCTCACGTGCACGGCGCCGCCGCTGGAAGGGCCGCGCAGGGTGACGGGCAGGGTGCCGCGCTCGCTCTCCACCACGACGCCGAGGGACCGCAGCGCGTCGAAGAGGTCGCCTTGCGGTCGCTTGCCCAAACTCTCGGTGTGGCTCGTCACGAAGGTCGTCTCGGTCGTGAGGGCGGCCACGCCGATCAGGAAGCGCGCGACGGCGCCCGCGTTTCTCGGGTCGACGGTCGTGCCGCTTTTCGGATGCGCACCGAAGCCGCGCACGAGCAACCCGTCTTGATGCGGCGTGAGGGTCGCGCCGAGCGTCGTCAGCCCGTCTTTGAGGGCGGCGGCGTCGTCGCTCGTCGCGGGTCGACGCACGAGCGTGTCGCCTTCGCACAAGGCGGCGGCGAGCAGGAAGCGCGTCGTGTAGTTCTTGGAAGGTTGCGCCGTCACGTCACCGGACAGTCGCGCGGCGGGAAACACCCGAAGGTCGAACGGAGCGTGCATGCAGTGCATCATAGAAAGAAGCTCGGAGGGGCGGGCTCCGAGCTTCTGGACAGGTGGCGTTTACAGGCCCTTGAACTTCCTTGTGACTTCGACCACGCGCCTCGCTTGGAAGCGCATGGATGCCAACGCGTTTTCGTCGGGCGCGACGACGCCGTTCTGGCTCGTCCAAGACGCGCCGTAGGGATTGCCCGCCGCGAACTGAACGGGATCGGCGTAACCGGGCGGCACGATGATGGAGCCCCAGTGGTAGAAGGTGTTGTTGAGCGCGAGGATGGTGCTTTCCTGCCCGCCATGCGAGGTGGCCGAGCTCGTGAAGGACGAGACGATCTTGTCGACGAGCTTGCCTTGTGCCCACAGCGGTCCGGTCGTGTCGATGAACTGCTTGAGCTGCGCGGCGGGCATGCCGTAGCGCGTGGGCGACCCCATGATGATCGCGTCGGCCCACTCCAAGTCGTCGAGGGTCGCTTCGGGAACATGCTGCGTCTCGAGGCGGTGGCCGGACCATCCTTCATTGCTGGCGATCGCTTCGTCGGGCGCGAGTTCGCGAACTTTGCGAAGCCGCACCTCGGCGTCCGCGTCGCGAGCGGCGCTTTCCGCTGCCAAGGCGAGTTGATAGGTGATGCTGGTCGCGCTGTAGTAGATGATAGCCACGTTCACGGTCATACGGAGCCTCCCGTCATGCTTCCTTCAGGGAAGCAATGAAAAGTCAAGGCACTGTACGCCCCAAATCGTTCAACGTCAATCGATCAATCGCACAGGGAGCTCATGAAGTCACAAGCCCAGCGACTCCACGGAGGTCGGCGTGACGCTCTTCGGATCGGGCAAGGCGCACGAGCCGCGTCGATTCATCCACCCCAAACTGTCGAGATCCAAACCGCATCGCCGAATGTACGTCCGCGCGTACGCCTCGGCGAAGCCCTCGCTAGGATCGGCGTAGTACCGACCCCAGCGCTTGCCCTCGTCGTGAAACCCG
Source organism: Deinococcus yavapaiensis KR-236 (assembly GCF_003217515.1). Taxonomy (NCBI): domain Bacteria; kingdom Thermotogati; phylum Deinococcota; class Deinococci; order Deinococcales; family Deinococcaceae; genus Deinococcus; species Deinococcus yavapaiensis. The sequence continues at coordinate 138,412 of NZ_QJSX01000005.1, read as the reverse complement.
CCGCTCGAAAGCCCGAGGCGCCGCAAGTTGAGGCAATGCCCGACCTCGTGCGCCACGACGTTCACCTTCTGCCACGGCGTTCCTTTCTCGAAGTACGCTCGGTCGATCTGCACGAAGCACACGCTCCCGAGCGGCACCGAGCATCCCACGCGGTCCGCTGGGCAGAAGTCGAAGGCGGCCGCCGACGTCATGACGTAGTGAATGCGCACGCCGAGCAGTACCGTCCCGTTCTCGCGCTCGGCGGGCGGCAACAGGAAGCACCCGCCGAAGAGCGGCGCCAGCAACGCGAGCGGCCACTTCACGACGCGAGCTCCACGGCGCGCCGCAACACCGCGTCGAACATCGCGGGCGTCAACCGGCCGGTCTGCGTGTTCTGCTGCGACACGTGATACGAATCGAGCAAGGTCGTGCCGTCGGGCAGCGAATGCTCCGCCCCGTGCCCGAACGCGAACTTGGAGGGCGCCAGCCCGAGGAAACGCAAAAAGGCGTCGTGACCGATCTTTCCCAGGGCCAACGTCACGCGGCGTCCCTGTAGCAAGTCGAGCTCCGCGCGAAACCACGACGAGCACCGACCGAGTTCCTCCGGCAACGGTTTGTTGGCGGGAGGCGCGCACCGCACGGGCGCCGTGATGCGCACCCTTCGCACCTCCAGGCCGTCGTCTCGCCGCACGCTCGTCGACTGGTTCGCCAGCCCGACGCGGTGAAGCCCTTCGTACAAGAAGTCGCCCGAGCGGTCCCCCGTGAACATCCGCCCCGTGCGGTTGCCGCCGTGCGCGCTCGGCGCGAGCCCCACGATCACGATCGAGGCGTGCTCGTCTCCGAAGCCCGGCAAAGGCCGCGCCCAGTACTCCTCGTGCCGAAAAGCCGCGCGCTTCACGTCCGCGACCTCTTCGCGCCAAGCCACGAGCCGCGGGCACGCTCGGCAGTTCACGACCCGGGCGTCGAGGTCGGACAAGGAAGACAAAGGGGACGTGATCGTCACGTCCCCAAGATACCCGCCTCGCGCGGCCCTTTTTTCAGAGTGGTCTGAGCGGAGGCGCCACGGTCCTCCTCGCTCGTTGCAGCAGGTACACGCCGAGGAACAGGCCCGCTCCGACCATGTCCAAAACCGGATTCGTCGGGACCAGCAACAATCCCGCCACGATCAGCGCCACCCGTTCGAGCACGTTCGTTCGCCGATGCAAAAAGCCTAATGTGCCCGCCGAGAACGCGCTGAGACCCACGAAGGCCGTCAAGGCGATCCAGATGCCCTCGCCCACCGAGTTCACGCCGATCAGCAGCAGGGCGGGATTGAAGAAGATCATGTACGCCAGCAAGGCTGTACGCATCTCGTAGATGAAGCCTTGGACGCCCGTCTTCACGGGATTGCCGCCTGAAATGGCGGCGGCGGCGAACGCGGCGAGCGCGACGGGAGGCGTGGTGTCCGCCATGATTCCGAAGTAGAACGCGAACATGTGCGCGGCAAGCGGCGGCACGGTGTAGCCCGCCTCCCCGGCGAGCTTCAGTAGCACCGGCACGATGAGCGCCGCCATGACGATGTAATTCGCCGTCGTCGGAAGGCCCATGCCGAGCAGCAGGCAGATAATCTGCGCGAGGAACAGGATCAAGATGAGCTCGCCGGTATTCGCGAAGCTCGCAGGATCTACGCCGACGAAGGTCAACGCGCCGCCGAGGGCGAGAAAGAAATTTCGGAAGATCTCGGACGCCGCACCCAGGATGTCGGCGAGCCCGAACCCGATGCCCGTCACGGTCACCGTTCCGACGATGACGCCGGCCGCCGCGGTCGCGATGGCGATGCCGATCATGTTGCGAGCGCCCGTTTCCAAGCTTCCGACGATCATGTCGACGCTCGCGCGCAGTCCTCGCGTGACCTGCTCTTTGGCGCGCACCGCCTTCCAGACTTCCTGCACGAAGATCATGCCGACCATGACGAAGATCGTGTTGAGGGCCGCGCGTTCGGGCGTGATCTGCAGCACCGCCAGGGCGAACACGAGATACACGACGGGCAGCATGTAGTACCAGCCTGACCGCAGGGCGCCGGCGAGCGGAGGTAACTCGTTTCTCGGCAAGCCCTTGAGGCCGAGCTTCAACGCCTCGATGTGCACCGCCACGAGCAGGGTCGCGTAACACAAGAGAGCGGGCAGGGCCGCCGCGAGGATCAGTTGCGAGTACGGAATTTGCAGGTTCTCGGCCATGATGAACGCCGCCGCGCCCATCACGGGCGGCATGAGCTGACCGTTGCTGCTCGACGCCACCTCGATGCCGCCCGCCTTCTCGGCGGTGTAGCCAACGCGCTTCATCGTTCCGATCGTGATGTTGCCGCCCGTGACGACGTTGCTGACCGACGAACCGCTCACGATGCCGTTGAGGGCGCTCGACACGACGGACGCCTTGGCGGGCCCCCCTCGAAAACTCCCGAGGAGCGCCTGCGCGACTTGCATGAACCAGTCACCCGCTCCCATGCGGTCGAACATCGCGCCGAACAGCACGAACAAGAAGACGATCTGCGCGCTCACGGCGATCGGCGAGCCGAAGATGCCTTCGGTGTTGGCGTAGAGTTGCCCGATCAACTGAGCCCAGTTGAGGCCCGCGTGCAACTGCAGCAAGCGTCCGAGGTCCGCTTCGATCAGACCTCTCGGGCCCGTCAGCGTGTACAGGATGAACACGAGTGCGACGATGCTCATGGCGGGACCGAGCGCCCGCCAACCCGCGATCAAGAGCAGCACGACCGTCACGGAACCGAAGATCACGTCCGTAGGCGTCAGCACGCCGCCCTGCACGGTCGCGATGGACGCGTACTGCACGAGAATCCAGCCGACGCTCGCGACGGCGGCGAGTCCCAGCAGCCAATCGAACCATGGAATGTACGCCTTCTGGCTTTTCTTGAACGGATACACGAGGAACACGAGCGCGAACGCGAACGCGAGGTGCGACGCGCGCTGCAAGAAGGTGTCGACGTTGCCGACGTACGCCATGTAGAGCTGCCACAGCGACCACGCGACGGCCACTACCCCGATCAAGGTGCGCTGCCACCCCACGACCTTGCGTCCACCGAGCTCGACGCTCTCCATGATTTCTTGCGCCCGGGCCTCTCCGGCGTCGGAAGCGCTGTTCGATACGGTCATGCCACCTCCTTCAAATCCATGAAGCCAGCGACGGCGCGCTGGCTTCCGAGACGTCGGCGTCCGACGACAGGTTTACTTGACGTTGAGGCCCTTCTCGCGCCAGAACTTCACGGCGCCCGCGTGCAACGGCGCGGGCAGGCCCCTCACGGCCTTTTGCGGGGTGAAGAACGTGTTGAGGTTCGGGTGAAGGGCTTTCAATTCGCGCTCGTTGCCGAAGAGCGCCTTCATCATGTTGTACACGGAGGTTTCGCTTTGATCGGTCGTCGTGACGAGCGTCGCCTGCACCGCCACGCTGGCGACGGTCCCGTTTTGCCCGCGGTAACTGCGCGCGGGAATCGTGAAGCGCACGTAGAACGGGTAGTCCTTGATGAGCTTCGTCGCTTGAGCGCCCGAGATGGGCACGAAGTTCGTGCTGACCGTTTGAGCGAGTTGTTGAAGTCCGGACGAACCGAGGCCCGCCGTGAAGAAGAGCGCGTCCGCGCGGCCGTCTTGCATGAGGGCCACGCCTTGCGTCGTGCCGACGCGAATCGCTTGGCCGAGGTCCTCGAACTTCAAGTTGTACGCTTCGAGCACCTGCTTGGCCGTCTGCTCCGTGCCCGACCCGAGGTCGCCGATCACGACGCGTTTGCCCTTCAAGTCGGCGATGGAGTTGATGCGCGCGTCACGGCGCGCGACGACGTGCAAGATCTCGGGGTAGAGGGCGGCCATGACGCGCAACTTGTTGTTCGCCTTGCCTTCGAACGCGGTGACGCCCGTGCCGCGGTACGCGTAGTAGGTGATGTCGTTTTGCGCGAGGGCGACTTGCAATTCGCCGCTCGCGAGCGCGTTCACGTTGAATACGCTGCCGCCCGTCGAGCGGGCGTTGGCCCGAATGCCCGTGTTGGCGTCGTTGATAAGCTTCGCCATGCCCGTCGCGACCGGAAAATACACCCCTGTCGTCGCGCCCGAGCCGATCGTCACGAAATCCGTTCCTTGCGCCAGCACCACGCCCGTAGCGGTCAGTGCGAGCGCTCCCATCAGCAGAGCCTTCTTCATCTTCGTCCTTTCGGTCGCCTTTCGGCGCGCACAGCTTGTTAAGTGTGAGATGAAGTGTAGCAGAGATCCGGGCGGCCGTTTGAGGGAAGGCCGGGAGTTTCGCCCCGCTCACGGCGTTGGTACACTGCGGGGCATGACAGCGGCAGAGGACATCATCATCGCGCGCGACGTCCACAAGTACTTCGGCGATTACCACGCCCTGCGCGGCGTGAACATGTCCGTTCGCGCGGGCGAGAAGATCGTCATCATCGGGCCGTCGGGAAGCGGGAAGAGCACGTTCATCCGCACCCTCAACCGCCTGGAACCGCACAACAAGGGCACCATCGTCGTGGACGGCATCGAGCTCAAGGACGGCAGCAACCTCGACGCCATTCGGCGCGAAGTCGGCATGGTCTTCCAGTCGTTCAACCTCTTTCCGCACCTCACCGTCCTGCAAAACGTCACCCTCGCGCCCATGCGCGTTCGTAAGGCCAGCAAGGCCCAAGCCGAGCAGGTCGCCATGGAACTCTTGGAGCGCGTCGGCATTCCCGAGCAGGCAAGCAAGTACCCCGCGCAACTCTCGGGCGGACAACAGCAGCGCGTCGCCATCGCCCGGGCGCTCGCCATGCAGCCCAAGATCATGCTGTTCGACGAGCCCACGAGCGCCCTCGATCCCGAGATGATCAAGGAAGTGCTCGACGTCATGAAAGAGCTCGCGCATTCGGGCATGACGATGCTCGTCGTGACGCACGAGATGGGTTTCGCGCGTGAAGTCGCCGACCGCGTCGTGTTCTTCGATCAAGGCAACATCGTGGAGGAAGCCACGCCGCACGCGTTCTTCGCCAATCCACAGCACGAGCGGTCCAAGTTGTTCTTGTCTCAAATTCTTGGGCACTGAGGACCGAGGACATGAAACGAGCCCGCCTCCCGATTTTGGGAGGCGGGCTGAACGCTGAGGGGGATCAGCGGCGGGTGATGTTGACTTCGAAGCGGCTGCTCCGCTGCTTGACTTCCACGGTGGTGACGTCGCGGCCCTTCACGAAGGTTCCTTCGATCGTGCTGCTGTCGGCGTCGCGGTTTTGCAGGGTGTAGCCTTGGCGCAGCAATTCGCCTTCGTAGTAGTTGTACACGGCGCGCAAGCTGCTGTTCGCGCTGAACTCCGTGCGGGTGCCGCCGTTCACGCTTTGCGTGCGGACGTTTTGGGCGCCGCTGAACGGACGGATGGTGATGGTGATGTCGATGTCCACGACGGGCACTTGAGGCTGCGGCGCGGGCTGCGCCACGACGCGGCCAGCGACGTTGTACGCCACGGTGTCCGTCACCCAGTTGTCGTCGGGGATGGGGTTCACGACGATGCTCAGCGCTTGCGCGAGGTTTTCCTGACCGCGCACCTGCACGTCGGCGAACGGCTGACCGCTCTTGAACGAGCTGACTTGGTCGAGGTTGAGCGGAGCCTTGGACGCGAGCGCGAGAACCTTGTTCACGCCGTACGGACCGCCGATGTCGAAGGTGAAGCGGTCGCCTTGGCTGGGGAACTGCTTGACGGTGTTCGCCTTGACGAAGTTGCCGCCCGACGCGTAGCGGTTCGGGAGGATCTGGTCGATGCTGCCGTCGGGGTTGACGTTGAAGAGGTACACGTACGCGTCGGACGTGACGGTCGTGAAGATGCGGATCTTGTCGCCGACCGCGTAATTCGGAGTGCGCGTGCCGCTCGTGTCACGGTCGACCCACACTTGCACGCCGAGGTCGGGCTCGGTGGGGTTGACGATGATGCTTTGCGCGGAAATGCGCGGCGCGGCGGCGGCGGTGCTGAGGACGAGGGCCACGGGCAGGAGAGTCAGGGCAGTGAGCGTCTTCTTCATGACGCTCAGTGTGAAACGCGTCACTGACCTGCACCTGATTTTAGCGGGCCGAGACCTTCATTATTGAGTCGTCAGCTTCGCGTCCGGATGAAAGTCGTAGAAGTGCGCCGCTCCGAGCTCCGGCAAGGCTTCCTCGCGCAGCAGCAAGGTCCGCACCGCCCAGAGGTTCTTGAAGACGCGGTACTTCAACGCCGTCTGATCGAGGTAATCCACGCCCGCCGAGCCGCCGGTGCCCGTTCGCCGTCCGATCACGCGCTCCACCATGCGTGCGTGCCGGGACCGGAAGATCAACATCGCCTGTTCCATCGCGACGATCGCGTCGATGACTTCGCGAGGCCACGACAGCAACGGCAACTCGCGGTAGCTTTCGATGAACAGCAGGGCGGCGCGCAAGCGCTTCGCTCGCTCGCTCTGCTCGTCGGACACGTCCTCGGCGAACAAGAAGGCCCGCGCGCTCGCCAATCCTCGCTCGTGACGGCCCTCGAGGCGCGCCACGTCCTCGGGCGTCATCGCGTCACGCTGCGAGAGGTCCGTGAACGTCCGGCTTTCGCGTTCGATCGCGCCGAGGTACTGCTTCAAGAACGCGTCCACCGTCTCGGTGTCTCCGGACTGGCCGGGCACGCTTCCTTGAATGGGCGTGCGCCACAGCCAAGCGTCGAGCGCTTCGCGCAGCGTCACGGAGTCCTGCTCGCGCGCCTCGACGCGGTCGAGGGCCGGAGAGCGATCGCCGTTCGGGTGCCGCAACGCCGCGCGGTACGAGCCTTCGAAGCCGAGGGGAATGCGCTCGGCTTCCTCCAAGCCGAGCACGAGTTCGATTTCTCGCAGGCCCGCGCTTTGAAAGCCGCTCGCGGGGGAAAGCTTGTCGCGAAACGCCAGGTAGTCGCGCGTCGTCAACGTCTCCATGAGCGCGAAGTGCGAGCTGAGCTGCTCGAACAGCACCACGACGCGCCGAAGGCTCCGCACGACCTTCCCGAGGTCCTGCTCGGGGACGTGCGGCCGGGCCAGCAAGTCGCGCACTCCGACGAGTTCGCGCAACACGAGCTTGAACCACAACTCGTCCACTTGATGCACCACGATGAACATCACTTCGTCGTTCGACAAGTCCGCGTCCGACTCGGCGAGGCCGCTTTGAAGCGACAAGAGCTCTTCGACTTTGATGTACTCCCAGTACAAGGTGGGCTTGCGCGGAGTCATACCGCAGGCTAGCACGCGCCCGAGACGCTCTGACGCCCTTCGACTCTCGTGCGGGCGCTTACTTCGCCGTGTCCATCCACGTTCTCCAATCGCCTTGGGCGTCGCCGTAACTCAAGAACTTGCCCATGCGGACGAGGGGCAGCTTGAGCAACTCGGGGTGGTCGATCGCCTTTTGAACGAGGCTGTCCTCACTGAGGCGCAGGTATGGAAGGTTGAGCGCCTCGTACGCTTTGCCTTCGACGTCCAGCAAGGCCGTCAGGCCGAACTTCTGCGTGAAGCGCGCCAATTCGCCCTTCGCGATAGGACGCTGCGCGAGGTCCACGAAGTGAATCTTGACGCGCCGCTCTTTGAAGAAGCGCTCGGCGGCCCGTGTCGCCGCCGACTTTTTGAGGCCGAAGATCTGGACTTCCATGCCCCGCAGTGTAGCGAGGCGTCACGCTTGTCACCGCGAGACGGGAGCGGGCACGCCGCGCAGCAAACCCAAGTCCAGGCCGTAGTCCTTGGCGATCTCGCGGGCCGTCATCTTCGCGCTCATCATGACGCTCGGGGTGCCGCCGCCCGGCTGGGCGTTGGCGCCGACGAGGTAGAGCCCGGCGATGTCCTCCGAGCGGTTGTGCGGGCGCATGAACGCCGTTTGCCACAACACGGGCTCGACGCCGAAGGCGTTGCCGAGGTGACTGAGCAGGGTGTCTTGGTAGTAGTCGGGCGTCACCCACGACTTGTGCACGAGACGCTCGCGAAGATCGGGGATGTAGCCGCGCTCGTCGAGGAACGTCAGCACTTTGTCGACGAAGGGCTCGCCGAGCTTGCTCCACTCGAGACCGCTTCCGTTGTGCGGCACGGGAATGAGGGTGTACGCGGCGTGATGACCGGGAGGAGCGAGGCTGGGATCCGTCACGGTCGGGACGTGCAGGTACTGACTGAAGTCGGACGCGAGGATCCTGCGGTCGAAGATGTCGGTCAGGAGCTCCTCGTAGCGCGGCCCGAGAATAATGGTGTGGTGCGGCAGCTTCAGCTGCCCGTTGTCTCGAAAGCCGAAGTAGACGACGACGACGCTCATGGACGGCTTGGCGAGGTTGATGCGCGCGTCGGAGTTCACGAGGCGGTGCCGTGGCTCGATCAACTTGCGGTAGGTCGTGACGTAGTCTCCGTTGGACACCACGAGGTTCGCTCGAAGCTGTTCGCCGCTTGCCAACGTCACGCCCTTCACCGAGCGCTTGCCGAGTCGGCCGCGCGGAGCGTCCACGTCGATCTTCTCGACTTCCGCGTCGAAGCGGATCTTGCCGCCGAGCTCCTCGAACTTGCGCACGAAGCCGTCGACGAGCGCGCCCGTTCCGCCCATGGCGAAGTGAATGCCCCACGTCTTCTCGACGAAGTGGATCATCGCGTAGATCGCCGGGACTTTCATGGGATTGCCGCCGACGAGCAGGGGCTCGAACGAGAAGACTTGTTGCATCTTCGGATTCTTGAAGTAGCGCCGCACGAACGAGAACAAGGGCCGCACGGCGTCGAGCCGAAGCAGGTCGGGCACGACGCGCAGCATGCTTTGCAGATCTCCGAAGTACGTGTAGCCGAGTTCCAGGAAGCCACGCTCGAAAATCGCTTTGGCGTCATCGTGGAAGCGCTCGTATCCCGCGAGGTCCTCGGGAGCGAGCGCGGCGATTTGGCGGCGCGTGCTGTCTGGATCTCCGTCGTAGTCGAAGAAGGTGCCGTCGTCGAAGTAGATGCGATAAAAGGGCAAAATGGGCCGGATCGTCACGTAGCGCGACGTGCTCGGCCCGCCACTGACGCCGCTTTTCACGCGCTCGGCCTTGCGGACGCTTTCGGGAAAGTCGGGCTCCAGAAGCCCGGGCGCGCCGCGCTCGAGCGAGAAGAGCTCCTCTATGAAGTGCGGCACGGTCAAGACGGTGGGACCCATGTCGAAGGTGAAACCGTCGGCTTTGCGAACGTAGGCGCGTCCGCCCGGCCCGTCGAGTTTTTCGAGGATGGTGGTGTCGAATCCGAGGCTTTGCAGCCGAATGCCCATGGCGAGTCCGCCGATGCCCGATCCGATGACGATCGCGGAACGGTCCCTCAAGGAAGTTGAATTGCGCGTCAAGAATTCCTCCGTTCTCCGAACATGCTACAGACGGCGCCGCAAGGCAGTACCAAGGGTCGCAGTTGACGCTCGACGCCTCTGGGGACATTGCGCCGGGTCTCACGAAATTGTCGAGCTTGTGACAGCCTTTCTCATGGCCTTCTGTCAGGCTGATGTCACGACTTGCTCTGGTGCGTCCGGGCAGTCAATTGAGAGACCGACCACAACAGTAAGGCTTGTGGTGTGCGACAATCGGAAGGTTGCGCTGCTTGGCGCATAACCTTACCGTTCTCTCCCCGGCATGCGCCGGGGTTTTCATGCCGGAGGCGTCAGCCATGTTTAACCCCCCGACCATTGACGATCTGCAACAGACTCGTCGCGCCAACGAAAAGATCGTCCTCGCCGCTTTGGAAAGCAAGCCCGAGTGGGTCGAGACGGAACTCGCTCGTCACACGGGCTTGGCGCTGTCGCACCTGCGCGCCGCGCTCGCCTCGCTGCTTGACCAAGGCCGCGTGCGCCGCTTGCCCGGCACGGGAACGCGCGCCGTGTACGGCCTTGCCGACCCTGGTTTCGCCGACGTGCCCGCCACGGAGCTCACCGCCGAAGCCCACAAGATCCTCGACTACCTGCGTGGCCGCGCCGACAGTGCCCTGCACATGGCGGAGCAACTGCGCATGACCCGCGAAGACGTCATGGCGGCCCTCAGCCTCCTCAACGCGCACGGCCTCATCGCCTGCACGTTCGTCGGCAGCCTCGTCATCTTCCGCCTCAAGGAAGAAGTCAAGGACCAAGCGCAGCGTCAACGCGTCGCGTAAGACAGATCGAAATTCGAAGAGGGAGCGCCCCAAGGGGCGCTCCCTCTTCTTCGTCCCACCTCGAGTCAATCGCCGGAGACGACCGCTCGAGAAGGCTTCTCGCTTTGCGCGCCGAGGATACGCGGCAACGCGTCTTCGAGGCGGAGCATCGGCAGATCGAAGGTCGTTCGCGCCGCCGTCGGATCGGCGGTGCTGCCTTCGAGCAGCATGGCGAATTGATCGCGCGTGATGGGCGGCGCCGGAAGGATCTGCATCATCGGCACGGCGAGTTTCATCAGGGCCAGCGGCACGTGTACGAGCGGCTTGCGCTTGCCGAGCGCGCCGAGTTCGAGGCGAAGCAAGTCGTCGAAGCGGTACTCGGTGGGGCCCGTGAGGTCGTACGTGTGTCCGACCGACGCGGACGTGGAGAAGGCACGTGAAAACGCGAGGGCGACGTCCTCGACGCTCACGGGCCGGAAGAGGAAGCCGCCGTCGCCGATGACGGGCACGACCGGGCCTTGCGACACGAGCTGCCTCAAGACGCGACCGAAGAAGTCGTCGCCCGGGCCGAAGATGAGGCTGGGCCGCAGAATCGTCCACGCGAGCGGGCTGCCGCGCACGATCTGCTCCGCGCGTCCTTTCGTGGCGCTGTAGCCGCTCTTGGAATCGGGCCGCGCGCCGAGGGCGCTCATGTGCACGTAGCGAGTGCCGGGCGCGGTCGCCGCGAGGACGTTGCGCGTTCCTTCGAAGTGAACGCGCTCGAACGTCTGGCCGCGCTTCTTCACCTCGGCGATGATCCCCACGAGGTGTACGACGCCTTGCGGCTGCACTTCCCCGAAGGCGCGTTGAACGCTGCCGAAATCCGTGACGTCGATACGAACGCCGCGAGCCCCGTCGACGCTCTCGCCGTCACGTGATCCGACCACGACGTCGTGCCCGTCGCGAAGAAGTTGCCTCGTGACCGTTTCGCCGACGAAACCGTTGCCGCCCGTGACGAAAATTCGCACGTCAGCCCTCCGCCGTTTCGAGCGGGACGCTCGTCGCGAGGGCTTTCAAGGCGTCGAGGTCCAGCAAGGTGATGTGGCGGTAGCCGCTTTCGATAAGACCCGCTTCGCGCAATTCCGTGACGATCTTGGAGACGCTTTCGCGAGTGGACCCGCTGCCTTCGGCAAGAAGTTCGTGCGTGGCGCGCACGTACAGACGGTTCTCGGCATCCTCCGCGCCGAGCGGCGTGTCGGCCAGCTCCAGCAGATAGCGCACGACGCGCTGCTTGAGATCGCCGCTTTGCAGATGGACTTCGTAGCTCATCGTGCGCCGAAGCTGTTCGCCGAGGTTGCGCGCGAGTTCGAGCAGTTCTCCGTCGGAAAGGTCGCCGGGATCGAAGCTCACGATCATGGCGTTCGTGAGGGCCTCCGCTCCGTGCGGATGCTCCACGGTCGCCAACGCGTCCTCACCGAAGTAATCGCCGGGAAGGACGTGGCGAACGGTGATGGTGCGTCCGCGACTCGTCGTGCGGGCGAGACGAACGAAGCCCGTCTCGGCTCGGTAGATGCGTCCGCTCGGCTCGCCTTGACGGTAAATCACTTCGCCGCGCTGGTACCGTGTCTTATGGGGCATGCAATCGCTCCTTGAGGCGCGTGACGAGAGTCTGCGCGGATTGCACAGCGTCCGCTCCCAGATACGTTCCGCCGAATTGCACGGCGAGGTCGGGTCGAGCGTTGAAGGCGGCGCCGCCGAAGTACAGCGGCATGCCGAGGTCGCGCAGATCTCCGAGCTGGGCGCGCAGAGCGTGCAACGCCTCGCCCGTCTGCACGCTGATCAGCACGCCGCTCGCCTGCACTTGCCGCGCGTACACGGCGAGATCGCCGAGGGGCGTGTTGGGCCCCAAGTAGTGCACGCGCAGGCCCGCGCGGCGCAAGACCACGGAAAGCATCAACAAGCCGAGTTCGTGCTGCTCGGACGGTCCGCAAGCGGCGACGACGCTCGGGCCCCAACCGTCGTTGCCCGCGAGTTCGAGCAGTCCCGCGATCTTGCCGCGCAAAAAGGAGGTCGCTTGATGTTCGTGGGCCACGGTGATCTCGCCGCGCTCCCACAACTCGCCAATGTCGAGCAAGACGGGCTGGATGATGTGCATGAGGACGTCCTCGACGGTGAGGTGTCTCAAGGCGCGCGAAATGATGTCCGAGGCGCGGCCGTGATCCGGAGCGAGCAGGGCGCGCCGTAAATCGCCGATCATTTCGCTCGGGAGATTCGAATCGCTCGAAACGGGCGCGGGCGTTTCAGCAGGCTCGGCACCGCCGAAGTGCTCTCGGCACAGTTGCGCCGCTCGGCTGATGGAGATGCCCTCGGACAAGCGGGATTGCAAAAAGTCGATGCGGGAAAGATCGGCGGCGCTGTACAGACGGTAGCCGCTTTCGTTGCGGGTAGGATGGGGAATGCCGTAGCGTCGCTCCCATTGGCGCAGCGTCGTCGCCGGAACGCCCGTTCGCTGTTCGACCTCGGAAGTGGTGTACAGTCCGGTCGCGTTACTGATGTTGATGTCGGACATGCTCGCCTCTTTTGTACACCCTTTGTACAGCGTGTCGGCTGATAACTCGGTGTGGAGTCTGACGAAACGGAATTCGGGAGGAATTCTCAACGTCAATCTTTGTTCGTTTCGCCGCGCCATACCATACGCGATAGGACAATCTGCCGCTCAAGTCTTCGCATAAGGTTGGACAAACTCCTCGCGAAGCTCGTGAGGCCGACGCCGCCGTTTCCATGAGGGCCGCGCGGTACACTGACGCGTGTCTGCACCGCTTCCCCCGCCTTCCTCGGCCGTCACCTTCGTGGAGTGCCCGCGTGACTCCTGGCAAGGCCTGACTCGCCTCATTCCCACCGCCGAGAAGGTCGCGTACCTCACGGCCCTGCTGAACGCCGGCTTCGATCATCTCGACCTAGGGTCCTTCGTGAGCGCGAAGGCCGTGCCACAACTCGCCGATACCGAGGCCGTTCTCGCCGAACTGCCCGAACCCGACGGCCGCGACTACTTGTGCATCGTGGCGAACGCCAAGGGCCTCGAACGCGCCGCGACCCAGCCGAACGTGACGAGCGTCGGCTACCCGCTGTCCGTGTCCGACGCCTTTCAACGCCGCAACACCAACCGTGGATTGGCAGAATCGTGGCCGCTCGTCAAGGAACTGCGCGACAACGCCGCCGACGCGGGCAAGCGGTTCGTCGTGTACCTGTCGATGGGCTTCGGCAATCCGGACGGCGAGACTTGGAACGCGGGCGTGACCCTCGACGCCATTGCACGCCTGCGTGAACTTGGTGTGGAAAGCGTGGCGATCGCGGACACGGTCGGGCGAGCGACGCCCGAACTCGTCGAGGAGGTGTGCCGCGCCGCCATCGAGCGCTTCGGGCCCGGCGGGCTCGGCGTCCACTTGCATGCTCGGCCGGAGCGCGCCGTGTCCCTCGTGCTCGCCGCGCGAAACGCGGGCATCACGTGGTTCGAGGGCGCGCTCGGCGGCGTCGGCGGTTGTCCGTTCGCGGGTGACGCGCTCGTCGGCAACTTGCCGACCGAAGGCGTCGCGTCGGCGTTGAACTTGCCGTACGCGCAGTTGCCGGAGCTCGCTCGGCGCGCGAAGGCGTTGCGCGAGCGGTACGCGTGAAGCCGCGCCGCGCTGGGGGCATTGCTCCCGTCCGCCTTTGCTAGATTGGCGCGGTGCGACGCTCAGTGGTGCGAACCGACATGAAAGTCGAAGCGAACTCCCCGGTCGACGCGTCCCGAGCGCGTCAAGTGCTGCTCGCGTCGCGGCCCGCCTTGTGGATCAACACGGTCGGGGTGGGAGTTGTCGGCGTGTGGCTGTCGGGACAGCTGTACACGCTCGATCCGCGCGTGCTGGCTTTGCTTGTCTGGCTCACCTTGCCGTTCAACTTGCTGATCTACGGCCTCAATGATGTCACCGACCGCGCCGAGGACGCCTTGTCCGAGCGCAAGGGCGGCTGGCAAGGCGCGCGTTTGCGCGACCGCGACGTCGGCACTGTCCTGTGGAGCGTCGCCGCGCTCAACGCGCCTTTTCTCGTGTACTTCGCGTGCTCCTTTCCGCCGAGCGCGTTCGCGACGCTGCTCCTGAGCGTGCTGCTCTTCGCTTTCTACAGTCTGCCGCCCGTGCGCTTCAAGGCGCGGCCCTTTCTCGACTCGCTCTCGAACGTCGCGTACGCCCTGCCCGTGGTCGTGCCCGCCCTCGTCCTCGGGCGAGGTGTGCCCTGGCTGCCCCTGGCGGCCCTCATGGCGTGGTCGATCGGCAAGCACGCATTCGACGCCGCGCAAGACGTCAGCGCCGACCGGGGCGCGGGCCTCGCCACGATCGCGACGACCCTCGGCGTGCGCCGAACGGCCCTCTGGTCGCTCGCGTGGTTCGGCCTGGCCGGCGCTTTGCTGCTTCCACTCAGCGTCTTGAGCGCTTCGAGCGTGTGGCTCGTGAGCGGAGGGCTGGCGGTGCGCCTCCTGCTCGACGCGACGGAAGGGCGGGCGAGACACCTTTACCGCGCGTCGCTGCTCAGCCCGTGGATCGTCGGTACGATCTCGGGCGTGCAACTCGTGTACGTCCTCGCCCGAGCGCTGACTTGAGCGCGCCGCGCCGCGCCTCGGCGCCCAGCGTCGGCATCGTCGGCGGCGGCGTGGGCGGTCTCGCCCTCGCGTGCCTGCTCGCGCACGACGGGCACGACGTCGTCGTGTACGACGCGGGACCGCTCGGCGGGAAGCTCGGCGAAATCGAACTGCACGTTCATGACGCGACGCGGCGAGTCTCGACGGGGCCGTCGCTGTTCACCTTTCCCGAAGTCTGGCGGCGTCTGCTGCGCCACCTCGGCGAAGCCGATCCTTTGCAACTCGATCGCTTGCCGGAACTCGGCGTTCACGTCGTACGCGGCGAACGCCTTCCGATTCCCGTTCCCGAAGGGCACCCGCTCTTCGAGGCATGGCGGCGCTTGGAGCGCGAAGTCCTTCCACTCGCGCCGCACGTCGAGACGCTTCTCACCACGCCGCCCCGTTTCACGAACGCCGCCTTTCTCCAGGCGAGCGCCGCGCTCGGCCGCGTCGTGGGTTCACACTTCACCGCCGAGCGATGGCTGCGCGCGCGACGCGTTCCGCCTCTGCTGCACGACGCCCTCGCCCTGCACGCCCTCAACGCGGGCGTCGGCCCTCGGCGCGGATCGGCTCTGTACGCCCTGCTGCCCGTGCTCATCGCGCGAGACGTGTTTCGTCCGAGAAACGGCATGTACGCGCTCGTTCGCGCGTTGCAGCAGTTCGCGCGAGCGCGCGGCGTCCGCTTGCGCCCGTTCACCCCGGTGCGCTCCTTGAACCTCGACGGCGAAGTGCGCCTCGACGGCGAACGTGTACGGCACGACCGAATCGTGTCCGCGCTCGATCCGGCGCGGCTCGCCGAACTGCGCGGCTCACGTCCAAGGAGCGGCGTCCTCACCGTGTCGGGCGTCGCCGTGTACGCTTCTTCGAGCGTCCCGACGACCTTGCCGACAACGACCATCGTGGCGCCGTCGAACGCGCGTGCCTTCGAGGACGCCGTTTCCGCTCGGGCGTTTCCCCGTGACACGATGAGTCTCGTTCACGACCACGGCGATCACCTCGCCGTGCTGCTCACCGTCCCGCCGAACGGACGTCTGCTCGACATCGAACATCCCTGGGTGCGTGGGCAACTCGCTCGGCTGCGAGATGTCATCGGGCTGCCGCACTTGACGGGCGCCGTCTTGTCTCCGGCGCACTTCGCGTCGCTCGGGCCGCTCGGTGGAGCCATTTACGGACACGCTCATGCCGCGTGGCGCTCGGGTCCCTTTCATCCCGAGCCGTACCGAATCGGCGAGCGGCTCTGGCAAGTCGGGACGGGCGTGCATCCGGGCGGCGGACTTCCGGCGGTGCTCGGCGGCGCGATGATCGTCCACGAGCAAATGCGGGGAAGCCTCGCCTCCCCGCATTGACCTCGGACGTGCTTACTTGGCGCCGCGGCTCGCCCAGCCGATCTCCCAGGCGTTCCAGCCGGGATAGCGGCTCGTGGCGTTGTACTGGTAGTTCACGAGTCCCTTGCGGAAGACCAACAGGGCGCTTCGCTCGTACAGCGGCAAGGCGGGCACTTCCTCCACCATGATCGCCTGCAAGCGCTTGACGAGGGCTTTGCGCTTGGCCGAGTCGAACTCGTCGCTGAGGTCCACGTACAGCTTCTGGTACTCGGCGTTGCGCCACCCGCCGATGTTCTGTCCTTGGAAGTTGTTCGACTTCGTCGGGACGTAGTCGTCGATGTCGTTCGTCTTCGGATCGTCGACGGCGTACTCGCTGCCCGTGTAGATGAGGGGTTGGCTGCTCCAAGCGAACTCGAACAAGCCCTTCCACTTGCCGTCTTGCGCGTGCTGAATGTAGGCGTCGTCGAACACGACGCTCGATGGCGCGTTGTTGATGCGCACGTCGACGCCGACGTCGCGCAAATTCTTCTGGACGTACTGCTGATTCTTCTCACGCGTCGTGTTGCCCGCGGTCGTCACGAATTCCAGCGTGAAGCGTACGGTGCGTCCGTCGTCCGTCTTGCGTTCCAGAATGCCGTTCGCGCCGGGCTTCCAGCCGAGGTCGGCGAGCATCTTCTTGGCTTTGGCGGGATCGTACGGGTAGGCGCCGAGGGTGGCCTTGTCGAAGTACGGCGACGACGAGTTCACGATGGTGTTGCTGACCTTCACGAGACCGCCGAGCAAGTCGTCCGCCATGCCTCGGCGGTTGATGGCGTACAGCAAGGCTTGGCGCGTGCGCTTGTCGTTCAGGCCGAGGTCCTTCACGTCTTGAACGTTGCCGAACTGGTTGATCTCCAAGTGCTCCCACAGCGCTTGGGATACGAGCTTGACGTCGTAGTTGCGCGCCCGCGTCTTGAGAATCCCGAGGTTCTGGACGCTGTCCTCGACGCCGGTGTTCGCGACGGCGTCCACCTTGTTCGACAAAATGTTCACCATCAAGGTGTTGGTGTTGGCGAAGAACAGGTAGGTGATGCGCTGAATGGCGTTCTTCTCGCCGAAGCTGGGCTTGAACCAGTAGTTGGGGTTGCGAACGAGCGAGAGACTTTGGCCGCGCACCCAACGCGAGAACTTGAACGGTCCGGACGTCGTGCGCGGCCCGCCGTTGGGCGTCACGAGCGAAGACGACAAGAAGGTCTTTTGGAAGATCGACGTGCCCTCCGTGAGACTCTTGCCTCTCGCCTCGCGGTCGGCTCGGTCGTAGAGATCCGACCAGTCCTGAGCGGGCAGGATAGGGTAGACGTTGCCGAGCGCGTAGAAGACCCAGGGCGTGTTGTACCGTTCCTCGAAGGTGCGCGCGTCGATCTTGCGGATGCTGGACGGCACGCCTTCGCGGGTCGGGACGGGAATGCGCTCGTCGCTGTAGACCTTGTGGCTGAAGATGACGTCGTCCGCCGTGATACGAGAGCCGTCGCTCCACTTGGCGTTGTTGCGCAGCGTCCAGCGAACCGTCATGGACGTCGGCTTGCCCTTGGCGTCGCGGCTGATCTTCACGCGACCGTTTTGCACCGACGGCACCTCCGTCACCATGTCGGGCTGGGTTTCGCCGTCCATGTCGACGTACACGAGGCCGCGGTACAGGTAGTTGCCGATTTCGGTGGTGATGACGCTGTTCTGTACCCAGTAGTTGAGATCGGTCGGCTCTTGGGCGGAACCGACCACCAGAGAGTTGTCACTCGGGCCTGCGGACGCGAGCGAGAAACTGAGGAGTGCGGTGATCGTGGCGAGCGAGCCGAGGCGAGCCAAGCTTTTGGAAAGCATGACGTATTTTTCACATTCTCGCATCACAGCTTTCTTACATAATTTTCAACTTCAAGGGCCCGCGCTGAGCCCCCAGCGACTCTCGTGCGGCAGTCCTCGCCAAGATCGCACCTCGCCGACGTGCAGGGTGACGAAGCGTTCCAACGCGCGCCACAAGGCGAGTCGTTGCGCCGCCGGAACGGGCGCTTGCATCAGGAGGCGCACGCTCTGTTTGGGCACGTCACGCAAAAAGCGCACGACCGCGTTGGGCAGCGGAGCGAGTTCGGCGCACGCGGCGCACACCAAATGGCCACTCAGCGGGTCCGGGTGCCGCGGATCGCTCGACCCGCAGCGAGCGCAAGTCGACGCCCGCGGCACGAAGCCCGCCAAGATCAACAATTTGTAGCTCATCACGAGCGCGACGAACTCGGGATCGGCGTGATGCGAGATGCCGCGCAGGGCGCCCGCGAACAGCTCGAAGGCCGCCTCGCTGTGTTCGCCTTCTTGAAAGAGCGTGTCGGCGAGTTCCGCCATGAGGTGCGCGTATCCGTACCGCTCGGGATCGGTGAGCTTCGGCAAGGCGCCTTCGAGCGCGACTTGCTGCACGGTCGGAAGATCGCTGTTGGGCGTGGCGTACACCGAGAGCGCGATGTGCTGAAAGAGGTTGATGAGGCTCTTGTTGCCTCCCCGAACGCCCGAGCGCGCGATGCAGCGCAACTTGCCTTGCTGGGTGAGCAAGGTCAGGAGAACGTCTCCGGCGGGCAGGACGTGCCGCCGAATGATGATGCCACTGCGATTGGTGGAGCGCGAAGCCACGTTCGTAGTGTATCAGGGAGTTCGGAAGGGGCGACGTGAGCCTGGCACGTTACGCCTATGGCATAACGAGTGAGTCGAGTTCAACGTGACGGCTCCGGTATTTTGGCGCAGAGGTGTTCTTTATACTGCCAACCAATGAACAGCCACAGCGAGCGTGACCTCTTGCTCGAACTCTTTCCTGAAACCGCGAGAAGGGAGTTTGGCGAGGGTGGCACGAAAAAGGCCACCCTCGGACTTTTCCCGGTCGGCGACGGCAAACTCGCCCTCGTGCGCGGCGGACGCCTCGTCGAGTTGCATCCGGTCGACGCGGTCGGCAAGAACGCCTGCCACTGCGACCTCTGCCACACCACGCGTTCGCGTGGCGACGTTGGCATCTACCGCGTCGAAGCGGGCGTGCGACGCTACCGCTACGTCACCTTGTGCCTCTCGACGCGCCACTGCCAAGACCGCGGCGGCCACACCAGCTTGGCCCAACTCGCCGACCGCTTGCTGAGCGAGGCCTGAAGGGCGCCGCCATGGCCGCGAAACGTTGCCGACTCTCCCCGTTTTGAGACCACATTCTCACGAAAGTCGAACAACACTTTTCGTTGTCGCCTTTCCTGCTTTGTGGCACAATACGGCGATCAAACGACTTCCCGGAGCGAGGCGATGCGCTGAACACGCGGCAAGCGCCCGCGTGAGGGGTGAAGAGCCGCACGAGGGGGCGGTCTTTTCGCAGAACGACCGGAAGTTCAGGAGGACATCGTGGCACGAGAAATCAAACTGACCCGCGAAGGTTACGAGCGACTTCAAAAGACGCTCGCGAACGAGCAGCAGCGCCTCGCCGAAGCAACCCGTATTCTGCAAGAGCAACTCGAGAACGCCGCCGATTACGAAGACAGCGGCTTGGAAGACGCCAAGCGCGAGAAGATGAACATCGAAGCGCGCATCGACGAACTCGAAGACACCCTCGCGCGCGCGGTGATCATGGAAGGCGCGAACGGCGACGAGGGCCGCGCCAGCCTCGGCGCGATCGTGGTGCTGGTTGACGAGAACTCCAAGAGGGAAATGCGCGTGCAACTCGTGAGCGCGCCCGAAGCGTCCGTGCTCGGCGGCGGCCTCCCGAAGATCAGCGACGACTCGCCGGTCGGCACGGCCCTGCTCGGCAAAAAGGCGGGCGAGTCCTTCGTCGTCAACCTCGGCGCGCGTCAAGCGAAGTACAAAGTGAAGAGCGTCGAGTACTGAACGGCAGGAAAACGGACGAAAGCCGGCGGCCAGCACTTGGCCGCCGGCTTTCTGTCGACCGCGGTCGTCACCGTCCCGCCGTCAACACGCGCCGTACGCGGTCGGGCAACGCCTGCACGTCGCCGGGCGTGAGCGCGCCGCGCGGCTTGCGATGATGCAAGCTCAGCCAGATGTCGGCCGTCGCCCGCAAAAACTCCTTGTACTCGGCGGCGCCGCCCGATTCCACGCATTCGAGCGCGAGCGCTGCGAGTTGCTCTCCGAGGTCCGACATCACGAGGAAGCGCGCGGCGTCCATCTCGGTCTCGCCGAACGTCGCCGTGAGCGCCTCCAAGCGTTCGGGTCGCCGCGCGAGTTGTCGCGCCGCCTCGCGAATCTGTGGATCTTGCAGCAGGCGCGCGCACGGCAGGCACGGCACCACGCGGCTCGGCACGCCGCACACCGGACACGACGTCCATCCTTGCTGCTCACGCCAAAGGCGCGCGCGCGTCACGGCCTCAGCCGCTCGCAACGCCGGATCGCGCAAATCGCCGTCCACCGCCTTCACCATGCGGCGCGCGCGCGCCTCGTCGGGCGCGGGCAACGGCAGAGGCGGCGGCGGCGGCGTTTCGAGCGTCCAAGTGCCGACCGAGAAGCGCACGTCGCTCACCGACTCGTCGTCGAGGTAACCGCGCAGCTTCGTCAAGAACAGCGAGCGCTGCATCGTCAGGAAGTTCGCGAGAATCGAGTCGCTCGCCTCGACGTACAAGACACCGCGCTCTACCCGCTTCGCGCGCGTCATGCGTCCGAGTTCCGGCCCGACGACCTCGGGCCACACGAGAATCGCGCGCGCGCGCTCCACGCCGCGCCCAAGGCGGTTGCGCGCCAGAGTGCGCTGCATCAGCGAGCCGACGTCCATCATGCCGCGCCGCGCGTTCTTCACGAAAACATCCCCTCGTGCGCCCGAAGGTGCAAGGAGGCGTTCGGCACGTCCTCCGTGCCCGTCACGAGCGCTTGCGGCACGCTTCGCGCGAGATCGAGCAAAAACGCTCGCCGACTCGGGTCGAGTTCGGCCGCCCAATCGTCGACGAGCAGCACGGGCGGCTCGCCGTACCGCTCGGTCAGCAAATCAAGTTCCGCCTTGCGAAGCGCGAGCGCGATCGTGCGCGCCTCGCCGCGACTCGCGTAGTCGCCGCTCGGCAAGCCGTCGAGCGAAATGGCGAGGTCGTCCCGGTGCGGACCGATCACCGTCGAGCCGCGCGCGAACTCCTCCGAGCGCCGCGCCGCCAAGTCTTGCACGAACGATTCGGGCGTCGTCGTCTCCACGAGGCTCAACCGCAAGTCCTTGTGCCCGCCGAGAGCCACGTGCGCTTCCCGCGCCAACGGCTCCAACCTCGCGCTGACGCGCCGCCGCAACGCCATGATTTCCGAGCCAATGCTCGAAACGCCCGCGTCCCACACGCCGAGGTCGTGCCGCTCCTCGGCGCGCAGCGCCGCGTTGCGCTGCGCGAGGTTGCGCTCGTACAACGCGAGCTGATGTGCGTAGCGAGCGCTCATGCGGCTGAGCAGCGCGTCGAGGAAAGCGCGGCGTCCGCCCGGCGAGCCCAGCACGAGGTCGCTGTCCTCGGGCCGCACCCACACGGCGCTGCCACGCAAGAGGGCGTTTGTGCGCACGCGGACGCCGTCCACCTTGTACGCCCGCCGCCCGCGGCCGAGGCCGACTTCCAAGCGGCTCTCGCCGTCGATTCGCAAAAGGTCGGCGCGAACGTACGCTTCGCGCTCGCCGCGCCGCACGAGCTGCTCCAGCTTCGCGGCGTCCGTGAGACCCGTGCACACGAGGTACACCGACTCCAAAAGGTTCGTCTTGCCCGCTCCGTTCGGTCCGGCGATGCTGACGACGCCCGCCGGAAAAGCGAGGTCGCTCGGCGCGAGGTTGCGGTAGTGCAAGGTGGTGAGGGTGCGAAGGCGCACGGAGGCATTCTAGAGGATGAACGTCCGTGAAGAGCTTCCCGTCCGCGCGAAGGCGCGAACTCTATAGTGAGGTCATGGAGTTCGTGGTGGTGTCGGGCCTGTCGGGGTCCGGAAAGAGTTCGGCCCTGCGCACCTTGGAGGACGCGGGCTTTTTCGTGTCGGACAACGTGCCGCCCGAATTGTGGGAGCGATTGTACGTCCTCGCCGAGACGCAGCGGCTGGAAAAGGTCGCGGTGTGCACGGACGCGCGCACGCGCGCTTTTCTCGGCGAGTTGCCGTTGTACTGGTCGCGACTTCGCGCGCGCGGCCACGTTCGATTGATTTATCTGGAGGCCAACGACGAGGTGTTGCTTTCGCGCTACAACCTCACGCGCCGAACGCATCCGCTCGGCGAGGCGAGCCTCACCACGGACTTTCGTCAAGAACGCGACCTGCTCGGCGTGTTGCGCGAACGTGCGGACACGATCATCGACACGACGGCGCTCACGGTTCGTACGCTCGCCGAGCGGGTGCTCGACCTCGTGCAAGGTGGGCGCAGCTTCGAAGTTCGGCTGGTGTCCTTCGGCTTCAAGCACGCGCCGCCTCGCGACGCCGACCTCGTGCTGGACGTTCGCTCGCTGCCCAATCCGTATTACGACCCCGAGTTGCGCCACCGCACCGGATTGGAGGCGGACGTCGTCGAGCGCGTTTTCTCGCAAGGAGACGCGTACTATCTGCAACTGCGCGACTTCGTTCGCGTTTCCGCCTCGCGCGCGCGCGAGGCGGGACGGCGCACGTACAACGTCGCGATCGGTTGCACGGGCGGACAGCACCGCAGCGTCGCCGTTACGGAGCGCCTGGTGGCAGACCTCGAGGATCTCGGCGCGCGCGTCGTGGAGCACCGCGACATCGGCAAGGGCGAGTCGGCGTGAAACGAAGCGCGCGCGGCGTTCGGGACTCGGCGGGGCGCGCCGCGAAGTGGATGGTGCCCGGCATGGGCGTCAAACGCTGGTTTTTCGTTTTGATCTTGTGCGTGCTGATCGTTCCCGTGGGCTTCATGTACTTCGCGTGGACGGGCCCGCTCGACTTCGTGGGAACGCGCGTGATTTTGTGGCTCAGCTCGCTGCGTCTTCCCGACGGCGTTCCGACGTGGACGCTCGGCACCCTCGCGATGATCGTCGGCGTGGTCGGCGCGATGTCGAGCGTCGTGATGCTCAACCGCAGTTTGTTGCGCTCGGTCGGCACGGAGCCCGACGTGGCCGTCGAGCACATCTACGTGCGGCGCGCCTTGGCGCGCGGCCCCAAGATCGTGGCGCTCGGTGGCGGCACGGGCTTGTCGAACTTGCTGTCGGGACTCAAGCAGTACACGTCGAACATCACGGCGGTCGTGACGGTTTCCGACGACGGCGGTTCCTCGGGCCGCCTGCGACAAGCGCTCGGAATGATCGCGCCGGGTGACCTCACCGACTGCTACGCGGCCCTCAGCGACTCGCCCGTACTCGCCCGCTTGCTGCTGCACCGCTTCGAGCGCGGCGAGGGCATCAGCGGCCACACCTTCGGCAACCTCATGCTCGCCACCCTCAGCGAGGAGCAAGGCGGCCTCGCCAACGCCATGACCGACGTGCACGAGGTTTTGCGGGTGCGCGGCCGCGTGTACCCCAGCACGCCCGTGTCCACGACGCTCGTCGCGCATCTCGAGGGAGGGGAGACCGTGCGCGGGGAAAGTCGGCTGCACGTCGAGCGTGCAGGGCGGCGCGTGGAGCGCATGAGCCTCGACCCGCCGAACGCGGGCGCCTTGCCCGAGGTGATCGCGGCAATCGAACACGCCGACCTCGTCGTGATCGGTCCGGGCAGCCTCTTCACGTCGCTCATTCCAGCGGTGCTGGTGCCCGACGTCGCGGCGGCGCTACGGCGCACGTCGGCGCGCGTCGTGTACGTCGCCAACATCATGAGCGAGCCGGGCGAAACGGACGGCATCGATCTCGAGGGCCACGAGCGCCTCCTCGCCGAGCATCTGGGGCGCACCGCCGACTGGGTGCTCGTGAACGCCTCGCCCGTCACCGTGGGGGTACGAGAGCGTTACGCCCAAGCGGGCGCCCACCTCTTGTCGCCGCGTGGCGTCTCGGCCAACTTTCGGCAGCGCGTTCGTCTCGCCTCCTTGCTGCGCGAGCACAGCGGTCAGCACGATCCGGAAATGCTCGCTGCCGCCTTGTTGAGACTGCTCGCGCGCGAAGGCCGCTCTCAGTAACGCGAGGGGCGGAAGCGACTTCATTGGTCGTTTCCGCCCCTCGGTTTCGATCAGCGGAAGGTCGTCGGGTCGAGGGCCTTGCCTTGATAGAAGATGCGGAAGTCGAGGTGTGGCCCCGTGCTGATGCCGGTGGAGCCGACCCGGGCGATGACTTGGCCCGGCGCGACGGCTTGGCCGGGCTGAACGAGCAAGGCGCTCGCGTGGCTGTAGCGCGACGTCCAGCCGTTGCCGTGGTCGAGCACGACCGTGCCGCCCCAGCCGTTTCTCATGTCGAAGCGCGCTTCGACGACCGTGCCGCCGCGCGCGGCGCGAATCGGCGATCCGGGTGTCGCGGCGATGTCGACGCCTTCGTGAACGTGGTTGCCGAACACCGTGAATTCGCGGTACCCGAACCCCGACGTGATGGGGCCTTGCAACGGCCACAACCAATTGGTGCTCGCCGTGCTGACCGTGTTCACCTTGCCCGCGCCCGACGCGGCCACGCGGTTCGAGGTCGGCAAATTCACGACTTGCCCCACCTTGAGCGTGTAAGGCGCGCGCAACGCGGGGTTGGCGGCGCGCAACGCCTCGAGGTTGAGGCCGTTGCGCGAAGCGATGCGCGTCAAGGTGTCGCCCGCCCGTACCGTGTAGGACTTCGGCGCGGCGGGAATGCTCGCCACGCTCGCCTGCTTGGGCAGACTCTTCACGGTGATGACTTGCCCCGCTTGCAGAAAGCGAGGATCGCCGATCCTGGGATTGAGGGCACGCAAAGTGGCGACGGTCGTGCCTTGCCGCTTTGCGATGCTGTCGAGCGTGTCACCCGCGCGAACGCGGTACGTCTCGGCGTTCGCCGCGCTGAGGCAGCACGAGAGGGTCATCAACGCCAACAGTGAGCGCCGCGCCGTGTTCGAGAAGCGAGCCATACGTGAAGAGGACTATAACCGATGCTCATCTTGAGAAGCATGTGAGCCCCGCCTTCAGTTCGCCATCAGAAACTCTCTGGCCTATGTGTCACGCGCCCTTTTCAACGATGAAGGCCCCGCCGTTTCCCGGCCCTGCCCTATACTTCTCCTCGTGCTTCTCGCCACGATGCCCTTCGTTGCCGCCGCGCTCCTTACGATCACGGATCCGGCGGGTGATACGCGGGGTGACGGCTCGTACACCTCGCCGCCCGCCCTCGTCGGAGGCAGCGAAAACAGCCTCGACATCCGCGAGCTGCGCGCCGAGAACGTCGCTGGACGAGTGCGCATCGTCGTGGGACTCGGCGGCGTCGCCAATCCCTGGAACGCGCCGAGCGGCTGGTCTTCCACCCTCATCGACGTGTTCGTCAAGACGAGCGTGGGCGGCGAGCAAGGACTCGCCGACACCGGCTTCGTCACGCCGCCCGGCGACGGCTGGCAGCGTCACTACCAAGTCAGCGGCTTTCGCACGCGGGCGTGGCACGTCGTGAACGGAGAGACTCAGGAAGTCTCGCTCGCGACGCCCGCTGTTCGGCGCGGCACCGAAGTCTCCATCGACACCGATTTGCCTGCTCGGTCGTACTCGTACTGGGTGACGAGCCGAATCTACTCGCCTCTCACGTCGAGCGGCTTTCTCACGCCGCGCGTCGCGGGTGGCTCGTCCGACCTGCTCGTGCCGCGCGCGGGCATGCCGAGCCCCGTGGACGTCCTCCTCGTCGGCGATCAAGCGCGCGCGTACATCACGCGCATCCTGCCGCCCGGCGGCCAACTGCGCGACCGCCGATCGACCCTGCTGCTCATCCTCGCCGTGCTCGGCGTGCTCGCCGCGGTGATTGCGACCTTCCGCGCGTGGAGGCGCACGTGAAGGGCGCCATGCCCGTGCCTCGCGCCACCCCTCCTCTCACCTCGGCCTTGCTGATCATGACGGCGGCAACGCTGTGGGGCTTGCTGGGCATTTTCGGAAAGTTCGCCGGATCCCTCGGCCTCGCACCGCTGGAAGTGGCCTTCTGGCGGGCCGTGTTGGGCGGCGCCTTCTTCGCGGCGCACGCGGTCATCACGCGCGCCCGCCTTCCCAAGGGCAAGGACTTGCTGATGACCGTGCTGTTCGGCCTCAGCGGCGTCAGCGTCTTTTACGGCGCGTACCAACTCGCCGTGCGTGAAGGCGGCGCGAGCCTCGCGTCGGTGTTGTTGTACACCGCGCCCGCGTTCGTCGCCGTGATCGGCTGGCGCTTGTTCGAAGAGCGCCTGGGCCGCGCGGAACTTCTCACGATGTTCGTGACGATCGCGGGCGTGGCACTCATCAGCGTCGGAGGCGGAACGGGCGTGCGCGTCACGGGTCCCGCGTTGATGTTCGGATTGCTGAGCGCCCTCACGTACGCCCTGTACTACCCGTACGGCAAGGTGTACTTCGCGCGGTACGGCGCGCCCGCCTTGCTGGCCTTGGCCCTTCCGATCGGCGCGTTGGGACTCGCGCCCTTCACGACCTTCGCCGAGAAGTCGTTCGCCGCGTGGAGCCTGCTGCTCGCGATGGCCTTCTTCAGCACCTACCTCGCGTACTTCGTCTACTCGCTGGGCCTTCGTCATCTCCCGACGACCCGCGCGTCGGTCATCGCCGCCTTGGAACCTGTCGTGGCCGCGGTTTTGGCCGCCGCGCTGTTCGCCGAGCGCCTCTCGCCGCTCGCCTTGCTGGGCGCCGCCCTCGTGATCGGCTCGGCGTTGTGGATGGGTCGCCGCGAGGCTTGAGTTCGAACGCCTCCGCCGAAGTCGCACGGGACGAAACGTCGCCGAGTTGCGGGCTCGAGAAGTTCCCGAAGCGGTCCGAGGTCGAAGCCGACTCGCGCGCCTGACTCGTGGCAGCACCGCGTGACCCTTGGCGACAACGAGGAACGATCGCCCCTGAACTTCAAGGCGTTTCGCGGCGCAACTCGAAGCGCCACTCGAACGAGCGTCGCCACGGCAAGTCCGCGCTTTGCAACTCGTACGTGTCCGCGAGCCGCAGCGGAAAGAACGAGCGAGCGAGGTTCACGAGGGCGCGTTGCGCGTCGTCCGATCCCATGTCGCTTTCGGGCACGGCCGCGCGCAAAGCGGACCGCACCCGCGCGCTGAAGATCACGTCGTTCGCGACTTGACGTGCGAGCAGCGCGTCTTGCCTCGCGGGATCGGCGCCCTCCAAGAAGATCTTCGCGTGCGCGAGGACCGTGCCGAAGTTGTTGCCAGGCGTGCCCCACGCGCCGAGCGAAGCGAGATCGCGCGGTCGGTCGAGCGTTCCGAGATCCGCCCACAGCGGCAGCGTCCCTTGATTGACGCGCGAAACGTCCGCCACGGCGAGGTGCCCCGAGCGTAGAAGTTGCGAGACGCGCAAGGCGGCGCGACGAGCATCTCCGCCGTTGAAGACGAAGAGGGTGAGGTCGGACGGCTCGGTCGGCTCGCTCACCGTTCCGCCGAACGGAAGGCGAGCAGGCGTGGACTTCGACGGCACCACCGTCCAGCCGGTGCCTTCCGCGTGCAGTCGCACGCTGTCCGTCAACGAAATGCCTTCGTACGGCGCGAGGCGCGTCGCCGCGCCGGGATCGCTGAACTCCACCGCGAGGCGGCGCGCGGCGGGCGACAGGGCGCGCGCCACCAGCATCGACAGCACCTCGTCCGCGCCGGGGTACACGCGAACGTTTCGTGGAGCGTCCGAGCGCAAGCGCGCTCCTTCCGCCGGCGCGGGAGAGCTCGGCAACGCGTCGTCCCACGTGACGTGCAACTCGGCGAACACTCCTTGGCGTGCCCACTCGACCATCTCCTTGGCAACTTCGAAGTTGCGCGCCCTGTTTCGCGCGTCGGGCTGCCTCGGCAAGGTGACGAAGGCGTAGACGGGTTGACCCGTGCGCGCGCGCCACGTCCGCACGACCTCCAAGCGCTTCAAGGCTTCCTCGACGCTCGCATCGCTCGACCTCGACTGCACCAAGCCGCCGTACGCGAGCGTGTCGAGGGCCACGACGAGGGGTCCGCCGTCTTGCGCTTCCAGCCAAGCGCCGAGCGCCGAGACGTCCGCGCCGCGTTCGCGCGTTCCGAGCAGCGTCGTCGGCGCGGCGCTCACGTCCTCGCTCCTCAGCGAAGCGATGCGGGCGGGCAAGTCGCTGGTAGCGGGCCGAGAATCGAGCGGCAGCAAGGCGAGTCGGGCGCTCGCGCACGACGCGAAGGCCAGCACGATCGTGAAGGCGGCTTTCATGGAGCCGAGTCTACCGGCGAACCTTGAGAAGCCCCACAGCCGGAAAACGCAAAATCGGTACTCTAGAAGGCGTGCGACTTCCCGACTTGTGGCAACTGGCATTGCGCGGTCTTCTGCGACGCCCCGTTCGCACGATCCTCACGGCGCTCGGCATCGTGGTGGCCGTCGCGAGCATGGTGATCTTCTTGTCGCTCGGCGAGGGATTGCGGCGCGTCTTCGCCTCCGAACTCGGCAACATCGGCCCCGACCTGCAAATCAGCCTCAACGGCTTCGACGCGGGCGGCTTCGCGCCCGAGCCGAACTTGCCGGGCAGCACCGTGGGTCAAGTCAACGCCCTCAAGGAGCAGTACGGCATCAAGCAAGTCATTCCGGTCGCCCTCAGCGTGCGCGGCGGACTCGACCCGAGTTCGAGCTACATCTTGTACGCCTTGCCCGCCGCGCTCGGCGTGAAGGCCGTGTTTCCCAACGTCGCGGTCGCGGCGGGCCGCTTGCTGCAACCGTCCGACGAAGGGCGGCCCGTCGCCGTCGTCGGAGCGAGCGCCGCGCGCAACGGCGGGCTCAAGCTCGGGTCTACCTTGCGCGTCAATCGCCGCGCGGCCGTCAAGGTCGTCGGCGTGCTGAGCGAAGGCGGCGGCCTCACCGACTCGTTCATCTTGATGCCCCTCACGACCTTGCAAGACGCGATCGCCGCGCAAGGCCGCCTGTCGATCATCGCCCTCAAGCTCGACGAGCCGACGCGCGCGCGCGAAGTCGCCAAGGCCTTGTCGTCCAAGCTGCAACTCGAAGTGCAGACGCAGGCGGACTTTTTGAACTTCATCGAGCGGGCGCTTCGCATCTCGGACGCGGTGCGTTTCGGAATCAGCCTCATCGCCTTGATCGTGGGTGGACTCGCCGTCGCGAACACGGTCATGATGGGCGTGTTCGAACGCACGCGGGAATTTGGCACGTTGCGCGCCATCGGAGCGAAACCGGCCTTCGTGCGCAGCCTCGTCCTCACCGAGAGCCTGCTGCTGGCCCTCGCGGGCGGCGTGGGCGGCATCGCGCTCGGCGTGCTCGGCATCCTCGGCGTGAACGCGTACACGCGAAACCTCGCCAACATCGACGCGGCGGCCCTCACGCCTCGCCTCGCGCTGCTCGCCATGCTGATCTCGTTGCTGCTGGGCCTGCTCGCGGGCCTGCTGCCCGCCCGCTCCGCGAGCCGCCTCAAGATCACCGAGGCGCTCGGGCGCATCTGAAGCCGAGAAACCGAAGGAATCCATGATCGAACTTCGACAAGTCACGAAAGTCTATCCGAGCGGCGACTCCGTCGTCACCGCCGTGCACGAGGTGAGCTACACGTTCGCGCCCGGCCTCACGGCGGTCGTCGGACCGAGCGGCAGCGGCAAGTCCACGCTGCTCAACCTTCTCGCGGGCTTCGACACGCCCAGCGGCGGCTCCGTCCTCGTGGACGACGTCGACATCGCGCGGCTCAGCGAGACGCAGCGGGCGGCGCTGCGCCTGGAGAAGTTCGGCTTCGTCTTCCAGAACTACAACCTCGTCGCGATCCTCAGCGCCCGCGAGAACGTCGAGTTTCCCCTCATGCTCGCCGGAGTGACGCCGCACGAGCGCCGCGAGCGCGCCGAGCGTCTGCTGCAAAGCGTCGGGCTCGGCAAGCGTGGCGGCCACCTGCCGTCTCAACTGTCGGGCGGCGAGCAGCAGCGCGTGGCGATCGCGCGCGCCCTCGTGACCGATCCGCCGATCCTGCTCGCCGACGAGCCGACGGGCAACCTCGACACGAAGACGGGAGCGTCCATCTTGGAATTGTTGCTCGCACCGGCCGCCGAGGGCAAGACGGTCGTGCTCATCACGCACGACCCGAACGTCGCCGCCCGCGCCGACCGCGTCGTGCACATTCGCGACGGAGAGCTCGAAGGAACGGACATTCGCACGGTCGCTCGCTGAAGACGCCTCGCCGCCGTGCGCCGTTTGGCCGATGAACGATCGAAGCGGCTTTGTTACCGTGCGGCATGACGACCCCTGCGACCTTGCGGCCCTTCGAGCCGACCGATTTGGAGTACGAACGCTTCGCGGCGATGCTGAGATTCGCGCAACCGGACGATCCACGCTCGGTCGACGAGTTGCGGCACCTCGACGCGTCCCAAGCCGAAGGCGACGTGCAATACCGCTTCGTGCTGGAACGAGGCGGCGCGGTCATCGGCGGAGCGAGCGGCGGCACGTGGCGGCACAACCCCTTGCCGGGCTACTTCTCGCTTTCCTTGTGGCTCGTGCCGGACGCGCAAACGACCGAGCACGCCGAGGCGCTCTTCGACCGAGTCGAGTCGGCCCTGGCGCCCCACGCGCCCGACGTGTTGGTCGCGGGCGCCCGCGAGGACCGTTGGCAGTTGCCGCTCTTGTTGTCGAAAGGCTTTCGCGAAACCGACCGCATGTTCTCGTCGCAACTCGACGTGACGGCCTTCGACGCGGCGAAGTTCGAGGCCTTCGAGGAGAAGTCGCGCGCGGCGGGCGTCGACGTGCGACCTCTCTCGGCCTTCGACTGGCGAAACGAAACTTTCGAGCGGCGTTGGTACGATCTGGCGGTCTCGCTCTTGGCGGACGTGCCCCAAGCAACGACCTTCCAACCGTGGCCGTTCGAGACGTGGCGCGAGCGCATTCCGCGTCAACCTCGACTGCTCGAACAGGCCACCTTCTTCGCGGTGCGCGACGGTGAACTCGTCGGGTTCACGGAACTGCGGCCCTCGGCGAAGCCCGACACCCTTCTGACCGGCCTCACGGGAGTGCGGCGCGGGCATCGCCGCCTCGGCGTCGCGCAGACTCTCAAGCTCGCCGCGACCGAGTACGCGCGCACGCACGGCTTTCGTTTCGTTCGCACGAGCAACCACGCCGTGAACCGCCCCATGCTTTCGATCAATGAAGCGATGGGCTTCGTGAAAGACCCCGCCCGGATTCACCTCGAACGCCTCGCAAGGTAAGCTGCGTCGCTTTTCGGTGCCGTTCGCCTTCACTCGACCTTGACTTCGCTCCCGCCCTAGAGATAAGCTCCGACACAAGCGAAACGAATCGAAAGGGGGAAAGGAAAGCTTTGCAATCCCGTCTGCGAGTCATTCTGTCGGAACTCGAGCAGCGAGAGCGCGTCACGGTCGACGGCCTCTCGAACCTGCTGGGCGTTTCGAAAGTGACGATTCGCGGCGACCTCGAAACGCTGCAGCGCCAAGGGCTCATTCACCGCACGCGGGGCGGCGCCGTTCGTCCGTTCGCGAATCACGCCGAGCGTCCCCTGGAAGAGACGCGCAAGCTGTACTCCAACGAGAAGCGCCGCATCGGCCAATTCGCCGCCAACCTCATCGAGGACGGCGACACGGTCTTCCTCGACGTCGGCAGTACCACCACCGAGATCGCACGGTCCATTTCGCCGCTTCTTCGCAACGTGACCGTCATCACGTCGGGCCTCAACATCGCCTTGGAGCTCGAGAAGCTTCCCAACATCACGGTCGTCGTGACGGGCGGGACCTTGAGGCGCTTGCAGCACAGCCTCGTCAATCCGCTCGGAACGCGTCTGCTCGAAAGCTTGTACGCCGACAAGCTCTTCCTCGGTTGCAACGGCGTCGACGCCCAAGCTGGCATCACGAACCGCAACCTGGAGGAAGCCGAAATCAAACGAATCATGGCGAACAACGCGCGAGAGACGATCGTCGCCGCGGATCACAGCAAGCTCGGCGAAGTGTCGTCGGCGGCCATCTTGCCGCTTTCACGCGTCCGGCACATCGTGACGGACCGCAATGCCACCGCCGACAAAATGGCGCTTCTGCGCGAACAAGGCGTGCAAGTTCACGCGGTGTGAAGCACGCCAACATGACTTCCCGTCGAGCTTGACCTTCGAGGTGAAGTTCTCGTCGCATACCCGGTCCCAATAGGAGGACGTATGAAGAACGTGAAGTTGCTGGTGTTGATCGGCTTGCTGAGCTCGAGCGTCACGGCGCAATCGAGCTACCAGGAGCCCAAGTTGCCTAAGGTCAGCGGAAACGTGAACCTCACGGTGTGGTCATGGGTGCCGAACCTCGACAAGACCGTCAAGGAATTCGAGAAGATCTACCCGAACATCAAGGTCAAAGTCGAGAACCTCGGCGGCGGTCCCGCCACGTACACGAAGCTTCAAACGGCCCTCAAGGCGGGTTCGGGCGCGCCCGACGTGGTGCAAATCGAGTACGGCTACCTGCCGTCGTTCATCGACACGGGCGGGCTCGCGGACCTCACGAAGTACGGCGCGAACGAAGCGCGCAACCTCTTCGTGCCGTGGACGTGGGGACAAGTCAGCCCCGACGGGAAGTCCGTGTACGCCATTCCCCAAGACACGGGTCCGTTCGCGATGGTCTACCGCAAGGACATCTTCGACAAGTACAAGATCGCCGTGCCCAAGACGTGGAACGAGTACGCCAAGGCGGCCGAGCAGCTCAGCAAGGCGTCGGGCGGCAAGGTCAAGATGGGAAACTTCTACTCGACCTTCTCGCCGTGGTTCATCGCGCTCGCGTGGCAAGACGGCGGCCAGTTCTTCAAGCGCAGCGGCGACGGGTGGGTGCAGACGCTCGACAACTCCAGCGCCAAGAAGGTCTTGAATTACTGGAACGGCCTTATCAAGAAAGGCTACGTCTCCACCGTCCCCGCGTTCAGCGCCGACTACTGGAACGCGGCGGGCGCCGGTCAAATCGCCACGAACTTCGAAGCGGCGTGGGGTCCGGGCGGGTACGCGTCCTCCATGAAGACCAAGAGCGCGGGTCAATGGCGCGTCGCCTCCTTGCCGCAGTGGAAGGCGGGCGCGAGCGCCAGCGGTAACTGGGGCGGTTCCAGCATGGCCGTCACGACGCAAAGCAAGAATCCGCAGGCCGCCGCCGCGTTCGCGCTGTGGCTCAACTCGTCGCGCACGGCCGTCGAGACGAACTTCAAGGGCGGCGGCCTGTTCCCGGCCGCGAAGGCGGGCTTGAAACTTCCCGCGCTCAGCGACAAGACCTCTCCGCCCATCAAGTTCTTCGGCGGCCAGGACATCAACGCCGTCTACGCCAAGGCGTCCGAAGGCGTCAACGTGAACTTCCAGTGGGCGCCGTGGTTCCCCGCCGTGGACGCCAACTTCAACAAGCAGATCGACGCGATGCTCAAGGGCAAGCTCACGCCGGATCAAGCTCTGGCCGCTTGGCAGAAGGAATCTCTCGACGCCGCGCGCAAAGACGGCTACACGGTTCGATAAGGGTCGAGAGACGAGGGTCGAGGGTCAAGGGTCTCGGCCCTCGCCTCTCGACCCTCGTCCTTTCACGAGGTTTGTATGAGCCAAGGAACGCTTTCTCCGCCTCGCCCTCGACGTTCGCGCCGCGCCGTTTCATCAACGACGCCGTGGCTGTTCCTCGCGCCTTTTCTGCTCGCCTTCGCCGTCTTCTATCTCGCGCCCGTCTTGTACGCCGTGTACCTCAGTCTGTTCATCAAGAAACGCGTCGGCTTCGGTCCCGCCAAGGAAGTCTTCGCGTGGTTCGAGCAGTACTCGCGCGCCTTGCAGGACACGGCCTTCTTGCAGTCGCTCGGCAACATCGCCCTTTTCGGCTTGGTGCAGATTCCGATCATGCTCGGGATCGCGGTTGCCCTCGCGATCGTGCTCGACTCCGTCAAGGGGCGTGCGCAGCGCTTCTTCCGCACCGTCTTCTACCTGCCGTATACCATCCCGGCGGTTGTCGCGGGACTTTTGTGGGGTTACCTGTACTCGCCGAACCTCTCTCCGATCAACCAGACGCTCAAGGCGGTCGGAAGCGGCACGGTGGACATGCTGTCGAGCACGGTCGTGCTTTGGTCGGTGGCGAACATCGTCACGTGGACGTGGACGGGCTACAACATGATCACCCTCTACGCCTCGTTGCAAAACGTACCGACCGACATTTACGAGGCGGCGAAGATCGACGGAGCGGACGGGTGGAACCTCACGCGCTACATCAAATTGCCCCTCTTGCGCCCCACGATCATCCTGACGTTCATCTTCTCGATCATCGGAACCATGCAGGTGTTCAGCGAGCCGTTCGTGCTGCGACCTCTCGGGTACGTTCCCGACAACCTCACGCCGAACACGTACATCTACCTCGCCGCGTCGCGTGACGCGCAGTACGGTTACGCCGCCGCGATGGCCATCCTCATCGCGCTCGTCACGTTCCTGTTCAGCACCGTCTTCTTGCGCTTCGCCCGCCTCGGAGGTGACCGATGAGCCAAGCTCTGCCCGACGTCGGCGCTCGCGCACGCGCCGTCAGCACCCCGAAGCCGCGGCGAGGTTTCACTCCGCTGCAACTGCTCGTCTTGGGCCTCTTCGCGATCTACTCGCTCGTTCCGCTGTGGTGGATGTTCGTGACGATCTTCAAGGACAACGGTCAACTGTTCTCCACCTTCGGCTTGTGGTTCTCCAGCCCCAGCCACCTTCTCGACAACGTCCGGAAGGTCTTCACGCACCAAGACGGCATCTTTCCGCGCTGGCTGCTGAACTCCGCGCTCTACTCCACGGCCATCGCGATCGGCTCGGCCCTCACCTGCGCGACCGCCGGGTACGCCTTCTCGAAGTTCCAGTTCAAAGGCAAGAACGCGCTGTTCTCGCTCATCCTGGGCACGATCATGGTGCCCGGCACGGCCCTCGTCCTGCCGCTCTTCCTCATCATGCAAAACCTCGGTCAAGCGGGCATTCCGCTCATCAACACGCCGTGGGCGTTCATTTTGCCGTCCATCGTCAACCCGTTCGGCTTGTACCTCATGCGTCTTTTCTGGGACGCGGGCTTTCCCGACGAGCTCATGGAAGCGGCGCGAATCGACGGCGCGTCCGAAGGGCGCATCTTCTGGCAACTCGGCTTGCCGCTCGTGCGCGGCGGACTCGTCACGGTGGCGCTCTTCTCGTTCGTGGCGGGCTGGAACAACTTCTTCTTGCCCCTCATGATGCTGAACTCCACCGAGCTCTATCCGCTCACGCTCGGCCTCTCCGTCTGGAACAACACTACGACGGGCACCGAGCGCCTCTACACCATGATCGTCACGGGCGCTCTCATCTCCATCTTGCCGCTCGTCCTCGCGTTCCTGTCGTTGGGACGCTACTGGCAAGGCGGACTGAGCGCGGGCGCCGTGAAGGGGTAAGCTGACAGCCGTCAGTCATCGGCGATCAGCTCCGGACGCTCGACTGTCAGGTTGAGCGTCCGGAGCTGATCGCTTGCGAAAGGAGCACCGATTTGACCTCCCCTTCGAGCTTGCATCTCGCCGTTTGCGATTACCCCGAGCACGTGCCGCGCGACCGCTGGGAAGCGTACGCGCGACAGCAAAAGGAACTCGGCCTCTCGTTCGTGCGAATCGCCGAGTTCGCGTGGAGCCGCATGGAGCCGCGCGAAGGGCAATTCGAGTGGAGCTGGCTGGACGACGCCGTGAACGTTCTGCACGAAGCGGGACTCGGGGTGGTGCTGTGCACGCCCACGGCGACGCCTCCCGCGTGGCTGATTCGCCAACACCCCGAGATCTTGCCGTACGACGAGTTCGGGCGGGTACGGGCGTTCGGGTCGCGCCGTCACTACGACTTCGCGTCGCCCGTGTACCGTGCGCACTCGCGCCGCATCACGCGCGCCCTCGCCGAGCGCTACGGGCAGCATCCCGGCCTCGTCGGATGGCAGACCGACAACGAATTCGGATGTCACGGCACGGCCCGCTCGTTCGGCGGGGCGAGCGCGGCCGCCTTTCCCGCTTGGCTGGAGAAGAAGTACGGCACGCTCGACGCGCTCAACGAAGCGTGGGGCAACGTGTTCTGGAGCATGGAGTACACGGCGTGGGAGCAGATCGGCCCGCCGAACCTCACGGTGACCGAGGCCAATCCGTCGCACGTTCTGGATTACGCCCGCTTCTGCTCGGACATGATCGTGGAGTTCCAAGAGCAGCAAGTGGCGATTTTGCGCGAACTCTCGCCGGGCCGCTTCGTCACGCACAACTTCATGATCTTCGAGTC
Source organism: Deinococcus yavapaiensis KR-236 (assembly GCF_003217515.1). Lineage (NCBI taxonomy): Bacteria > Thermotogati > Deinococcota > Deinococci > Deinococcales > Deinococcaceae > Deinococcus > Deinococcus yavapaiensis. Next base: position 102,193 of record NZ_QJSX01000005.1, on the reverse strand, counting down.
GGGCTTCGATCACTACCGAGTCTCCGCGTGCCTCGACTTCCCGACGTGGGACAACTATCCGACGGGCATGCTGGAGCATTTCGGCAAGTGGGTCGGCGAGGACCTCAAGACGTACTACGCCCGCACCGGTCACCCCGACGCCATCGCCTTCAACCACGACTTGTACCGGGGGCTCATGCGCCGACCGTTCTGGGTGATGGAACAGCAGTGCGGCCAAGTGAACTGGGCGCCTTACAATCCGCTGCCCGCCGACGGAGCCGTGAGCCTGTGGACGACGCAGGCTTGGGCGCACGGCGCGGACTGCGTGAGCTACTTTCGCTGGCGCGCCGCGACGATGGCTCAGGAAGTTTTGCACAGCGGCCTTCTTCGCCACGACGAGACCCCCGACCGGGGCTTTTTCGAGGTCGAGCGCCTGAAGCGCGAAGACCTCGTGCTCGGCGACGTTCCCGCGAAGGTCGCGTTGCTGCACGACTACGAGAGCTTGTGGGTCCTCGATCAGCAGCCGCACGGCGGCCCTGCCTACTGGGAGCAGACCTCTTCCTACTACACGGCGCTTCGGTCGCTCGGCATCGACGTGGAAATCGTTCATCCCGACGCGCATCTCTCGCGGTTCGCGCTCGTCGTCGCGCCCAGCCTCACCATGATCTCGGACGCCCGCCTCGAGAAGCTGCGCGGCGACGCCGCGGGCAGGGCGTTCGTGTTCGGCCCGCGCACCGCCTTTCGTACCGCTTCGGGACGCGCGCACGAAAACGGACAGTTCGGCAACTTCAAAACCTTCTTCGGAGCGCGCGTTCTTAACTTCGAGAGCTTGCGGCCCGGCCTCACGATCAAGGCGGGTGGGCATGAAGTCACGACGTGGGCGGAAGGCTACGAGCCGTTGGAAGGCGCGGAGGTCCTCGCGCACTACGAAGGCGGACCCCTCGAAGGAGCGGCGGCGGCCGTGCGGCACGGACAAGTCGTCACGATCGGGGCGAACTCGACCGGGCTGGTGTGGGAGACGCTGTACCGCCTCGCGGGCGAGCTTGGCTTGAATCCCACGCCGCTGCCGCCAGGCATTCGAGTGTCGCGCCGAGGAGGGCGCACCCTCGTGCAAAACTGGAATCCCGAACGCGTGACCTTCGAGGGACGCGAGCTCGGTCCGGTAAGCTGGACCCTCGTATGATGACCGAAACGTTCACGGCTCCCAGCGGAACTTGGACGCTCACGGTGCCGCGCGCCCGCGTGCTCGTGAGCGGCTATCAATCGTGGAGCGAGGCGGAACTGCGCTCCTTGACCGACGTTCAGGCTCGACCGACCCTCGACGTGCTCGTGCGGCAAGGGCACGACGTCGCGTGGCCTCCCGGAGATCGCGGCAAGCCCGGCGTGTGGCGCTCTCACACCTTAATCGCCCTGATCGCCGAGGACGGCAGCGGGTACGTCGGCTGCGCCGGGAACGCCGCGCACTCCTTCACGCATTGGGAAGCGCACGCCGACGGCGACCTCGTGCACCTCTCGTACAAATGCGAAGGCGATCCCGAGCCTGCCCACCTCGCCTTCTCCGAGAACGTCATCGACCTCATCGAGTCCCTGAGCGCCGATCTCGGGCGCGAGATGCAGGCACGCACTCCCGCGCCCCTGCGCGTGTGGTGCTCGTGGTACTCGTATTACCGCGACATCACCTTCGACACCTTCGTGCGCGAGGCAACGCTCGCGCGCGAGCTGGACTTGCCGTTCGACGTCTTCCAACTCGACGACGGCTTTCAGGCGGACCTCGGCGATTGGCTGGATGCCAAGCCTGCCTTCGGGCGGCACGCGCGGGAAGCGCCACTCGTGCTGCGAGACCTCGGCTTCCGCGCGGGCCTTTGGCTCGCGCCGTTCATCGCGCGGCCCACGTCCCGCTTGTTTCGCGAGCATCCCGGGTGGTTCCTGCGCGACGAGGCGGGCGAACTCGTGAATTGCGGCGACAACTGGGGCGGCGCGTATTACGGCCTCGACACGACCTTGCCCGAGGTGCAGGATTGGCTCGAAGACCTCGCGCGCACGGTCGTGTCCTGGGGCTACGACTACCTCAAGCTCGACTTCCTCTTCGCGGGCGCCATGCCGAGCAGGCGCCATCAAGACGTGAGCCGCGCGGCGGCGTATCGCATGGGGCTCGAAGCCTTGCGGCGCGGCGCGGGAGAAAGCACGTTCATCCTGGGATGCGGGGCGCCCCTTGCTTCCTCGATCGGCCTCGTGGACGCCATGCGAACCGGGCCGGACGTCGCGCCGATCTGGGACGACTACGCGCGAAGGCTGTGGCTCGGTGACGCGACCGGCCCCGCCGCGCGCAACGCCGTCGTCACGAGCCTCAGCCGCTGGTATCAGCACGCCTGGTATCAGCCCGATCCGGACGTCATGATCGCGCGCCGCGAGCGCAGCCTGCTCGATGACGCCGAGCGCGGGTCGCTGCTGGGACTGCTCGACACGATCGGCGGCTTGCGGGCGAGCAGCGATCCGTTGAGGACGTTGCGGAGCGAAGACTTGTCTTTGCTGCGCCGCTCGCTCGAGGTGAGCGCGCCCGACCGTCCCGAGTCGCTCACGTCTTCTTGGGGAAACGCTCCGACACGTTTCACACGCGGTGAGTTCAATGTGTTGGACGAACACCGCGGCGGCCTCGATCCCCGTTCCTTTCGCTCGAAGAATCGTTGAGGGTCGACGCTTCAACGGTTGCGATTCGAAAAACACGAAAGTAAGGTAAGGAAGTAACGCGTGGGGGTGAATCGAGAGCCCCCCCGCTCCATGGAGGACTTCATGAACGCTTCGAGCGCCCAAAACTCCTTGCCCCCCAACCGATACGAACGAGCCGAGTACGTCAAGCCGGACGGGCGCAAATTGTGGTTGTACTCGAGAACGCACATCGACGTCGGCGACATTCCCTCGCCCAGCCCCGAAGCGGTCGCCGCCACGCCGCACCTGCGCTGGCATCCTCTGCGCGGTGAGTGGGTCATCTACGCCGCTTACCGGCAAAACCGTCCGTTCCTGCCGCCTCCGAACTACAATCCGCTCGCGCCGACCCGCGATCCCGAGAACCCCACGGAATTACCTCAAGGCGCGTACGACGTCGCCGTCTTCGAAAACCGCTTTCCGAGCCTCGTGCCCGAGCCCGGCCCGGCCCCGACCATCGACGGCACCTTGACGGCCGACGGCGTGGGCGCGTGCGAAGTCGTCGTGTACTCGCAGGATCCGAACACGAACGTCGGCGAGCTCGACGCCTCGCACGTCGAACTTCTCGTGGACGTCTGGGCGGACCGCACCACGCGCCTCGCCGAGCGGGGCCTCGCGTACGTCCTGCCCTTCGAGAATCGCGGCGTGGAAGTCGGCGTGACGCTGCATCACCCTCACGGTCAAATCTACGCGTACGACTTTCTGCCGCCCGTGCAAGTTCGCACGCTGCAAATGGCGCGCGCCCACCGCGAAAGTCACGGGGAGGCGTGGCTGGAGACCTTCGTTCGTACCGAGCGCGCCGCGAGCACCCGCGTCGTGACGGACGCCGGAGAGGCGCTGAGCGTCGTGCCGCCGTTCGCGCGTTACGCCTTCGAGACGTGGATCGTACCCGCCCGCGCCGCTACGCGCCTGTCCGACCTCTCGCAGCAGGAGCGCCGCGCCTTCGCCGCTCTCATCTCGGACACCGTGCGCCGCTTCGACGCCCTCTTCGAACAGCCCATGCCGTACCTCATGACCATCCACCAAGCGCCCACGGACGGCACCGATTACCCAGAGTGGCCGCTGCACATCGAGTTTTACCCGTATCTGCGCGCCAAGGGCAAGCTGAAGTACCTCGCCGGAACCGAGCAGGGTGCGGGCGTGTTCGCCAACGACGCGCTGCCCGAGGCGAAGGCGGCAGAGCTTCGCGCCGTGAAACTCCCGGGGGCGTCATGAGCCGGAGGGATTCGTGAATCGAGCGCAGGAAGTCGCCGCGAAACTCGGACGGCTCGTGAACTTGATGGAGGAAGCCGGGGCGGACGGCGTACGGCTGCGCGGCATCGATTGGTTCGCGTGGGTGACGGCGGGCGGTTCCAACGTCGTCGTGCTCGCGTCGGACGTCGGCGTGGCCGAAGTCTTCCTCACGAAGGAAGGCGCTTGGATCCTGACGGACGAAATCGAGGCGGACCGATTGCGCGACGAGGAAATCGTCGGACCCTTGCAAGTCTGGTCGCACCCTTGGGCGGACGCGAGCGCCAAAGACGCTTTCGTGAACGAGCAAGCGCCCGGGCACGTCCTCTCCGACCGCCCCGCGCCTGGCGAGGACCCCTTGCCCGCGTCGGCATGGTCGATGCGCTGGACTTTGCTCGACAACAGCGAAAGCGGCCGTCTGCGCACCGTGGGCCGCCTCGCCGCCGAAGCGATGACCGAAGCCCTCACGGCCTGCGAACCGACGTGGACCGAACGCGACCTCGCGGCGGCGGGCTCGGCGGCCCTCGTGAAGCGCGGCTTGGAACCCGGTCTCGTGATGGCGGCCGGAGAGCGCCGCCTCGCCCTCTACCGCCACTTCGTCACCAAAGACGACCCCGTCGGCTCGTACGGAGGCCTGGTGTTCTGCGCCCGAGGCCAAGGGCTGTACGTCAGCATCACGCGCTTCGTGAGCTTCGGAAAGCTCGACGAGCGCAGCGCCGAAGCGCACGAGAAAGTCCGGACGGTGGAGGCGCGCGTCCTCGAAGCCTGCAGACTCGGCGCTCGGTTCGACGACCTCTACGACACCTTGCGCCGCGCGTACGAGGACGTCGGCGAGCGCGACGCCATCAATCAGCACCACCAAGGCGGCTTGACGGGCTACCGAGCACGCGAAGTCATCGTCACGCCCGACACGAAGGACGTTTTGCCGCCGAACTGCGCCCTTGCCTGGAATCCTAGCGTGATCGGCGCGAAGATTGAGGACACCATTTTCATGGACTCTGCCGGGGCACACCAAGTCCTGACCCTCGACCCCGCTTGGCCGACCGTCGAAAGCACGTTCGGTCCCCGACCTGCCGTACTGGAGAAATGAAGTGAGCGACACTCAAGACACCCACCGAGCCACCTTCCGAGACCTCTTCGGGCTCGACGCGACCGTCACGGCGGCCGCGCCGGGCCGCGTGAACCTCATCGGCGAGCACACCGACTACAACGACGGCTTCGTGCTTCCGACCGCCATTCCACAAAAGACGACGGTGCTTCTCGCGAGGCGCGACGGAACGCGCGTGCGGGCCCACGCCACGAACCTCGGCAAAGACGGCGAGTACATCCTCGGCGGGGAAGCCAGAACCGGCACGTGGGTGGACTACATCGCGGGCGTCACGCAGGAACTCGCGCGCGACGGTCACGTCCTCTCCGGCTTCGACGTGACCGTCGCCTCGGACGTGCCGCTCGGCTCCGGCCTGTCGAGCTCGGCGGCGCTCCTCGTCGCACTCGTTCGTGGCTTGCGAGAACTCTACTCGCTCGACATCGACGACGTGACGGTCGCCACACTGGCCCGCCGCGCCGAGAACGGACTCGTCGGCGCGAACGTCGGCATCATGGATCAGATGGCGTGCAGCCTCGCGTCCGAAGGCGAAGCGCTGTTCCTGGATTGCCGTGACCTCTCGTTCGAGCGCGTGAAGCTGCCTGCGGGCGCGGACCTCGTCGTGCTGCATTCCGGCGTCGAGCATCAGCATGCGGGCGGCGACTACAACACGCGCCGCGCGGAGTGCGAGAAGGCGTGCGAACTTCTGGACGTGAACGCCCTGCGCGACCTCACCGAAGCCGACTTGGAGCGCGTGAACGCCCTGCCCGAACCGTTGAATCGGCGCGCTCGTCACGTCATCACCGAGAACGCGCGGGTCCTCAAGGCGGTCGAAGCGATGCGTGCGGGCGACTTGGAACGTCTCGGCGAACTGTTTTTCGCCTCGCACGCCTCCATGCGCGACGACTACGCGGTGAGCGTGCCCGAAGTGGATCTCATCGTGGAACTCGCGCGCGAACACCCCGAGATCTTCGGGGCGCGCCTCACAGGGGGTGGCTTCGGGGGCAGCGTCGTGATGCTCGCGCGCCTCGGCACGGGCCGCCGCGTCGGGGAGCTTATCGCCGAAGCGTACGGAACGCGCACGGGCCGCGAGCCGAAGCTTCTCACGCCGAGCGCCTGAGCGGAGAATTCCTGCGAGCGGGCCGGGTTCTCGGCCTGCTCGCGAATGACGTGTCTGCCGATCCGATGCCGAGCGCGGCAGACACGATTGAACACGTTTCCGGCAGGGAGGGAACTGGCAACAAGCTTCCACGCCGCATGAATTTCTTGATGTATCACTGGGCGGCGGCTCCAATAGGCTTACACTGCCCCGCTCACCTCATGCCTCTCCCCACGTTCCGGTGGGGGCTGGGCGTTGTGTCGAGTGGAGGGTGACGCGCGAAGACCGACGAGCAACTCGAAGGAAAAAAGAAACCCCGTCTAAGACGGGGTTTTCGCTTGGCGGGCCCTGAAGGATTCGAACCTACGACCCACGGTTTTGGAGACCGTTGCTCTACCAGGCTGAGCTAAGGACCCGCGAATACGTCCCAGACGAGAAAAACTGCTTCCGCTCGTCCGGAGACACAGTATAGGTCGCGGCGGCATCCTTGGCAAGTCCTGCTCTCGGGAGCAAGCACCTGGGTGCTTCCCCGACTCCGTTCAAGCACTTCCACGGGCCGCCAGGGCGCGCTACGATCGGACGATCAGCGACGTACACTGCCGTATGGCGCAGATGTACATGATCTCGTACGACTTGAAAGACGCGACGAGCGAGGAGTATCAAGCGTTGTTCGAAGCGTTGAAGCTCATGGGTTCGAACGGTTGGGCGCACGTGTTGGAGTCCACGTGGCTCATCGCGTGCTCTTTGACCACCAAACAGTTGCAGGAACAGATGAAGGAGACGGTGGGCGCGATGAGGGTCAGCGTTTCCCAGAGCAGCCGTTGGGTGATCACGCCCATTCGTTTGAGTGAAGCGCGAGCTTTCATAAGCACCGAAAACGTGGAGTGGTGGCGCAAAGCCGCCAGCAAGGGCTTCTGATCATCGCCACCACGTCGGGCCCGACGTCTTTTGCTTTCTTGCCATCGGGGTACGAGACCACGTTCTCGGAGGACGACCATGCAGCACGAGATCAAGCTGACCCCCCAAGGGTACGCACGTCTGGAGCGGGCGCTGCAGCAGCAGCGGGACCGATTGGAGGACGCTCGGCGTGTCGTGCGCGATCAACTCGAAGCGAACGACGCGGAGAACCTCGGGTTGAGCGAAGCACAAGATCACCTGCTTGCCGTGGAAGCACGCCTTCAGGAAATCGAGGACACGCTCGCTCGCGCGGTCGTGTTGGAAAGCGAAACGCTGGACGTGAGCACCGCGACCATTGGCGCGGTCGTCGCGCTACGTGACGTAGCGAGTGGGCGTGAGCTGCGTGTACAACTCGTCAGTCCTGCCGAAGTGACCGGAACGATCGATGGCGTGGCCCGCATCAGTACGGACAGCCCGGTCGGGTCACGCTTGCTCGGCAGGCAGGTCGGAGAGGCCTTCGAGGTACCGCTCGGAAGGCGCTCCGTCACGTACGTCGTGCACGCACTCGACCGAATGGAGTGAACGTGGATTCGAGTGAACCCTTCAGGACGGGTTCTTGTCGTTGCCGCTCCACGGCGTCAACTCGTCGGGCTTCACGCCCGCCAACAGGCCCGCGTCCGTGTACACGTCCACCGTGCCGGCCAGCGGATTGAGCTTCACGACTTTTCCGCACGCGCCGCTCTCGGTGTGGCACACCTTGGCATTCTTGCGCGGCAACTCCTTGAGGAGTTCCTGGTACATCGTGTGCTCGAATTGCAAGCAGCACAGCAGACGTCCGCACGGCCCGCTGAGCTTCTCGGGATTGAGCGGTAACTGTTGATCGCGCGCCATGCGAATCGAGACGGGCGCGAAGTCCTGCAAGTGCGTGCTGGAGCAGTTCTCGCGTCCGCAAGCTCCGAGCGCGCCGATCGTCATGGCCTGCTCGCGCGGACCGACGGCCAAGAAGTTGATTTTCGCCTTCGTGTGCGATCGCAGGTCCTGCACGAGGTTGCCGAGTTCGATGCGCTCGTCGGCACTGTAGCTGATGGTGAGCAAGGCTCCGTCGAGCGTGAATTCGCACGAGACGATCTTGACGCTCAAGCCACGCGAGCGGGCCCGAGCGCGAGCGAGCCACTTGAGGTCTTCGCCTTCGCGCACGAGTTGCTCGTGCGTCTCGAGGTCCTCGGGCGTCGCCGTTCGCAGGATCGTCATGGGTTTCGGCTCAGACGGCGCGAGGTGCGGCTCGCCACGCACCCGCGCCATCTCCAAGCCGCGTCGACTTTGCACGACGACACGCGCGCCGACGTCGTAAGGAACGTCCGCGTTCATGTCGTGCAACTGCGGCGAGTGATCGAAACGTACGGCTTGAATGAACATGAGGGTCTCAGGATTTCACGAACGCCACGCTCACGTGGGAAGCGAGGTCACGCTTCGACGTTGCTGAGGTCGGCGTTGCTGTAGACGTTTTGCACGTCGTCGAGATCTTCGATCGCTTCGAGCAACGCCATCACCTTGTCGGCGTCCGAGCCCGACACGTCGACGGTGTTGCTCGCGATCATGGAAATCTGCGCGCTCTCCACGGTGAAGCCGCGTTTGGCGAGACCTTCCGAGACGGCGTACAGATCGGCGGGCGCCGTGCTGATTTCGAGACCGTCCTCGGATTCCTGGAAGTCCTCCGCGCCGAGTTCGATCGCCGCTTCCTGCGCGTCCTCGCTCGTCTCTTGGACGAGGATGACGCCCTTCTTGTCGAACTGCCACGCCACCGAGCCGCTGTTGCCGAGCGAGCCGCCACGCTTGTTGAACACCGCGCGAATTTCGCCGACCGTACGGTTCACGTTGTCCGTCAAGGTCTCGATCAAAATGGCCGTTCCGCCAGGACCGTACCCTTCGTACGTGACTTCCTTGTACTCCGCGCTGCCTTCCGCGCCACCGACCGCCCGCTTGATGGCGTTGTCGATGTTGTCGGCGGGCACGGTGTCCGTCTTCGCGGCGGCAATGGCGTTCTTGAGACTGAGATTCGCCGCCGGGTCGCCGCTGCCGCCCGAGCGGACAGCCGCCGTGATGGCGCGAATGTGCTTACTGATGATGGCGCTGCGCTTCTTGTCGTTCGCGCCTTTCTTGCGCTTGATTTGAGCCCACTTGCTGTGACCTGCCATAACGAGTATTTTAGCGCACGCGCTGATCGTCAGTTGCCGCGCTCACGGGGCCGTGCGTGGCACCCGATCGGTTCGCTGCCTACAAGCAGGCCGCGTGCCACCAACTCGGACAGCACCTCTCGAGCGAACGAGCGAAGCGCCTCCTCGCTGGCGTCCTCGACGGAGTCGAGGCTGAGCGAGGAGGTGCGGGCGAGCCGAGCGAGGTGATTCCAGCCGTCATCCATGACGAAATGTTACGGCAAAGAGATGGCGGTGCCGAACTGCGCGTTGAGGAACGCACCGAGCGTGCGAGCGATCTTGGCTTGTCCCACTCCACTGGGATGGGCACCGTCGAGCGAAAAGTCCGGCCCGAAGGGCGCGATGACGTTGTCGAGATTGACGTTCGTGTCGGCAGCCGTCGGAAGCAGGGTCGATACGTCCAGGACTTTCGCGGCGAACTCGCCCGCGAGCGCACGAATGCTGGCGTTGTAGGCGCCGACGGTCGCGCGAATTGTGGCGGCCTCGCTCGGGGTGAGCGCGCTCGGGGCGTTGCACGAAACCACGCCTCCGTTCGAGCCCGCGTCGATGAGGGTGGAGGCGGAGACGAAGTTCTCGCTCGCCGCGCAACTCGCGCGGTCGACTTGCAAGTTCGGAAAGATCGTCGTGAGGACCTTCAAGTTCGATTGCGCGAGCTTCGGCCCGGGGATGAGGGCGGGCATGGCTGTCACGTCGGGCACGGTGATCAAGACCGTCTTCGCGCCCAGGGGTTGCAGCTGCGTCAGCAAGCGGCGGTAAGCCGCTTGGAACTCGGTCGGCGAAGTGCTTCGAGACGGATCTCCGAACAGGGCGGCGTCCAGCACGTCGTTCGCCCCGATCCAAATGGACAAGAACTTCGGCCGCGCCGCCAACGCCGCTTCGACCTGCGTACGATTGGCCCCCAGCACCAAATTGTACAAACGCGCCTGCGCCTCGCCGCCGACGCTCGCACTCGTGGTGCTGGTGAGGTCGGCGACGCGCGCGCTGGTCAGTGCGAAGTTCGACACGACCGCGCCGGGGTTGGCGCGGGTGCACGACGCGGCGGTCAGGCTTCCTCCCAAAGGTGGAGGACAGCCTGGATCGTTGGTGAGCGGCGCGTTGATAGGATGGCCCGCCCAGCGTGACAAGACGACGGGGTACGCCGCCGATTGCCCGCTCGCCGTGAGGCCCGCCGACTGAGCGCCCGCCGTGAGCGAATCGCCGAGCGCGACATAACCGCTGAAGCCGCTCTCCACCACGGGAGGCTGGCTTTGCGCAGGAGGAAACATCGAGGAGATCGAACTGCAAGCGGCGAGCGCCAACGTCAAGCCGCCGAAAAGAAAGCCTTTCATGTCGAATTTGTTATAAGACGCGTGAAAGTAAAGAGCATGAGCGGTGCAAGTCGTCTTCATGTTCGCGCTGTGGCTGCAAGAGAAACGCGCCGCGTCGTGAGACGCGGCGCGTTTCCAAACACCGAGGTCAGTCGTCGGCGGCGGCGCTCGCTTGATCGCGCACGTCCGCTTCGCGAAGAGTTCTGATCATGCGCACGATGCCGAGCGTCAGGAAGTACATCAAGACCGGCAGGGCGATCGAGGCGATCCAGAAGAAGGGGTTGGCGTTTTCGTTCGTCAGCAGGCCCGAGCCGATGAGCTCAGGCTTGTACCCGGCAACGCTCAGCACGATCAGCAAGGTCGTCATGGCGATGCCCGCCGCGAGTCGCTTCGGGTACTCCGTGGGGTTCTCCGAGTAGTAGTGCATTTCCTTGCCGCTGGAGCGATCCAAGAAGGGCACAGCGAGGAACACGAGGACGACGAGGCCGGCGCCGAGCACCCCTCCGAGAAACTCGGAGTTGAAGGTGCCGCCGAGAAGCTTGAACTCCAGCGTGGACGGCAGGATCGCGAGGATGCCGAAGATCCACAGGAAGTACCAGTCGGGCTTGATGGGCGGCGTGTTGTTGGAAGGAGGACCGTAGTACTCGACGGGGTGCACCGGGATGAACGCGCTGAAGAGCATGATCACGCCGAGCAGCAGCAAGCCGAGCATCACCATGATGAAGCTTTGGTCTTGCAGCAAGGGCACGCCGACGATCTTCTTGTACGCGATGCGCTTGGCGTAGCCGGGCTGCGTGTGCTTCTGCTTGATCATCAGCAGCATGTGCGCGGCGGTCAGGCCGAGCAGAACGCCGGGCAGCAGCATGATGTGGTAGCCGTACATGCGCGCGATAAGGCGGTCGCCGGGAAATGCGCCTGCGAACGCGAGTTGCGCGATGTACTCGCCGACCCAGGGAATCGAGCCCGCGATTCCGTAGATGACCTTGATGGTCGTGAAGGCGTAGTTGTCGAACGGCAAGCTGTAACCGGTGAGGGCCGTGAGGGCCGTGAAGATCAGCAGCAGCACGCCGATCCACCAGTTGATTTCGCGCGGCTTCTTGTACGAACCCGTGAAGTAGATGCGCATCATGTGCAGCACGGCGGCGGCCATCATGATGTTCGCCGTCCAGTGGTGAATGCGGCGCAGCATGTCGCCGTACGGCAACGCGTTGATCTGAATGACCGAGGCGTACGCGGCGGGCACTTGAGTGGCGCTGCCCGGGTCGAGAGGATTGGGCACGAGACGTTGGCTCGGCTCGTAGAAGAGCGCCAAGAGGACGCCTGTGAGAATCAGGATGATCAGCGAGAAGAGCGTGATCTCGCCCAGGAAGTACGAGTGGTGGACGGGGAAGGCCTTGCGCAAGAACTTGTCGTTCAAGCGCGAGATGTTCAGACGTTCGTCAAGCCATTGGTTCATGCCTTGCTCGCCTCCTCGACGCGTTGCTTGTATTGTTCGAAATCACCTTCGGCGACGCCATAAGGTGGCGTTAAGAAAGTCGCCGCCACGACAAGGTTGTCGCCGTCGACGCGGAGCGGGAGTTGCGCGAGAGGACGTGGCGGCGGGCCGCCGAGGACTTTCGCGCCGTTGCGCATGTCGTAATCACCCGAGTGGCACGGGCATAGCAGCGTCTGGTCGGCGTTACGCCAGTTCACTTGGCAACCGAGGTGCTGGCACACGAGGCTGTACGCCACGATGCCTTGCGGCGCCGCCTGCTTGTTCGTGGCAGTGCCGAGCTCGGTTTCCGGGAATTTGCTGATGCCGACGAGGTTCGTTTGCTGGTCGCCTTGCCGCAAGAAAGCTTTGCCGCTCTTGTCCTTGCCTTGCGGATAGGCGCGCACGGGATTGCGCTCCAACTCGGCGACCGAGACGGGCTGGCCGGTCTTTTCACCTTCCGCGTGCACGAGGATGTCGCCGGGAACGGGCCCGAGCTTGTCGGGCGTTTGTCGGTTGGCGGGACGGGCGCTGCCGACGATGGACAAGAAGCCCAGGCCGCTGATGCCCGCCGAGATGCCGAGCGCCCAGTTCACGAACTTGCGACGGCTGATTTCAGGATCGACTCGCTTGAATTTGGTCATTCTTGGCTCCGGGTTACCAAGGGAACTCGCCGCTCGCGTCCTCGACGAGGACTTGGCTGTCCTTGAAGTACTTCATGTAGATGCCGAGCGCAGCCGCCAGGCTCAGGAAGATCATGGCCGAATACAGGCCTTCGGTGGTGACGCTCGGCTGCGCGGGCGGATCGGCTGCTTGACCGCTGAGGGTCTTGACGATCTGAATGGCGAAGAGGATCGAGAAGATGGCGGCGCTCACGACCGTCGCGACGAAGAACAGCACGGCGATCGGGTTGGAGCGGTTCTTGTGAATGCCGACGTGCAACTCGGTGCCTTCGGCCCACACGCTGAACAGACCGATGACGCCGTAGGTAAGCAGCACCATCACGAAGGTGCCGAGGAAGATTTCGGGAAGCTTGATGTCCTCGGGAACGAAGCGCGAGCGAACGCGCAGCACTTCGGGGCCGATGTTGGAGACGGCCGCTTGCAGCACTTCCGGACCGACGACGCCGTACTTGTTACCCCACGAGTTACGAATGTAGTTCGTAACGGCGATGATCTCGGCGTCGCTGAGGTTGGGGTACGCGGGCATGATGCCCTTGCCCTTGCGGATGTTGTTGACGATGAGGCCCGTGTCGTCGACGTGCTCATCACCGACGAGTTTGGGTCCCGCGCCGCCTTGACCGGCGACACCGTGGCAACCGGCGCACGCGGGTTGCGCGCCTTCGAACACCTTCTTGCCGATCGTCGGCCATTCTTTGGCCGCCGCCGCCTTCAACTGTGGGTTGACTTCGACTTTCGGGACTTGGGTCTCGTTGTTGAACAACCACAGCAACAAGACCCACATCAATGCCGCGACCACAATCGCGACTCCTGGCATGACCGCGTCGTTCCGTTCCATCTCTCTCCTTGACCCTCACTCCTGGTGTGGCGCGATTGTGACGCCCGTATCACTCAGCATATCACGCACGCCCAAGTGCGCTCCAAGCCGAGAGACACGTCTTCTATCGAATCGAGTCTAAGGAAGGACTGCCGGGCGTAATGTCCCCGAAACGCTCCATGAGGACACTGACAACTTCCGCCAACAGGACCACCTCGCGGTTTTCCGGATGCTCGCGCGGATCTTCGCCGCCGTCACTCAGCACCGCGATGACGAGCGGTCGCTTGGTGCGGACGACGCCGACGTCATGATGCACGCCCCGGAGTTCGCCGCTCTTGGAGGCGATCTCGAAGCGAAGCTCACCGTCCGCGTCTCGAGGCGCTCGCCGTCCGATGATGTCCTTGAGCTGCTGACGCCGCAGAATGTCGAGCGCGAGGGCCGTCGAGGCAGGGGAGAGCAGCGTGCCTCGCGTCAAACGGTACAGCAATTCGCAAAGCTCGCGAGCGTTCGCGCGGTTGCGTTCGCCGCGCCGCTGGCGCTCGTTGTGGCGCTCGCTGGGAAGTTGCAGCTTGCCGACGAGATCGGTGACCGTGAATCCTTGCGCGCGTAAAAAGGCGTTCACGTCGTCGATTCCCAGAAGGTCGATGACGATGTTCGTCGCGGTGTTGTCGGACACGATGATCATGAGCGTCAACAAGTCGCGCAGCGTGAGGGCGAGACCGGGGCCGAGTTCGTGCAACACCCCTGCCCCTCCGACCTGATCCTTGGAGCGCATCTCGCGGCGCTCGTCGAGAGACAACGACTCCTCGTCGACACGCTGAAGGGCGCGTACGAGCAAGGGAACCTTGATGGTGGAGGCGGCGTGAAAGGGACGGTCGGGCGATCGCTCGAACAGAAGGTCGCCCGTCTCGGCGTCACGAACGATGATCGACACCGCGCCGGGATGGCGCGCCAGCAGGGATTCCGCGATCTGGGTCACGCCCAAACGCTACTCCGTGAGCTTCAAGGACGCCAAGCTCGCGAAAGGATGCGGGGCGTCCTGCGGCCGTAGCGTGCAGAAGGCGCCGCTCTCGGGAGCTTCGACGCGGTGCGGGCACGTCGGGCAATCGGCGAACTCTTGGCGGGTGTACGCGAAGTCGGACGCCTCCGACACGAGCTCCCACGACCGACCGCAACCCGCGCGGTACACCCTCTTCACCGCCCTGAACGACTCCGGGCGGACGCTGGCCTTGCGCTTACTCAAGGTTGGCGATGCCTTCCCGAATGGCGTACAGGGCCGCCTGCGTGCGGTTGTTGAGCTGCAACTTCGTGAAGATCTCCGAGAGGCGGTTGCGCACGGTCTTTTCGGAGATGTCGAGGCGCAGCGCGATCTCCTGGTTGCTGTAGCCTTGCGCGAGCAACTTGAGAATCGTGGTTTCACGTTCGTTGAGGTCGGCGTGCTTCTCGGACGGCAAGACTTCCTTTTTGTCGCGAAAGTCGTCGAGGACGTTTTGCGCGAGGTCCGAGTCGAGCAGCGCTTCTCCGGCGGCGACACGGTGAATGGCGTCGAGCAAAGCGCTTGCGTCGGCGTCCTTGAGGATGTAGCCGCGCGCTCCGGCCTTGACGGCCTCGAAGACGTAGCGGTCTTGGCGGTACATGGTGATCATGATGACGCGCGCCGTGGGATCGATCTCGAGAATGGCCTGCGTCGCCTTCACGCCGTCGAGATCGGGCATCTGGATGTCCATGAGAATCACGTCGGGATGGGTCTCGGCGGCGTAGCGAATCGCTTCGCGGCCGTTGGTGGCCTCTCCGATGACGCGCAACCCCTCGCTTTCCAACAGGCTTCGGAGGCCTTGACGGAACAGGGCGTGATCATCGGCGAGCAGCACTCGAATCATGAATTCATTTTATGGCAGTGGAAGCGCGGCGACCCTGAACTTTTGACATTTCGCACCCTTCTGAGGAACGTGTGAGCGTAGAATGACGGATGATGCTGACTTGGTTCGACGCGCTGCTCGCGACGTTGTGGGCGGCCCTGACCGTACTGGGATTTCGTAGAGGCCTGATGGGCGCGGCGTGGGCGGGAGCCGCGCTGCTGGGCTTGCTGCTCACGAACGCGTTACCGTCACCGTGGCTCGGCGTCGTGGTGGCGTTGGCCCTCGGCTTCGCGACCTCGGTCCTCACCGAACGATTGACGTGGATGATCGCGCCTCGGTCGTGGCATCTCGTCGTGGGGGGCATGGGGGGCGCTTTGTTGGGCTTCGTCGTCGTGACGGCGCTGGCACTTTCCTTTCCCCTCAAGGTCATCGGGTCTCAGGCGACGTATCCGTCGAGCGACTTGCCCGTGCCGATCTACAACGGCGTGTACAACTCCATGGTTCAGCGCTCGGTGTTCGGCTTGTTCGACGGCCCGCTTTTGGCTCGCTGGCTGCTCGTGCCAGACCGAGCGCGCTGAGGCGAAGGTTTGTTGGCAGTTCGCTTCGACTTGCATACGCGTGTGACGCTATTCGGTTCGAATGACCGAGCGAAGGCGCCGGGTCGCTTTGTCGGTTCGTCCTCTGGCCCCTCCTACCAATTGAGTCTCTAAGAGTGCGAACGAGAAAGGCGACAAGGTCCCGGCATGTCGCTGCCTGACGTACTCTCTCCGCCGCAAAAGTGTAAGCTTCATGAACGACTGCCGCTATAGTGAGAGCGTACTCGTCCTTCTCGAACGCCGTTTCGTTCCAAACGGCCCCGGAGCCTTCTCGTGACAATCCTGTTCGTATACCGCGACGAACTCAACATGCTTCGGCTGGAATTGCAGGCGCACGACGAGGGCCACACCGTCGAGCGCGCCCGTAACGCCTTTCACGCCCTCCGCCGCCTCGAGGATCTCCGACCGCATACTATCGTGTGCGCCGAGACGCTCGAGGACAAAAGCCTGGTCGACTTCCGCTTTCTCGTGAGGAGCCTGCCCGGACTCGTCGAGACGAAGTTCGCGTACTTGCAGCGAGGCGAGCCGCCGTTTCCACCGGGAAGGCATGACGTGCCCCTCGACGCGACCTTGGACACCGCTGAATTGTGGGCGCAACTCGACCGCAAGCTGGGCTTGCACATCGACAAGGAAGTGCCCGAAGAGAAGGTCATCCTCGCCGCCGAGATGCAGATGGCCGAAATGCCGAAGGTGCAACTCAGCGGTGCTTTTTCGGTGTTCCCCGTCTTCGAGATGCTGACGAGCCTCAACCACAACCGCAAGACGGGACTGTTGACGCTGCACATCGGCCCGATCGACGCGCACTTGTTCATGCGCGAAGGCAACGTCGTCGAGGCGCACTACCTGAAGATGGGCGGCGAAACGGCCTTCAAGAAAGCTGTGCTCTCTGCCGACGCGCACGAGCACGGCGGGTTCACCTTCGTACCGCTCGAGCCGTACGTGCTCGCTGCCATGCCTCAGTCGATTTCGCGCTCCACGGCCCGGCTCATGATGGAATTGGCGGTGGAACTCGATCATCACAAAGCCCAGCGTCGCAACATCCCGCCGCACTGATTCTCGCCGCCTTCGGCGAGTGTTCGGTTCTCAACTTCTGAGTCGACGCAGCAAGAGCAATCCCAGGACCGCTCCGCCCGCGAGGAGGGTCAGGTTGGGCTTCGACGCGGGTGGCGGCGGAACGAAGGTGACGCCGTGCTCGTCGGCTCGTGCGGGCACTGTGCTGTACCGCCCGACGTGCGGACGTCCCAGGATCTCGAAGTCTCGAGCGAGAATGTCGAGTTGCGAACGCAGCGGTGAACCGCTCATCGGCTCGCCGTGCCCGGTCGCGGCGACTTCGGGCTGCAACGCCGAAAGACGACGCACGCTTTCTCTCGCCGCGTCCCAATCGGGCGTGTAGTACGCGGGCGGGCGCCGCACGATGCGAGGCCGCTCGGACAGTGACGCCCGCAGCGACTCTTGAATGGTCGTGACGAACGCGTCTCCCACGATGAGGGTCCGGTCGCGCTCTCGCCACAGCGAAACGTGTCCGGGTGTGTGTCCGGGGGTGTGCAGCCAGCGCCAACCGGGCGCTCCGGGAACGCTGCCGTCGGCGGGCAGGTCGCGAACGCGCGAGCCGAAATCGAAGGGACCGGGCGGCAGCATCGGGCCAAGCTTTGCCATCCATCCGCCGCCGACGCTCGAATCGCCGGGCGGGTACGCGGACTCGCCCGTGACGTAAGGCCGTTCGAGTGGGTGAACGTAAATCGGGACGTCCCAACTGCGCGCGAGTTCGCCCAGGCTGCCGATGTGATCGAAGTGCCCGTGCGTGAGCACGATCGCGTCGGGCTTTCGGATACCGAACCGAGTTTTCGCGGCGAGCTTGATGGTGTTCGCGAATCCTGGCAGGCCCGCGTCCACGAGAATCCACGGTCCGCCCGGCTCGCCGAGCAGGAAGGTGTTCACCATGAGGGTGCGAACGCGCGCCACGTCGGGCCGCGCTTCTTGCACGCCTCCTCGAGTCGGGAAGGTCGACATGCCTCATCGTCCGTGTGCGAAGTGCGGGACGCGTGTGAACGACGTCAAGTCACTCTTCAAGGATGAGGGTCGTCTCGGACATCGGGTGGTTCGCGTCCGACCACACGACGCGGTCGCGTCCGAGCTGCTTGGCTTGGTACAAGCGGGCGTCCGCCCGGCTAACGAGACGGTCGGTCGAGTCGCCCGTGCGCGCGGTCGCCACGCCGAAACTGCCGGTCACGCGGCCCGCGCGGCGAAAGGGGTGCGCGCGAAGGGCGCGCCACAAGCGCTCGGCGACGCTCGCCGCTTCGGACGAGGACGTGTCGGGCAGCACCACGAGGAACTCCTCGCCGCCCCACCGACCCAGCGAGTCGTGCGGACGCAACTCGCTTCGCAGGCGGCGCGCCACTTCGCGCAGCACGGCGTCGCCCGCCTCGTGGCCGAAGCGGTCGTTGACGCTTTTGAAATGATCGAGGTCGAGGAGCACGATGCTGACCCCCGTCTTGAGGGTCCCGTTCAGCACCTCGTAGAGCTTGCGGCGATTGGCGACGCCCGTCACGGCGTCCGTGAACGCGAGGCGCCGCATCTCCTCGGTTTCCAAACGCTGCTGCCCGAGGTGATGGTTGTACGTCGACAGGAAAAACAGCAAGGCCAGCACCGCTCCGGTGATCGCGAGCAAGTCGAGGTTGAGCGCGCTTGTGACCGGCTCGTCGCGCGCCAGCGCGACGAGCGCGGGCAACGCGAAGGACGTGACGTAAAGGCTTGCCATGAAGCGGGCCGCCACGTCGCGGCTCACGGTGATCAAGCAGGAAACGGCGATCGCGACGAGGGTGAGGTGCAAGGAGGGAGGCGTCGGATGGCCTGCCAGAGCTTCCAGCACGACTTGCCACAAGAAGAGCACGCTGATGCCGTACAAGCCGATGGCCTCGACGAGGTGTAGTTCCACCCGCTTGGCGAAAACGGCCCAGAGCAACCACGAGTAGAGCGCGAGGGCGGCTCCGCGCGGCCACAAGCTCGGCTCGAACAGCGTGCCTTGCAAGAATTCCAATCCGAGCGAGGCGAGCGTTCCCACGACCGCGACGACCAATACCGACAGGTACGTGCGCCGCTTCAGACGCCCGAGCGGCGAGTCCGATTCGATCATGGTCGGTTTGGTCGAGGACCTCATGAGTCAGGCAGCGCGAGCCGAGGGCGCTTCCGAAAGTGTACTTTAAACTCGGTCCGGGCTCGGCTTGATTCGCCCGCGAATCAAAGGCCCGCCGCCGAGAACGCGCCGTCGACCACTTCTCTGGCTTCGCTCAGCACCGTGGCGAGATGCTCGCCGCCGAGAAAGCTCTCGGCGTAGATCTTGTACACGTCCTCGGTGCCGCTGGGACGCGCGGCGAACCAGGCGTTGGCCGTCGTTACCTTCAAGCCGCCGATCGGCTCGTTGTTGCCCGGCGCTCGCGTGAGCTTCGCGAGAATCGGCTCTCCGGCGAGGCTCGTCGCCGTCACGAGTTCGGGCGACAAGTTCGACAGCACCTTCTTCTGGGCGGCGTTGGCGGGCGCGTCGATACGCGCGTAACTGCTGGCGCCCAGCTTCGCCTCGATTTCACGGTAGTGCTCGCTCGGCACCCGCCCCGTCACGGCCGCGATCTCGGCGGCCAGCAAGCCGAGCACGATGCCGTCCTTGTCGGTCGTCCACGGAGTGCCGTCACGCCGCAGAAACGACGCGCCCGCGCTTTCCTCGCCGCCGAATCCCAGCGAGCCCGACAGCAAGCCCGGCACGAAGTACTTGAAGCCCACGGGCACTTCCTCCAAGCGCCGTCCCAACTCGGCTGTCACGCGGTCGATAATCGCGCTCGACACCAGCGTCTTGCCGACCCCGACGTCCGCGCGCCATGCCGTTCGGTGCGCGAACAAGTAGCGCACGCACACCGCCAGGAAATGGTTGGGATTCATCAAGCCGTCCTTCGTGACGATGCCGTGCCGATCCGCGTCGGGGTCGTTGCCGACGGCGACGTCGAAGTCCGCGCGCAGATTCAGCAGACCCGCCATCGCGTACGGGCTGGAGCAGTCCATGCGGATCTTGCCGTCCTTGTCGACGTGCATGAACGCGAACGTGGGATCAACGCGGTCGTTCACGATCGTGAGGTTCAGCCCCGAGTCCTCCGCGAGACGCTCCCATGTCGCGAGGCTCGCGCCGCCCATCGGGTCCACGCCGATCTTGAGGCTCGACGCGCGAATCACCTCGAGGTCCACCGCTTCGCTCAGCGTGCCGACGTAGGGCGTCACGAAATCGAACGCCGCGACGTTCGGCATTCGAAGGGCCCGCGCGAGCGGTACACGGCGAATGCCCGCTCCACCGTTGGCGAGCAGTTCGTTCGCGCGTTCCTGAACGGCCTTGGTGGTGCTCGTGTCGGCGGGTCCACCCGTCGGGGGGTTGTACTTCAGGCCGCCGTCTTGCGGCGGGTTGTGGCTCGGCGTGATGACGATCCCGTCCGCGAGTTGCTGCGAGCGGCCCTTGTTGTACGTCAAGATCGCGTGCGATACGAGCGGCGTCGGCGTGAAGCCACGGCCCGCCTCGAAACGCACTTCCACGTCGTTCGCCGCGAGAACTTCGATCGCCGTCGTCCACGCGGCCTCGCTGAGCGCGTGCGTGTCCATCCCGAGGAAGAGCGGTCCTGTCACGCCTTCCGCTCGGCGCTGTTCGGCGACCGCCTGACTGATCGCGGCGATGTGCGCGTCCGTGAACGACGCGTTCAGCGACGTGCCGCGGTGCCCGCTCGTTCCGAAGGCCACGCGCTGCGCGGGATCCGCGGCGTCGGGATGCTCGCTGTAGTAGGCGCTGACGAGGCGCGGAACGTTCGTGAGCAGAGCGGCGGGCGCGAGGCGACCGGCGAGTTCGTGCAATGTCATGGCATCTCCTGGTAAAACCTGAGTGACTCGAATCAAGCGTGCGAAAGACGAGCGTCGAACACGACGTCATCAGGTTACCCGACCGCCTTACCGAGGCGGCAAGACGAGGGCCCGCGCACGTCGTCGCCGGGAGGGCGAAGCGGGGCCGCTTCGTTTCGGTTCAGCGAAACGCTTCGTCGACGCTGTCGACGGGCTTGCCGCGTCCTTCACGGTAAGCATCGGTGATCGCCGCGAGGAACGCCGTCTCGTCATACGACACGCCTTCGTTTTCCGAGTACGGGCGCTCGCCGAGATCCACGAGGAACAGGCCGCTCGGCGCTTCCACCACCGCGCGCGTCGTGAAGCGAGGATCGGCGGACGTGTGAATCGTCAATTCGTCGTGTCGAGAAGAAGGCATAGCGCCAGTGTGGAGATCCCCCTCACGTCGACGATGAGGGGGATCTAAAGCTTCCTACAAAAGCGTCGAGGCCGCTTTTGGCGGCCTCGACGAAGAATCGGCAGGTGGCTCATGCTCGGGCGGGTTGCACTTTCCCCTCGGGGCGACCGAGGCCGAGACGGGCGAGCAGATCGCCGCGCGACTCCATTTTTGCTTCCTTGACGAGTTGATCTTGCCGAGCTTCCATGCGCAGTTGCTGAACGCGCAGAGTCGCGAGCTGACTTTCCAGAAGGTGATTCATCTTGGGCTCCTATTGAGATCGAGCGGCGCTTCGTCCGCTTCTGAAGTCATTGTCGTTTGTGCGGGTCGTATGCGCATGCCACGAAAGGACTACGCCGAGCGCGGGTCGCAGGCTTACGAGGACTACGCTGCTTCGCCTACGTTCGCCCGCAACATCGTTTGACTCGGCCTTCACGGAGTCGTCGCGTGAGCGGGCGTATGATCGCCCTCGTGACTTCCTCCTCGCCGTCCGATCGTCGTCTCGCCACCTCCGGCCTTGTCGTCGGGATCTTTCTCGCCGCGTTGGAAAGCACAGTCGTCGCGACCGCCATGCCAAGCGTCATTCGCGACCTCGGGGGCCAGGAGTTGTACGCCTTGCCGTTCGCCGTGTACCTGCTCACCAGCACCGTCAGCAGCCCGCTGTGGGGGCGCGCGTCGGACATGCTGGGCCGCAAGAACCTTTATCTGCTCGGCGTGATCCTGTTTTTGATCGGATCGGCATTTTGCGGCGCGGCGAACTCCATGTCGTGGCTGATCGTCGCGCGCGCGCTGCAAGGCGTCGGAGCGGGCGCCGTCCAGCCCTTGACGTTCACGATCATCGGCGAGGTGTACACGATGGAAACCCGCGCGAGGGTGCAAGGCTTCATCAGCGGCGTGTGGGGACTCTCGGGCCTCTTCGGGCCGCTGCTGGGCGGACTCATCGTCGATTCGACGTCATGGCGCCTCGTCTTCTACATGAGCGTGCCGTTCGGCGTGATCGCCGCGCTGCTCGTGTGGCGCTTCTTGCGCGAATCGCCCGGCCGCGGCCGCGTGTCGCTCGATTGGGGCGGCGCGATCCTCTTCACGCTCGGCAGCGGCCTGTTGATTTGGGGCTTGGAACTCAAGGTTTGGGCCGAAGTGGCCGTGGGACTCGTGATGCTCGCGCTCGCCGTGCTCGTGGAGTTGCGGCACGCCTCACCGCTGCTTCCGATCAGCTCCCTGCGCCTGCGCCTGCCCCGCGTCGGCGTGCTGAACAACATTCTCGCGGGCGCCGCGTACTTCGGGTCCGTATCGTACCTGCCGCTGTACGCGCAAGGCGTCACGGGCGGAGGCGCGACGCAGGCGGGCCTCATCCTCACGCCGATGCTCGTGGGATGGACGGTCACGAGCATCGTGGCGTCACGCGTCGCTTTGCGCGTGGGGCTCACGCGGCTCGTGATTCTCGGGCACGCCCTGCTGATCGTGGCGTACGCGGCGCTCGCCTTGCTCATCGGCTTTCCGATTCCTGCGCTCGCCGCCGCCGGCTTCCTCGCCGGAAGCGGCATGGGCTTCGCGATGTTCAGCCTCCTCATCGCCGTGCAGGGAGCGACGCCGAAAAGCGAGCTCGGCGCCGTGACGTCGGCCGTGCTGTTTTCGCGCACGATGGGCGGCGCGCTCGGTGTGGCCTTGATGGGCTTGCTGATCGGGGAAGGCTTCGCGCGAGGAGGCCAAGCGCTCGCCGAAGGGTTGCGCCACGCGTTCATCCTCGCCGTCGTCCTCGTGATCGTCGCGTTCGCGCTCGCGCTGCGTCTGCGTCGTCCCAGCGAGGTGCCGGCTTGACGCTCCGCTCGCCGAGTTCAGTCGCCGGACGCGGCGGCGCCCCGCTTCGTCTTCACGCCGTGGTCGTCGGGCAGCACGGCGCCCTCGTCGGCATGCGGACGAGACGGAACGATCGATTCGTGCAGACCGCGTCGCCACGCGTCCTCGTTTTCCCGGCCTTGCCACCACACCAGCAGCAACGCCATGATGCCGTAGTACGGCAAGTGCCCCACGAGCTCCTGCCAACGAAAGACCGTCAACGTGAGATTGAAGGGCAGCCACGCGATGAGGATGATTTCGCGCGGAAAGATGTTGAAGAGCAAGAACAGCCCGACGAGCAATTCGATCGCGCCCGCGAGCAGCGCGAAGTTCGTGTCGCTCAAGCCGAGGCCGAAGTTCGCCGCCACGTTGAGCGGGTACTCGCCTAGGAAGGACGTCGCGAGCGGCAAATTCGCGAACTTTTCGCTGAACGCCACGGAGATGAGGCTGAGCGCCGTGAAGATCCGCAAGGCGGGCACGGCGAAGCGCGCGAGATCGGCGGGCGGCTCCATGCGAGGCAAGACGAGCCGCCCGACCGAGATCGGCCCGCGTCCCGCCAGCCAGAAGAACACGGCGAAGCCGAGGTAATGGATGTTGTCGAGCGTGTCCGAGAAGCCTGCGGCGAACAGGCCAGCGATCCACATCGCGCCGAGGACGAGCGCGGCGATGCGCGTGAAGCCTCCGTAGAACAAGGCGAGCGCCACGCCGACTTGCAGCAAGCCCAACGGGTACGCCCAGCCGCCTTGCAGCTCGTTGTTCGGCGAGAAGAGCGTGCCTTCCACGCCGTTGACGAGGAGCGGCACCGCCAAGTGAACGGCGAGAATCGCCGGGATGACCGCGTACAGCAGCGTGAGACGTGGCTGCGTTGCTCCGAACACCAAAAAGCCCGGCAAGAATCCCTGCCCGCCCCGCGCCCGCTGAAACAGCCACGCGAGCAACGTCACGATCAAGACGGCGCCTACGAGGGCAAGCGGCAACGGCGTGAAGAACAGATCCCAGCGAAGTGGGAAGCGCGTGGCGTCGTGAAACCACTTCTCGTGTGCGAAGGCGACGGAAGCCGACAGGGGCAGCAAGGCGAGCAGACGTCGAATCACTTCTCCAAGGTGTCGTGCGCGCCGCCCGCCTTCCAGCGAGATCGCCTAAACGAGCGTTGAGGCGAACGATCGCGCCGCGTCCTCGAACGTATCGAGGCTCGCCGTCTGACCTTGCGCCACGTCGGGCTTGCCGCCGCCGCGCCCGCCCGAAGCTTCGAGCAGCGCTTGCAACGTCTTGCCCGCGTGGACGTCCTGGCGGGTGCTCGCCACGCCGCAACGCCCTTCGGGCGAGAGGACGATGCCGACAGCGCTCGGCTCATCCAAGAAGGCTTTGAGAACGTGAACGACGAGCGCCACGTCGGGCACGCGCACGAAACGCGCGTGCCCGAGACGCTCGGAACCCGCCGCGAGCGTCTCGCCCCAACTGGAGCGCGCCCGCTCCAGTTCCTGCTTTGTGCTCGCCGCGTCTTGCAGCGTCGCCTCGAAGCGCTCGACGAGCTTCTCGACGGGCACGCTGAGCTTCTGCGCGACACTCTTCGCGTCTTGGTACACGCGACCGAGGTACTCCGTCGCCTCGTCGCCCGCCATGAACGACACGCGCGTCAAACCGCCCTTGACGCGCTCCAATCCCAGCACGACGATCGGCGAGGCGAACGCGGTCGACTTCAAGTGCGTGCCGCCGCACGCGCTCATCTCCCACCACCCGCCGTCGGCGTCTCGTACGCCAACCAGGCGCACGAGCCCGCTGACTTTCGGCGGACGGCGCAGCGGAAAGGCAGACAGTTCCCCGGACGGCACTTCGAACGCCTCGACTCGCCAGTCTTTCGCCGCCACCTCCCGCAAGATCGCTTCGGCGGCGCGTGCATCCTCGAACGTGGGATCACCTCGCAAGTCGATCGTGCAGGTGGGCGAGCGCATCGACACCGCCTCGACGCGAAAAGCGTCGTTGACGCGCAAGAAGGCTTGCGCGAGAAGGTGCTCGCCCGTGTGGCGTTGCATGTGGCGGTAACGAACGGGCCAATCGAGCTCGCCCGTCACGACGTTCCCGGCGCTCGGCACGATACCCTCCACGGTGTGCCACACGACCTCGCCGTCCTTCCGAACGTCCACGACCCGAGCCTCGCCGCTCACGCTACGAAGAACGCCCTCGTCGGCGCTTTGCCCACCTGCCTCGGGGTAGAAGAGGGTACGGTCGAGAAGCACGTCGTGGCCGCGCACCTCGGTCACGGTCGCTTCGAACATCGTCGCGTAGGGATCTCGTCGGAAAAGCAGTTCGGTCACGCTACAAGTATGACAGCGCCCAATCCGTGCGGCCCCGCGCTTCGCCGAGGCGCGCGAGCGCCACGCCGCCCGGCGCTTCGTCGCGCAACCACGAAAAGCCTTTCGCGCGCGCCTCGAACTCGGCGAGGGAAAGCTTGGCAGGCTCGTCGATCACTCTTGTCACGATTCCGTTCGCGACTTCGTACCGCGCGCCGTACACGAAGTCCTTGCGCGCGTCGAGGGACACGGCGACGGGCCCTTCGCCCTTCGCCGCGATGGCTTCGAGGGTGCTCACCCCCTTGACGGTCACGCCGCGCGCGCGCGCCACGCCGAGCGCGTAGCTCGCGCCGACGCGCACGCCGGTGTACGAGCCCGGTCCCGTCCCGATCACGACGAGATCGAGGTCGCGTCGAAGGAAGTCCTCGGCGATGGCGGGTAATCGCTCGGCGTGCGCGCGCTCCACGCGCTCGACCCGCTCGTCGGCGACGCTTTGCCCGACGAGCCCGACGACGAGGAACGGCGTCGCCGTCTCGATCGACAGGATCATCCGCGCGGCACGCCTTTCACCCCGAGGATCTTCTCGATCTTCGCTTGCCAGCCTTCGGGATACACGGGAATGAACTCCTGTCCGTACACCGCCCACAACCTCTCGAAGTCGTGGTAGTCGACGTACACGTTCGGCCCGTAGATGGGATCCGCCATCCAGAAAACGCCTTGCTTGTCGTCGTAACCTCGCACGACGCGGAAGTGAGGAATGCCGCCCACCCGGTCGAGCCATTGCAGGACGATCACCGGGATGCCCTGCGCGACCAGCAGGCGAATGTGCTCGATCTCGCCGCGCTTGAAGCGCGTGGCGCGCAGGCCATACGGCTTGAGGAACGGATCGATCACGTCCGCCGTCATGTAGCCGCCTCTTGGCCGCAAAACGCGCGCGAGCTCGCTTTGGTCCGCCTTGAGGCCGTAGTAACCGAGCACGCTCACGATCGAGGCTGGACCGCAGTTGTTGTACGTCTGATGCACGAAGGCGAGGTCGGGCAGATAGGCGCTCGCGGGCCGGGCAAAGGCCGCGCTCGCCGACAACAAGCAGATGAACAAAAGGTGGGAAAAGCGCGAAAGCACGCCTTAACATACCTCACGCCGCTTCGGGAATCTGTTACATTCCCGAATTCTCCCATTGATGTCGAGGTGACGCGAATCTTGAGCACTGCCTTTAGCCCGCCTTCATATATCGACACTACAACGCGTCGTCATGTCGCGCCTCACGCCTCACGCTTCCAATCCTCGATCCTTACGCCTCACCAGGTCGCCTCGAAGCGGCGCCGCCCTGATCCTCACCGTTTTGATGCTGGCCTTGCTGCTCGCTGGCATGGTCGTCGTCACCTTCGCGCTCACCCTCACGACCCGAGTCAGCGCCGCCGACGGACACGACGCGGTCGCCGCCCAACTCGCCGCCGAATCCGGTCTCGCGCATGCACGCGCCCACCTCGCCGACCTTCGACGCGTCCTCGACACCGTCCGTATCTCCGACGAAGATGCCGCGCCGCGACTCGACGCCCTCGTGTCGCGCTTCTGCGGCGAACATCCTTGGCGGGACACCGCCGACGGCGCGCGTTGCAACGCCAGCGAGCAGGCGAGCGACGGGGCGCTCGACGTCTTCACGGCGCTTGCCCCCGCGACGGCCTATCCCGACGGCGAGGACGCGGCGGCGTTCTGGCGCGACGTGCTGTTCGGACGCGAACGCGACGTCGTTCTGGACGCCGACTCGAGCCTCGTTCGTCACGCCCGCTGGAATGTCGTGCTGCGACCCTCGGCTGCCGAACGCACGAGCGACGCGACGTACCGCTTGCATCTTCGTCTCGTCACCCTCGAAGGAGTCGGAACCGTCGAGCGTGACGGTCAAGTCGTCGCTCGTCGTCACGTGCGCGTCGACACGACCGACGACCTCGTCGTGACGATCGCCCGACGCTCCCTACACCGCTTCGCCGTGTTGCGCGACGCGCCGTCCACCACGAACGAAGCCAATTCCTTTCGAGCGGGCGATCACTTCGTCGGGCCAGTCCATTCCAACGCCGCACCCGTGTTCGAGATGACTCCGACCGCCTTCGCACGGTTCGACGGAACGTTCTCCACGGCGAGTTCGTCCGCTAACGTGACGGGAGACGTCGGATGCGCTTCGCTTCTCGCGTGCCCGAAGATGTTCGCGTCCACGCCGACCTTCGACGCGCCCACGGTCGTGTTTCCGACGCCCGGCGACGTCCTGAACGACGTCACGACCGCCTCGTCGACGTCGGGCGCGCGACTGTCGGAGAGCGGCTTGACCATCGAGGGGAACGTGGACCGCCTCGTCCTCTCCGTGCGCGACGGTCGTCAAATCGTC
Source organism: Deinococcus yavapaiensis KR-236 (assembly GCF_003217515.1). Lineage (NCBI taxonomy): Bacteria > Thermotogati > Deinococcota > Deinococci > Deinococcales > Deinococcaceae > Deinococcus > Deinococcus yavapaiensis. The sequence continues at coordinate 74,449 of NZ_QJSX01000005.1, read as the reverse complement.
GACGTCACGCAAGGCGGCGGCACGACGTCCTTGCGGGCGCGAGAAGACGGACTGTGGGACGTGTGGCGCGGCGAGAACTTCGCCGAGTCGGGTGTGGCCTTTTCGGGCGTCGTCCTCGTCCGGGGAGACGTCCGTGACATGCGCGGAGACGGCTCGAACGCTCCGGACGTTTCGAACTCGGCGAGGATCTCGATCGTGGCCCTCGGGGGAATCGGCGTGGGTGACGACGTCACGTTCTCGCAAGATCCTCGCGTCACGCCTTCTGCGATCAACAGCCTCGGTCTCGTCGCGCTCGGCGGCGACCTCTCGATTCTGCCGAGCCGATCGAGCGACCTCTCGTTGCACGCCAACGTTGCGGTGCTCGCCGACGGACGAGGGCTCGCCACACCGTCGTGCGCGTCGATCGCCGCATGCCCCGCGGTCGCGGCCCCGACCCTGCACTTGCTGGGCAGCGTCGCCGAGCGTGCACCTCGACCTCTCGCCGTACGGCTCGACGTCATCCACGACGACCGCACGCCGCCCCCCGCTTTTCCGCGCGAAGCTCGTTGGACGGTCGACACGTCCACGTTCGCCGTGCCGGGCACCTGGAGGCAAGTTCCGTGAGGCAAGGACGCGATTCGGCGGGCTTCACGCTGCTCGAAGCGCTCGTCGTGTGCGCGATCCTGGGCGTGGTGCTCGGTGTCGGCTTCTTCGTTGCCACGAGGGCCGTGCGTCAAGGTGCCGTGCGAGAAGCCGCCTTCCTCGTCGCGTCCGATTTGCGCGCCGCTCGCTTCGAGGCAGTGCGCTCGTCGCTCGTCCAAGTCTTCTCGTGGCCGTCAGAAGCGCGAGAAACGGTCGGTTACACGATGGCGAGCGGCAATCGGTCGCTTTCACGTGTCCTACCTTCTGGGACGCGGCTGGTGTGCGTCACCTGCCCCGTCGGACGAGTAATCGTCACGTACACCCCGCCGTACGCGGAACTGGCGGCGGCGATCGGGGTGGTGCTGCGCGTGGAGGGCGTACCGGGAACACGGCCTCTGCTCGTCAAAATCGTCGGGATCACCGGAAAGGTGATGGTGACGGGCGATGAGTGACGCGCCTCGGCACCGCCCGCCGACGTCGCGCGAGACGGCCTTCACCCTCGTGGAAGTCCTCGTCGCCCTTGCGCTGCTCGCGCTCGTGCTGACCGTGGTCGCGCCTCTGTCGGGCCTGTTCGGGATGGCGCGCGCCAGTGAAACGTCGCTCACCCTCGACGCGCGCCTGTTCGAAGCGTCCGAGCGCGTACGCGCGGCGTGGAGGAACCCTGCCAACTACGCGGGGCGCTGCGGGGTCACCGTGGATGCGAACGTCCGCGTGACGGCGTCGGCGCTCGACGGTTCGAGCGGCCCGACGCCTGCCTCGACTTGCTCGACGTTTCAACTTCATCCGCCCGCCTTGCTGCGCGTTCGCGTGGCGCTCGGAGAAACGATCCTCGTGTTCGATGTGGCGAGGCCGGAGGGCCGATGAAGTCGAGGGGGTTCACCTTGCTGGAGATGCTGTTCGCCCTCGGCCTCGCCGCGACGCTGGGCTTGGTGCTGATCGGCGTGTTGCAAACGTCGGCGAGGGCGAGCGCAGACCTGTCCGCTCGCGCGGAACTCGTCTCGGAAGCGTCGCTCGCGTCGGCCGTCGTGACCGCCCGAATTCGCGAGGCCGTTCACGTGTATCCGACCGGCTCGACCTTACGCTTGTCCGTCAGCGGCTTCACGTCCCGTCGACCGACAGGCGGGCAGACGTGGACGGTGGGCACCGACCCCATCCTCGCGTTGATCTTGCCGCCGAGGGACGCCTCGGTCGACTGCCATCCCGCCTATCGCTCGGAGGGCTGCTACGCCTTCTACGCCTACTACCCGGTCAAGCGCTCCGTCCTCACGGCGAACGCCGCGCTCGGCAACAACCCGGGGGCCGACGCCACGAACGACGGGACGGCGTGGGTGCTCATGGAATACCGCTCGTACTACCCGAGTCCTCCCGACTTCACGGCCGTTCCCGTGAGCTTTCAGCCAACCGGCGTCGGCTTGATCGTGTGCGACTTTCTCGATTCGAGCGTGTCGCCGTTCGCACGCACGGGGGACGGCGTCGAGGTGACGATCGCGCTCGCGCGGCGCGTTTCGGGTAAGGTCGTGCGCGTCACGCCGCTTCGCACGAGCGCCTTTCCTCGAAACGTCGCGCGGTGAAGCTTTCGTCCCGAGATCCGTGTTAGCATGAAGTCCCGAAGGCCGAGCGTCTTCGGTTTTTTCTTTTGTGCTGTCTTTTTTTGACGCCATTCGATCGTCGGGCGCGAGCTCGCGAAAAGCAGGGGGACTTGAACATGAAGTACATCTTCGTCACGGGCGGCGTGGTGTCGAGCCTTGGCAAGGGCGTCGCGACCGCCTCGCTCGGCGCGCTGCTGAGAGCCCGCGGTTACAAGGTCACGGCCGTGAAGATCGATCCGTACATCAACATCGACGCGGGCACAATGCGTCCGTACGAGCACGGCGAGGTGTTCGTGACGGCGTCGGGCGCCGAGACGGACCTCGACATCGGCAACTACGAGCGGTTTCTCGACCTCGACGTGCCCGAAGGCAGCAACATCACGACAGGTCAGGTCTACTTGGAAGTCATTCGCAAGGAGCGTGCGGGCGATTACCTCAGCCAAACCGTGCAGGTCATTCCGCACATCACCGACGAGATCAAGCGCCGTATTCGCGTGGCAGGGGAGAAGGCGGGCGCGGAGATCGTGATCGTCGAAGTCGGCGGGACCGTCGGCGACATCGAGAGCTTGCCGTTCCTGGAGGCGATTCGCCAACTGCGCTTCGACGAGGGCGAGGAGAACACCCTCTACCTGCACCTCACCCTCGTGCCGTACCTTCCGACGTCGCACGAGTTCAAGACGAAGCCGACGCAGCACTCGGTGGCGAGCTTGCGCGCCGTCGGGATCTCGCCCGACATCGTGATGGTCCGCTCGGCGAAGAGGCTGCCCGACGACATCACGCGCAAAATCGCGATGTTCACGTCCGTACGGCCCGGCAACGTCTTCACGTCGTACGATGTGCCGCACGTCTACGAGGTGCCGCTCGCCCTCGAGGAGCAGGGGCTCGGCAAGGTCGTGGAGGCGCATCTCGCCCTCGAGCCGATCTTGCCGAACCTCGGCGTGTGGCAGGAAGCGGCGCGCATCATCAAGACGCCGCCGCGTGAGGTGACGATCGCCATCGCCGGGAAGTACACGGCGATGCCCGACGCGTACCTGAGCTTGCTGGAAGCCTTAACGCACGCGGGCATCGCGAACGGAGCGCGCGTCAACGTGAAGTGGGTGAACGCCGAGGAACTCGCCAACGAATCGGACCCCGGCGATCTAGAGCGCCACTTCGCTGATACGGACGGCGTGCTCGTACCCGGCGGCTTCGGGATTCGCGGCATCGAGGGCAAGATTCGCGCGGCTTCGTACGCCCGCGACACCAAGTTGCCGTACCTCGGAATCTGCCTCGGCATGCAGATCGCCGTGATCGAATTCGCGAGATCCATCGGCTTGGAGCGGGCGAACTCGTCGGAGTTCGATCCGTACTCTCCGCACAAAGTCATCGACCTCATGCCCGAGCAACTCGAAGTGGCGGGCCTCGGAGGCACGATGCGTCTCGGAGACTGGCCCATGCAATTGCGCGGCGGCACCAAACTCGCCGAGTTGTACGGCGTGCCGAGCGGCGGCACGGTGATGGAACGCCACCGCCACCGTTACGAAGTCAATCCCGCGTACGTCGAGAAGGTACAGGCGGCGGGCCTCGTCGTTTCGGGCGTCACGCCTGGCATGGCGGGCCGCGGAGCGGGGCTCGTCGAAGCGATCGAACTGCCCGACCACCCGTTCTTCGTGGGCTTGCAGAGTCACCCGGAATTCAAGAGCCGCCCGATGCGTCCCAGTGCGCCCTTCGTGGGGTTCATCCGCGCCGCGCTGGCGCATCGCCGCGAAGAGCGTCAGCTCGACGCGCCCATCGCCGTGAGCGCCGCGTCGAGCTGACGCTCGAGCGAGGCGAGGTCGCCGTCGTTGACCAGCACGCAGCTGGCGCGGCGGCGCTTCTCTTCGGCGGGCATCTGTGCCGCGTCCCGAGCCAGGACCGCTTCCCGCGAAAGGCCGTCGCGCGCCATCACCCGCGCGACGCGCGCTTCGAGGGGCGCGTCCACGACGATGATGGCGTCCATGCGCGCGTCGAGTCCGCCTTCGAAGAGCAAGGGCACGTCTTGCACGACCCACGAAGTGCCCGCTTCGCGCTCGCGCCGCTCCATCTCCGCTCGTACGCGCGGATGGACGATCGCGTTGAGCGCGGCCCGCTGCTCGGGCTGCGAAAAGACGAGGCTCGACAGCAAGGGGCGATTGAGGTCGCCTTCGTGAACGTACTGCGGGCCGAACGCGCTTGCTACCTCGGCGAGCACCTCGTGAGAGCGAGACACTTCCCGCGCGATCTCGTCCGCGTCGAGCACCGTGAAACCTCGAGCGCGCAGAAGCCGCGCGACGGTGCTTTTCCCGGCGCCGATGCTGCCTGTGAGCCCCAATCGCCTCGTCATCATGTTCATTATGACCCGCGCGTCCTGTGAACCGACAACTCTGAAGTCAGCTTTCTCAGATCGTGTTCACTCTCTCATTGCGCGCGATTTATATCATTGCCGGGATGAAATGGGCAAGAAGACAGCGCTCTTGCGACACATGTCGCAGCGATGCTAGCCTTGATCCCATTGGAGGTTTCCCAGTGAAGCGTGCTTTCCCGCTCGGCCTGCACGGGTTGAGAGCTGGTGTCGTCCTGCTCGGCCTGAGCTCGTCAGCTCTTGCCCAGTCGACTTCGACGCCCACCACTCCGCCTACGACTCCCGCTCCCTCGGCGCCCTCCACTCCCGCCGCGCCCCGCACGACCCAACCGAGCACGACGCCCTCGACGCGCCCCGTGTTCAGTTGCGGCAGCTATATCGTGCTCGGCAATTCGTACTACTCCGACCAGAAGTACGACTCCGCGTACGTCGCCTTCAAGGCGGCGTCCGAGTGCAATGCCCGTTCTTCCGACGCGCTGCTCGGCCTCGGCCGCACGCAAACGCGTCTGCGTCTGTACTCAGCCGCGATCGAGACGCTGCGCAAACTCATGCAGCAGGACGCGCGCAACATCAGCGCGTACATCGCCCTCGCGCAAGCGTACACGGCGCAGTACGTCTCCACGACCGATCGCGACTCTGTCAAGGATAACCTCGATCAGGCGCTGAAGATCCTGACGGACGCCCAAACGATCCTGCCGTCCTCTGCCGCCGTTTGGAACGAGCGCAGCAACGTCTTCGCGCTGCGCGGCGACTACACGCGCGCCATCGACGCCGCGAAGCAGGCCGTGGCCCTCGCGCCCAACAACGCCACGGTGCTCTACAACCTCGGCGACCTCTACTACGCCACGAATCAGCTGCCGCTCGCCGTCTCGACACTTCAAAAAGCCGTGATCGCCGAGCCTCAAAACGTCATGGCAAGGGCGTACTACGGCAAGCTCTTGATGGTGACGAATCAAATGGAGGCCGCACGCCTCGAACTCGCCCAAGCGCTGCGCCTCGCGCCGCAAAACGCGTACGTGCTCGGCCAAAACGGTATCCTCGCGTACCTCAACAAGGACGCGGCGAGCGCCAAGACGCAACTCGACGCGGCCCTCAACCTCGCGCCGACGCGCTACCCCGAGTTCTACTACTACCGCGGTCGTCTCGCGCTCGACGGCAGCCAGCTCAAGGACGCCCGCACGGACCTCACGAAGGCCGCCGCGCTGGCCCTCACGAACCCCGAGTACTTCTTCTGGCTCGGGCGGGCCAACGAAGCGAGCGGTGACAAGGTCGCGGCCCGCGAAGCGTACGGCGAAGCCGTGCGCCTCAACCCCGGCTACCAAGAAGCGCAGGCGGCGCTCACCCGCGTCCGCTGACCGCTCCTGAAGTCGAGCGCCCCGAGTCAATCTCGGGGCGCTCTTTTCGTGACCTCGGGAGGCGTGCTACACTTCTTCTTTGGGTGCGCTCTCGCTCCCGCTGGCCGCGCTCGAGCGTCGCGGCGAGCATCCGTTCGTGCGAGGGTCGCCACATCTCGTTTCAACGCTCAGGAGGCTCCATGTCTTACATCGGAATGAAGCAATTGCTGGAAGCGGGCGTGCACTTCGGGCACGAAACGAAGCGCTGGAACCCCAAGTTCAAGCGCTTCATCTTCGCCGAACGCAACGGCATTTTCATCATCGACCTGCAAAAGACCCTCAAGCAGATCGACCGCAGCTTCGACTACATCAAGGCGACGGCCGAGCGCGGCGGCATCATTCTCTTCGTCGGCACCAAAAAGCAGGCGCAAGAAATCGTGGAACTCGAAGCGCGCCGCTCGGGCATGCCCTTCGTCACGCAGCGTTGGCTCGGCGGGATGCTCACGAACTTCCGCACGATTCGCACGCGCATCGAGCGCCTCAACGAGCTCGACGACATGTTCGAGTCGGGCCGCATCAACGAGCGCCCCAAGGCCGAGCGAATCGTCCTCGGCGCCGAGCGTGAACGCCTGCTGCGCTACGTCGGCGGCATCCGCAAGATGACGCGCCTTCCGGACGCGATCTTCGTCGTGGACCCCACGAAGGAAGTCATCGCCGTTCAGGAAGCGCAGAAGCTCGGCATTCCCGTGATCGCCCTCGCTGACACGGACTCCGACCCCGACGTCATCGACTACATCGTGCCCGGAAACGACGACGCGATTCGCTCGATCCAGCTCATCACGCACCGCATCGGCGACATCATCGTCGAAGCGCGCGGCGGCGCCGAAGACGTGTCGAGCGTGCCTCTTTCCGAAGAGGTCGCCCAACTCGACGCGCTGCAAGAAGAGATTGCGGCGGACGCCGGGACGCACGAAGCGCAACTCACGACGAACGACGGCGTCGGCGGCGAAATTAGCCAGAAGAGCCGCGCGTCCGACCAAGACTACTAAGCCCTCACCTCATCCCGGTCGAGGCGCCCTGACAGCGTCCGGCCGGGATGTTTTCCAGGAGGTCTCCTTATGATGGAATCGATCAAGAAGCTGCGTGAAATGACGGGCGCGGGCATGATGGACGTCAAGAAGGCGCTCGCCGACGCGGGCGGCGACGAAGACAAGGCCGTGGCGTTGCTGCGCGAGCGCGGCATCGTGAAGGCCGCCAAGAAGGCCGACCGTGAAGCCAAGGAAGGCCTCATCGTCGTGAAGTTGTCCGACGACGCCAAGAAGGGCGCGATCGTCGAAGTCAATTCGGAAACGGACTTCGTGGCGCGCAACGCCGACTTCCAAGCGCTCGTGCAAGGCTTCGCGGCGTCGCTGCTGCAAAGCGGCGCCTCGGACGTCGAAGCCTTCAAGGCCACGTCCGGTCAAGGCGGCGAGACCGTCGCGAACGAACTCGCGGCGGCAGCCGGCAAGATCGGCGAGAACCTCGTGCTCAACCGCACCGCTTTCATCGATACGGACGGCGTCGTGAGTGGCTACGTGCACTCCAACGGCAAGATCGGCGTGCTCGTCGAACTCGAAGGCGGCTCGGCCGAGCTTGCCAAGGACGTCGCGTTGCACATCGCCGCCGAGCGTCCGCGTTACCTGACGCGTGACGAAGTGAACTCGGGCGACATCGAGAAGGAACGCGAGATCCTCACGAACAAGGCCATCAACGAAGGCAAGCCGCAAAACATCGTGGAACGCATCGTTGAAGGTCAACTCGGCAAGTTCTACGAAGAGAACGTGCTCTTGGAGCAGAAGTTCGTGAAGGACAACTCCGTCACGGTCGGCAAGATGCTCGGAGGCGCGAAGGTGCGCCGCTTCGTGCGCTTCGAAGTCGGAGCTTGAACGAATCGAAAGAAGAGCGGCTGTGAAGCCGCTCTTCTTCTGAGTCCGCTCGGCTTCGACGTCCGAAGTGACGTCTCGCCTTCTCGCCGAAAAGGTTTACGTGCCATGTACAAACGAGTCCTTCTCAAGCTCTCCGGCGAGTTCCTTTCGAACGAGTCGGGTTTCGGCATCTCGCCTGACGCCACGATGAGCCTCGCCCACGAGCTCAAGGCTGCCAAAGAAGCGAGCGGCGTCGAACTCGCCATCGTGATCGGCGGCGGCAACTTTTGGCGTGGCGTCCGCAACGGCGCCCGCATGGATCCCGCGACCGCCGACTACATCGGCATGCTCGGCACGGTCATGAACGCCATGGCGTTGCAAGACGCCTTGGAGCGCGCCGGATGCGACACGCGCGTCATGAGCGCCATTCAAATGCAGGCCGTCGCCGAGCCTTACATTCGCCGCCGCGCTATGCGCCACTTGGAAAAGGGACGCTTGGTCGTCTTCGGGGGTGGCAACGGCATTCCGTTCTTCTCCACGGACACGACGGCCACCCTGCGCGCGATGGAGATTGGCGCGGAGGTCGTGCTGTACGCGAAGAACAAAGTGGACGGCGTGTACAGCGACGATCCGCAAAAGAATCCGCAGGCCGAGCGCTTCGATACCTTGACGCACCGCGACGTCATCGACAAGAACCTCGCCGTGATGGACATGACGGCGATCACGCTGTGCATGGAAAAGAACTTGCCGCTCGTGGTGTTCGACATCTTCGAGCGCGGCAACTTGCAGCGTCTGTTGGCGGGCGAACGCGTCGGGACGCTCATCCACTCCGGCCCCGCCCCGACCGCGTCCTGAGGGGCGCCGACGTGTCCCGCCATCCGGGAGGCGTAGAATACGCCTCGACGATATTCGCTCTGGAGGTCACGCCATGACGATGAAACCAATTTTCAGCGATACCCGCAGCCGAATGCAAAAAGCCATCGAAGCGCTCGAGGGTCACCTCAGCGTGTTGCGCACGGGACGCGCCAACCCTGGCATCCTCAAGAAGATTCAAGTCGATTACTACGGCTCCTCGACGCCCATTGACGGGGTCGCGTCCATCACGACGCCTGACGCGCGCACGCTCGTCATCCAACCGTGGGACCGAAACGCCCTCAGCGCGATCGAGCGGGCCATTCGCGACTCGGACCTGGGCCTCAATCCGAACAACAAGGGTGACTCGATCTTCATTTCGCTGCCCGTCCTTACCGAGGAACGCCGCAAGGAACTCGTGAAGACGGCGCGCAACTACGCTGAGGAAGGCAAGATCGCCGTGCGAAACGTGCGCAAGAGCGCGCTCGAAGAAATCAAAAAGCACGCGAAGGAAGTCAGCGAGGACGAAGTCAAGCGTGCCGAGCAAGAAGTTCAGAAGATCACGGACGAGTTCGTGAAGAAGGTGGACGACGTGCTCGCACGCAAGGAGCAGGACATCCTCGGGTAAGCGTGGCGGACGCTCCTCACGATTCGATCCGGACGACTTGGCGTCGTCCGGAGTCGAACTTTGGCTGCGCACCGTCGCTTCCGACGCGAAAGGCGGATGCGTGGAAACCCTGAGAACGCGCGTCCTCACATCCGTCGTCGGCTTCGTCGTGATCATGCTCGTCTTGTGGGCGGGCGTAGGCGTGATGCTGCCCATGCTGCTGCTGCTGAGCACGGTCGCGCTGCGCGAGTACGTTGCGATGTGCGAACACAACGACCTCGACGTGCGGCGCAAGTCGCTGTACGTGGCGGGCGCCGCCATCATCCTCGCGTCGTATCCGCTTGGAGCGGAAGCGGCCCTCTCGCCGATCTCTTGGCGCGAAGTCGTGCTGGCCTTCGCCTTCGGCTTCTTCCTCATCATCGAAGTCGTCTCGCCCGGCGAGCGTCCGCTCGAACGCATCGTGTACAGCATGTTCGGCTTGCTGTACATTCCCTGGCTGCTGGGCTACTTCCTGCTGCTGCGCGCCACGCCCAACCACGACAAAGGCTTCGTGTGGCTGTTCTTACCGCTCATTGCCACCTTCGCGACGGACGTCGGCGGCTTCTTCTTCGGGCAGTTCTTCGGGCGACGCAAGCTCGCGCCGGAAGTCTCGCCCGCCAAGACGGTCGAAGGCGCCATCGGCGGGCTCGCGCTCAGCTTCGTCATCGTCTTCGCCGTGACGCGCGCCGTGTCGACAACGTGGTACGACCTCAGCGTCTGGGACGCTCTCTTGTTCTCGCTGCTGGTGTCGAGCGCGTCGCAACTCGGCGACCTCGTCGAAAGCCTGCTCAAAAGGGCATTGAAAGCCAAGGACTCCGGCAGCTTCCTGCCAGGGCACGGCGGCATGCTGGACCGCTTGGACTCGCTGCTGTTCGCCGTGCCGATCACGTACTTGTTTCTGTCGGTCGTGGGGTTCGGATGAGGCGACGGTTCATGCGTGGTTGCGTTCGTAGGATTCGCTCTTTCTCCGCTCACGAGCATGCGGCACAGTGACGATGATGCGTCTTTGTGTCCTCGGCTCCACCGGCTCTATCGGTACCCAGACCCTCGATGTCGCGCGTGAGCGAGGCGACGAGATCGTCGCGCTCGCCGCTGGAAGCAACCTCGATCTGCTCGAACTGCAAGTACGCGAATTCCGTCCTCGCGTCGTCAGCGTTTCCGACGCGCTTCTCTCGGAAGCGCGCCGACGTCTGCCGAGCCATCGCGTCGTTTCCGACGCGTGCGAAGTCGCCGCCGCGGAGTCGGACGTCGTCGTCGGCGCCATTCCCGGTCTCGCGGGGCTCGCTCCGACGCGCGCCGCGCTCGAAGCGGGCCGGGCAGTCGCCCTCGCGAACAAGGAAGCCATGGTCGTCGCTTCGCACCTCATCTGGGAAGCGGCCGCGTCGGGCGGCGGCCGCATCTCGCCAGTGGACTCCGAGCACAGCGGTTTGTACCAAACGCTCGTGGGCGAGAACCTCGAAGAAGTCGACACGTTGATCCTCACCGCGTCCGGAGGCCCCTTCCGCACGGCGCCGACGGACCTCGCCGACGTCACGCCCCAGCAGGCGCTCAAGCATCCGACGTGGAACATGGGCCGCAAGATCACCATCGACTCGAGCACCTTGATGAACAAGGGACTCGAGGTGCTGGAAGCGGCCGCCCTGTACGGCTTGCCGTTGCCTCGAATTCGAGTGCTCGTTCATCCTCAAAGCGTTGTGCACGCCCTCGTGCGTTTCGTGGACGGCAACTTCAAGGCGCACCTCGGACCTCCCGACATGCGTCTCCCGATCGCTTACGGCCTCTCCAGCGCCTCGAACGGCATGACGCGGGCGGGCGACGTGCGAGGCGGACCGCGCCTCGCGCGTTCGGCGCCTTCGTACAGCCTCACGGGGACGCTCGAGTTCTTCGAGCCCGACTTCGACCGCTTTCCCATGCTGAGCTTGGCGTACCGTGCGGGCGAACTCGGCGGCGTGGCGCCCGCCGTCCTCAACGCGGCCGACGAGATCGCCGTGGACGCCTTCCTCGGCGGCAAGATCGGCTACCTGGACATGGCCCGCCTTATCGAGCGGGTGCTGAACGAGACGTCGACGCAGCCGCTCACGTGGGACGCGATCGACGAGGCGGACGCGTGGGCTCGTGTTCGCGCCCTCGAACTCGTCGCCGACTTCACCCGAGTCGCAGGAGGGCGCGCGTGAATATCCTCGTCGCCATCGCTTTATGGCTACTCATCATCGTCGTCGCGACCGCTTGGCACGAACTCGGCCACTACTGGGCCGCGCGGGCGCAAGGCGTCGCGGTGAAGTCCTTTTCGGTCGGGATGGGACCCATCATTTACCGAAAAATGATTCGCGGCACCGAGTGGCGCGTTTCGGCCCTTCCGATCGGGGGGTACGTCGAAATCGACGGCATGGCACCCGACGCGGATCGCGACGGCAAGTTGCGCGCGCCCACGCGCGGGTTCGCGAAGCTCGGCGCCCTCGGAAAGATCGTCATTTTGTTGATGGGCCCGATCTTCAACTTGCTGCTCGCCCTGCCGCTTCTGGCAGGGTACTACACGACCCAAGGCGTCACGACGCCGCTCACGGACCGCGCGAGCATCGGAAGCGTCACCCCGAACTCGCTCGCTCAGCGCGTCGGCGTCGAAGCGGGAGACGTCATCGTCGCCATCGATGGGCGCGACATCCCCGACTTCTACATCGTCGACGGCAAGCGCCGAGAAGGCTACCGTCAAGTGCAAGACGCCCTCGCTTTGCCGGGCCGCAAGTCCTTCTCGCTGGAACGAGACGGGCGCACGCGCGACGTCACCTTCGATTGGAATCCCAAGGACGACAAGGGAGAGCGCCGCCGCTTCGGCATCAGCTACGGCCCGGCCATCCTCACGCGTCAAGTCGCCTTCCTGCCCGCCCTCGGCGAGGCGGTCAAGACGATGGTGACGGGCGTGCCGCTCGTGCTGCAAGCGTTCGGCAACCTCGTCGGCAACCTCGTGACGCTCAACACCAACCCCTCGGCGGACAGCGGCGTGTCGGGCCCTGTTCGTACGGTCGAGACGGTCGGGCAAGCGGCGCAACTCGGCGCGTGGAGCGTTCTCGGCATCGCGGCGCTCATCAACCTCTCTCTCGCGCTGTTCAACCTCATTCCCATTCCGGGCCTCGACGGTGGGCGGATCCTGCTCGTCCTCGTGCAATCCGTGCTGCGCCGACCGCTGAGCTTCGAGCAGGAGAACTTCATCAACTTCCTCGGCTTCGCGTTCGTGCTCGTGTTGATGGTGTTCGTGGTGTTCAGCGACGTGGCCCGCTTCTTCTAAGCGCGACTTTTGCGATACCGTGAGGAACGTATGAGCGAGGCGACTCCTTCACAACCGAGCGCGTACGGCGTCGCCGTGATCATTCCCGCGTTCAACGAGGAATCCACGATCGTCGACGTCGTTCGACCCGCCCTCGCCTTCACACGCGAAGTCGTCGTCGTCTCGGACGGCTCCACCGACGGCACGGCGCGCGTCGCTCGTGAAGCGGGCGCCATCGTCGTGGAGCTTCACTCGAACGGCGGAAAAGGCCCTGCCCTCTACGCGGGACTTTTGGCGACGAACGCCGACATCGTCATCCTGCTCGACGCGGACCTCGTCGGCTTGACTCCCGAGCACCTGCACACCCTGCTCGCGCCCGTCGCCAACGGCGAGCTCGACATGGCGATCGGAGTGTTCAACGACGGCGGCTTCATGACGGACTTCGGCAACCGCATGACCAAACACCTCAGCGGACAGCGGGCCGTGCGTCGAGAATGGTTGTTGGGCGTGCCGCGCCTCGCGTCCGAACGCTGGCCCGAACCCGCCATCACCTACGCCCTCAAGAACGACCGCGTGAAGTGGGGCTACGTGGAACTCCACAAGCTCAAGCAGGTCATGAAGGAAGAAAAGCGCGGCTTGTGGCAAGGATTGAAGTACCGCACGAAGATGTACAAGGACCTTCTGACCTTTCGCAAGCGCCGCAAAGAACGTTGCTCGAACCAAGAAGCGCACGAGTGAGTCGGCGGCTTACCTTGTCAAGTCGACGACGCTGCCGTTGCCGCTCATGTAGCGCACGGTTCCCACGCCGGGCACGAAGTAGCTGTACGTCGTGCTGCTCGCGCCCGACGCGGTCTTGACGTCGTTTCGAATGACCAGGGCGTTGAAACGGCCTGCCGACGTCGTCACGGGCTCCGTCCCCATCACGCGACTGGCCAGGGTGATGCCCGCAGCGCTGCTCGACCACGTTTGTCCCGGGGACAGGGGACTGCCCGGGTAGATCGTGAGGGGCGTGTCGTACCACGTCAAGCGCCCGTTTTGGCGCGTGCCGCGCAGAAACACGGCGTTGCCGCGAAACTCCAACAAGTCCTCCGAGACGAGCTTGCCGCTCACGGTGTGCTGAAGCGGCGTGATCTTGACGCCACGAAGCGTGGAGGATTGCAACAACTTTTGAACTTCCCCGTTCGACAGCTTCCACGTCGTTCCGGGAGCGCTCGGGAAGTACGAACTCGCGAGCGCGGATGTGGACAGCGCGACGACGGCGGACAACAGGAAACGCATCAAGACCAGATTAACGTCTGAGTCGCTGGGGAAGCGTTCGTATTCTCACACGCCTGCTCGCACGTCGCTGCTCACTCCTCGTCCTTGCCGAGCTCCGAGCCGCGCTTCGTCGCGGCGACCACGGCTTCGATGACGGCCGAGCGAAACGCGCCCGCCTCCAAAGCTTGCAAGCCCGCGATGGTCGTGCCGCCGGGACTGGCGACTTCGTCACGCAGCATGGCGGGATGCGCCCGGGCGAGGAGCAGTTCGCCCGTGGCGATCAACACCTTGGCGGCGAGTTCTTGCGCGACGGGTCGAGCGAGTCCCATGCGCACGCCACCGTCGGCGAGCGCCTCGGCGAACACCGCGGCGTACGCGGGCCCCGAGGCGCTCATGCCCGTGAACGTGTTGAAGAGGTGCTCGGACAGCTCGTACACGTCCCCGACCGCGCCGAACAGCGAGCGCGCGAAGTCCAAGTCGCCGTGATCGAACGCCTCCTTGGGTCCCGTCAAGGCCGTTTGAGCGCGCCCGATCGTCGCCGCGAGGTTCGGCATGGCGCGCACGACGCGCTTCGTGCCGAGGCGCCGCGAGAGGGTCGCGAGGCTCACGCCCGCCATCGTCGAGATGTAGCCGACGTTGGGCTGCGCCACGCTTTCCACGAGGCTCGGGAAGGTGCGGGGTTGCACGCTCAGCACGATTCGGCTCGCTTCGCGCAACTGAGCGGAAGTAAGAACGCGCGCGCCGAAGCGATCGGCGAGTTGCTGCGCCCGCGCGACGTTCGCGTCCAGAAGGCCGATGTCCCTCGGGTCGATCACGCCGCGCTTCGTGAGGCCCTCCAAAAGGGCGAGCCCGAGTTTCCCGACGCCGACGATCGCGAGTTTCATGCGCGTGATTATAAAGACTTCAAGACGCGCGGCGATCCTGTCGAGAGGGAGTGCACTAGACTACCCCTCATGTGGGTGTTCGTACTCAAACGAGAAAACGCGTCGCACGAGGCGGACCTCGACGTGCTGTGGGACTTCGGCGCGACGGGCTTGGAGGAAGGCGAGCGGGAAGTGCGCGCCTACTTCGAGCGGCGGGTCGACCTGCCCCTGATCGGCGAGTGGCAGCAAGCCGAGGAGCGCGATTGGCAAGCGGAGTGGAAAGCGAGCCTTCGACCCGTGGAAGCGGGCCGAATCACGATCGTGCCGCCTTGGCTGCGAGGCGAAGTGCCCGAGGGACGGCTTGCCCTCGTCATCGACATCGGGATGGCCTTCGGCACGGGCCACCACGAGACGACTCGGATGGCGGTCGAGGAGCTCGGACGAACGGACCTCGCCGGGAAGCGCGTGCTGGACGTCGGAACGGGCTCGGGCGTGCTGGCGATCGCGGCGATGCGCCTCGGCGCGTCCGAAGCGCTCGGAGTGGACCTCGATCCCGTCACGATTCCGGCGGCGCGCGAAAACGCCCGCGCGAACGGCCTCGATCCGGACGGCTTGACGCTGCGCTTCGTGGAAGGCACCCTCTCCGACGTGCGCGCCGCGCCGTTCGACGTGATCGTCGCGAACTTGTACGCGGAATTGCACGACATGCTGATGAACCAGTACCGAGACGTCATCGTCGCGAGCGGCTCCTTGCTGCTGACGGGCATCCTGACGTCGAAACTCGACGTCGTGCTCGCCGCCTTGGCGCGCCAAGGTTTCTCACACGTCGACACGCGCACGGACGGCGACTGGGCCCTCGTCGCCGCGCGAGCGTGACCGTGCACCGCGTTCGCGTCGACGCCCTCGACGGCGAGGTGACGCTCGGACACCGTGAAGTACGCCACCTGCGCGTGCTGCGGCTAACCGAAGGCGACGAGGTGCGCGTCTTCGACGGCAAAGGGAGGGAAGCGCTCGCGGTGATTCGCCAACTCGACGATGCCCGCGCCATCCTGGCCTTGCTCGAAACGGTGGACGCCGCGCCCGAGACGCCGACGCCGATCACGCTCGCCGTGGCCCTGCTCAAGGGCGACAAGCTTTCGGACGTCGTGCGGGCCAGCACGGAACTCGGCGTCACGTCGATCCAACTGCTCTCGACGCGTTTCGCCGACGTGCCCGACATCAGCGCGGCAAAATTGGAACGGCTGCGGCGCGTGGCCGCCGAGGCGAGCAAGCAATCGCGCCGCGCCGTCGTGCCCGACGTGCTCTCTCCGATCAAACTCGCCGACTTGCCGCTCACCACCCAAGGGTACGTGGCGCATCCCGGCAGCAGCGACCGACTCGCCGACCTGTTGACGTGGACGGCGTCCGTCACCCTCGTCAGCGGTCCCGAAGGCGGATTCCACGACGACGAGATCGACTTGCTCTTGACGCGCGGCTACCGTGCCGTCACGCTCGGAAAGCGCATCCTGCGCGCCGAGACCGCCCCACTCGCCCTGCTCGGCGCCATCGTCGCCACCGGAGTGTGATTTCGTGAGGAACATCGTGCTGCTCTTGCCCTTGGCGCTCCTGCTGGGAAGCTGCCGTTACACGTCATTTCCGCTCGTGCCGCCCGTCTTGCAAGGCGACGTGCCCGCGCGCCTCTCGGCGGCTTCCTTGCAGCGTGTTGGCGACGCGCTGGAGTTGCGGCTTGTCCTCGACGCCCGCTCGGGAAGCGGGTTCTTCGACGTCGCGTGGTTCGATGGCGACGCGTTGCTGGCGCGCGACCGCACGTACGTCGACGCGAGCGACCCGAACGCCGTCTTTCGCCTCTCCGCGACGCCCGGCGGCGAATTCCGCGCCCTCGTGAGCTTCGAGGGCACGCTGCTGAGGCAGTTCGAACTCACGGAGGCCGCTCCTTGAAGCAACCGGCCGACTTTCCGCACCGCGCGCTCGGCGTCGTGGAGTGGCGCGCGGGTGAGACGCGCCGCTTCGTGTATCGAGACGGCGGCGTCAAGTTTCTGCGAGACGAGCCGTGGACGGCTCCCGTCGACTACGGCTGCTTGCCCGGAACGCTCAATCCCGCCGACGACGCGGAAGTCGACTGCGTGTGGCTCGGAACGACGCACGAAGTGGGGGAGACGACGTTGCTCGCCCCGACCGGCTTGCTGTGGCTGGCGGACCTCGACCACAAAGTCGTCTTCGGGGACGTGAGGGGCGCGGCGCCCCTGCTCGCGTGGTTCCCGCCCGCGCGCGGCGCTCGCCTCTTGCCGCCTCGGTCCGCCCTCGCTTGGATGACGACGCTCACGAGGTGAGGGCGTGCTCACCGTCCGCTCCGCCTCCAGCGCCGACTTCCCGGCCCTCGCCGCCCTCCTGACGGCCGAGAAGTTCGGAGACACGACCACGACCGACGACTTGCGGCGCGAGGAAGCCCTGCGAGCACCAAGCGATTTCTTCAGGCGCCTCGTGCTCGACGATGACGGTCGCCTCCTCGGGACGGCCGAGGCCGGATTCGACCCGATGAGCCACCGTCCCGGCAAGTTCAAGGTGAACGTGCGCGTGCATCCCGCCGAGCAGGGCCGAGGCTTCGGACGCGCGCTCTACGAGGCCCTCCTGACCGAACTGCTGCCATTGCATCCCGAGGAACTGCACGTCGACGTCCGGGCGACGCACGGTCGAGCGGTGCGCTTCGCGCGCGACCGTGGCTTCTTGGAGATGTGGCGGCGCCTCGACTCGGTCCTCGACACGCCCTCGTTCGACTTCGCGCGCTTCGAGGGACTCGAGGCGCGCGTGAGGAATGCGGGCGTCGAAGTCGTTTCCCTCGCAGATCTGGCGAAGGTGCCCAATGTCGAGCGCCGACTGTACGACCTCAACACGTCCTTGTGGCACGACGTGCCGTACCCGGAACCTCTCGGAACGTGGACGTTCGAGCAGTTTCAGGCGGAAACTCTGAAGGCTCCCTCCTTCGATCCGCGGGCTTGCCTCGTCGCCGTCAAGGATGACGACCTCGTCGGGTACTCGCTGCTGCTACGAAGTGGCGAACGCTTGCAGACGGACATGACGGGCGTGCGGCGCGACTTGCGCGGACGGAACGTCGCCACCTTGCTGAAAGTGCGCGGCGTCCGCTACGCACGAGACGTGGACGTGTCCGAGATTCGCACGACGAACGACACGACGAACGTGCCGATGCTGGCCCTCAACGCGAAGCTCGGCTTTCGTCCCCTGGGATCCACGATTCGCTTCGTGCGCTCCTATCGTTGATGTGCCGACCTCCGATTCTCGTACGCTGAGGCATGACCACGACGATTCTCGACGACCTTCGCGCGGCTCTCGGCGCGAAGGTCGCGACTTCGGCCGCCGACCTCGCCGCGCACGGGCACGACGAAGGCTACCCCGGCACGTACGCGCCCGACGCCGTCGTGTACGCCGAAAGCGAGGCGGACGTTCTCGCCGTTCTCGCCTTCGCGCGGACGCACGGCGTGTCCGTCACACCCTTCGCCGCCGGCTCGAGCCTCGAAGGCTCGGCGATTTGCGTTCGAGGCGGCGTGAGCCTCGACGTCACGCGGATGAACCGCGTGTTGTCCATCGAACCCGACGATTTCCTCGCCGTCGTGGAGCCGGGCGTCACGCACCGTGAGCTGTCGCGCCTCGCGCGTCGCCACGGCTTGTTCTTCAGCGTCGATCCCGGCGCCGACGCCAGCCTCGGCGGCATGGCGGCCACGGGCGCGAGCGGCACGACGAGCGTGCGCTACGGCACCATGAAGCACAACGTTCTCGAGGCGCGCGTCGCCCTGCTCGACGGACGGATGCTGGACCTCGGAACGCGCGCGCGCAAGTCGAGCGCGGGCTACGACCTGCTGCCGCTCTTCGTCGGCTCCGAGGGCACGCTCGGTGTGTTCACGCGCCTCACCGTGCGCCTCCACCCACTTCCGCCGAGCGCCGCGAGCGTTCGCGTCATCTTCCCCGACGTGCGCCGAGCGGTCGATGCCACGACCGCCTTGCTCGGGGCGGGCGTGGCGCCGCAACGCCTTGAACTCGTGGACGCCGAGACGGTGAAGGCCGTCAACGCTTACCAGGGCCGCGACGACCCAGAGGTTCCCACCCTTTGGATTGAGGTCGTCGGCCGCGACGACGCGGACGTGAAGGCGTCGCTGGACGTCGTCGAGGACGTGTGCGCCGAATCGGGCGGCAACGTCGTCGGGCGGGCCCTCAAGGAAAGCGAGCGGGCCGCTCTTTGGACCGTTCGCCACCACGCCTACTACGCCTTGCGGGCCGCCGCTCCCGGACACGACGTGCGGATCGGCGACGTCTGTGTGCCGATATCCGCCTTGCCGAACTTGGTGGACGAAGCGCGCCGACTTCTCGACGAGCATGCCTTGCACGCCCCGATGCTCGGGCACGTCGGAGACGGCAACCTTCACCTGCTCTTCCACGCGGCGCCGAGCGACGACGACGCCTGGGCGCGCATCGACGCCGTGAGCGACGCGCTCGCCCGTCACGCCATCGCTTCGGGCGGAACGTGCACGGGCGAGCACGGCGTCGGAATTCGCAAGCGCAAGTACCTGCGCGCCGAGCACGGCGACGCCCTCGACGTGATGCGCGACCTCAAGCGCCTGTTCGACCCGCACGAACTGCTGAATCCCGGCAAGATCTTCGAGTGACCGCGAAGATGAAAAGGCCCCTCGCTCACGAGCGAGGGGCTCGAGACACTGGAGGTGTTACAGCACCTTCGGCAATTCCACGAGGTACTGCACGGCCACGCGCGGATCGCCTTGCTTGAAGCCGCTGACGTAGCCGCAGACCGTGCCGCCCGCGCGCTCCACGAGCTTCGCGAGCGCTTCTTGCGTGCCGCCCGATACGACGACGTCCGTCAGAATCACGACTTGCTGTCCTTTGAGGCGCGTCGCGTGACGCGAGTCGAGCCAAAGCGTCTCGTTCACGCCGAGGGTCATGCTCGGCACTTCTTGAATGAGAGGTTGACGCATGTACGTGCGGCGCTTCTTGCGCACGATGACGTACGGAAGCTTCTTGCGCTCCGAGACCGCGTGCGCGAGGGGAATGCTGGACGTACTGACCGACAGCAGCACTTGCGCGTTTTCGGGCAAGAGCGGCACGAGAGCGTCCGCGACGGCGTTCGTGAACTCGAAGTCGCCAAGGAGTTCCACGAGCGGTACCCTTCCCATCTCGCCGACTTGAATGCTGGGCAGTTCGCGCGTCACGCCGTTCACGGTGACGCTGTACGTCGTCGAATTCGTCATGAGCGCAGTCTACCCACAACGAACGCCTACTTGAACAGCGGCAAGTGGCCGAGACTGATCACTTCGGGACGCTCCTGCCCCTCGGTGAACACCGCCACGACCGCCGCGACTTCACCGCCGACTTCGGAGATGATCTCGCTGAGGCTGTGCAGCGTTCCGCCGCTCGACACGACGTCGTCCACGATCGCGACCTTCCGGCCTTGGATCTTGTCGACGTCGAAGCCGTCGAGAACGAGGAGTTGAGGCTTACCCGTCGTGATGGAAACGACTTCGCGTGCCACGGGCCTCACCATGTACGGCTTTTCGGTCTTGCGAATCACGATGTACGGCAAGCCGCTTTCGCGCGAGATGACGTGCGCGAGGCCCAGGGCCTTCACTTCGGGCGTCACGAGCACCTCGACGTCGCGCGGTAATTTTGCGGCAAGCGCGCGGCCCGCCGCCTCGGTCACCTCGGTGTCGCCCAGCATGTTGAACAAGGCGACGGACACGCCGGGCGCGACCTCGACGATCGGTAGTTCGCGGCTCACGCCGCCCACGGAGACAGGAAATGTCCTCACGATCGAGTATTGTACATCCTCGCCGACTCGCCACCCGCTTCTCGGGCGCCCCTCTCGACGAGCGGAGGTCAACCGATGACTTCGAAGCCGAGCTTTTGCGCCTGATCCACGAAGAAGTTGATGTTCTCCGACTTCGTGCCGTTGCCGAGCGACTGCCTCGCGTGCTCGCCGGTCGCGGCGATGATGAGGGTCTCGGCGAGGCAGGCGGGCACGGCGCCTTCGCCGAAGTGGATGTCGAGGCTGGTCTTCAAGTCGCCGGGCGGCTTCACCACGCCGCCGGGAATGACGCGCACTCCCGGCAATAGCCGCACGGATTCGTCCACGTCGGGGGGCACGCCTTCGTCGAAGATCCACGCGCCTGGCTTGACGTGCTCGGGAAAAATAACGGGGTTCGGGTCGGACGTCGCGGTGAACACGAGGTCGGCGTCCTTGATGTCGGCGACGTCCGTGGTCGTGAAGACCTCGGTCGCGGGATTCGCGCGTCGCAAGGTGTTCGCGCTGCGCTCCAAGCGTTCGAGGTCGCGTCCCACCATGACGACGCGGCGTACGTGCGAAGCGATGGTGCGGGCGATGCCGAAGGCGACGACGCCGTTGGCGCCGACGACGGCCGCCGTGGCGCCCGACAAGTCGCGGCCCGATTCGCCGAAGTGCTTCAAAATCGCCGGAATTGCCGCCTTGATGGTGCCCGAGGTGTACGCGCCGCCGTTCGTCACCGTGATGTCGGGCACCGCCTTCTGGACATCCTCACCCTTGTTGCCGACGACCGACCAGAACGCGCCGAGCCCCACGACGGACGCGCCGAGCTCGTGGGCGAGACGCGCGCCTTCGATGGCGCGCTTCACGGCGAGGTCGGGCGAGTCGCGAAACACGTCGGGCAGCAGAGGGCTGGAGAGCAGATACGCGCGGATCTCCTTGCCGTCGGACGTCTTGATGCCGCGAAGCTCGCCGACTTTCATGGGCCGCAGTTGAGTCGCCATGGCCTTGACGCTTTTCTCGCTGACGACGCCTCGGTCTACAAGGGGCCGCAGCCAAGCGAAGCGTTTCGACTGCCAGAAGTCGTCGAGGGTGAGCGGGTGGATCATGAACGCCGCGACAACTTGGTTGGGATTCTTGCCGCGCATCGGGACGTCCTCGCCGACTCTCGGTTCGGTGCCGTCGAGAACACGCCCGAGGTTCTCCTTGAAGCGCCACGCGGACAACGCGAGCAGCGTCCAACCCGCGAGCTTCGCGCCGATGGGGACGTCCGTGAAGGTCAGCAGCAGCGCGAACACCAGCAATCCGACGACCGTCGCGACAGACGCGAAGCCCGACAGCCCCAAGGTGGCCGCCCACGCGACGAGCGGAATCAGGACGGTCCACAAACTCAAGCTTCCCGTGACGTACCAGCCTGCCAGCACACCGAGCAGCACGAGGTTGCCGCGTCCGCGCGGCGGCAAGTCACCGAACACGAAGCGGGGCGGGTACAGGTGCCCGACGAACGCGGCGACGCCCGTGAGCACGGCGACTTCCGGCACACCGAGGCTGGACGCCATGAGAACGGCCACGAGGCCCTTGATGACGTCGAGGACGCTGCTGGCGGCGGCGGGTCCCGCGCCGAGTTGCCGCACGACGTTCTCCACGCCGAGGTTGTAGGCGCTGAGCGATCGTGGATTGAAGCCGAGGCGGCTCAACAACCAGTACCCGAGGGGCAAGCTTCCCACGAGGTACCCGAGCACGGTGAGCAAGGCGGCGAGAAACGACATGGGCGCTATTTTAGCGCCCGAACAGCCACAGACTCAGCTTCTTTCCTTCCAAGAGGCGCGCGAACACGAACGGAACGAGCAGCGATGCGAGGAAAGCCACGAGCACTTGCACGGCGACGCTGAAAGGCTCGCCGTGCAGACCCTCGCGTTCGAAGAAGAACAGCAAGGCGGGATGCACGAGATAGATTTGCAGGCTGACGCTTCCTAGGCGCGCCAGGGGGCGCTGAAACCACTGCGGCGCTCGGGCGAAGGAGTGCGCGAAGCCGAAGAGGACGAGCGCGAAGGTCGTGGTGTACACCCAGTGCGCGGTGTTGTACGAGAAGTTGTCGACGCGCGAGCCAACGAGCGCGGCGTAGGCTTGCGGCAAGTACCACGCCAAGCCGACGGCGGCGCTCGCCACGAGCGGCAGACGCCATTTGCGCCACAAGTTCTCGAAGGCCGAGTAGTGCGCGCCGAAGTACATGCCGAGCGTGATGGCGGGGATGTACCACACGGCCATCGTGGCGGGAAACCGCCAGTTCGTGACGCCCTCGCGGTTGAGCAGGTACACGACCAGTTGCGAGCCGAACGCCGCCGCGATCAGCAACGGCAAGTTCAACTTGCGCCGAAAGAGCGGCAGCACGAGGGGCAGCACGAGGTAGAACTGCAAGGCGATCAGCAAAAAGTACAAGTGGAAGTACCCTTTGCCGTACTGAAGCCACACTTGCCAGCGTTCGGGCTGTTGCAGCACGCCGCGCGGATCTTGCTCGGTCCACACGCGAAAGAGGACGTACAGTACGGTCCAGATCAGGTATGGCATGAGGCTCTTCTTGACGCGGCCCCAGTAGTAGCTCTTCGGCTCGAAGCGCTTCAGGGCGCTTCGCGTGAGGACGACCGCCGTCATGAACAGAAAGCCGGGCACGGCGAAGTGCAGGATGCGATTCACCACCGCCAGCAGGAAGTGCGCGAGGCCGCCCGGATCGACGAAGCGGAGCGCCATGCCCGTGGTGTGGTGCATCACGACCTCGAGGATGGCGAGCCCCCGAAAAATGTTGATGGCTTCGATGCGCGACTTTTGAGCGGGGGCGCTGTGAGCGACGAAGGGCGGGTCGACAGGATGAGCGAGTGGGGGCGAGGTCACCGAGGTGGAGGCCATGCTGAGCGCCAATTCTACTCTTGTCGAGCTGACGCCGCGCACGAAGCTCGTGAACGAACGGAAAAGCCCTCCGAATTCGGAGGGCCTCACGAAGGTCCGCTTCAAGTGCAAACGCTTCAGCCGCCCACGCCGAGGTGGCTGTCGAGCCAGCGCAGGTAGTGCTCGAGGCGCACCATGCGGCGGTCGGGGCGACCCGAGCGCGACAGTTCGTGGTTCTCACCGGGAAAACGCACGAACAGGGTCTCGACACCGCGCAACTTCAGGGCCGTGAACCACTGCTCGGCCTGCTCGACCGGGCAGCGGTGGTCTTCCTCGGAATGCACGATGAGGCACGGGGTCTTGACGTGCTCGACGTACTTGAGGGGGCTCATGTTCCAAAGCCCTTCGATGTCGGTGCTGCGAATGTACTCGAGGCCCAACTCGTCGCGCCAGAAGCGCGGGGCGATATCGGACGTGCCGTTGAACGACACGAGGTTGCAGATGGAGCGGTCCGTGACGGCGCACGTGAAGCGGTCCGTGTGCCCGATCACCCAGTTCGTCATGAAGCCGCCGTAACTGCCTCCCATGACGGCGGTGCGCGAAGCGTCAAGGTCGGGAATCGCGCTCAGGCAGGCGTCGAAGAAGGCCATGAGGTCCTCGTAGTCGATGGTGCCCCAACGACCGAAGATTGCCGACGTGAACGCTTGGCCGTAGCCGACCGAGCCGCGCGGGTTGGCGTAGCACACGGCGTAACCGCGATCGGCAAAAAGTTGGAACTCGTGCATGAAGCCATGGCCGTAAGCCGTGTGCGGTCCACCGTGAACCGTGAGGATGGCAGGCTGGTTTTCTTCGCCGTTGCGCAGCACCCAGCCTTCGACCTCGGTGCCGTCCGAGTGCGTCGCCGTGACGCGCACGGGCTGGCGAATCGGGAAGTCGCCGAGCTTCGCGGCGAGGTTCGTGATCTTGCGGCCGCCGAGGAACACCTCGGGGTACTCGCTGGGACTTTCCTGAATGTACGCGGTTCCGTTGGCGTTGGCGGTGAAGGCGGAAACGACGCGTCCCTCGGCGTACACCCGCTCGACTTTTTCGCCGTCTTGCAGGGCGAACAGTCCGGCGCTGCCACCGACGGTGTAAAGCGACACGAGGTCCTCGCCGACGTACGAAGGCTTGCCGGGAAAGCTGCCGACGTGGCAGTCGCCCGCCACGATGTTGCCCGCCGGAAAGTCGACCTTCTCGTCGAGGCGCTTCCAATTGCCTTGCAAGTCGAACTCGAAGATGTGGCCTTCCTCGACGTTCGTCTTGTCGCTCGGGCGGCCCGTGGCGACGAATTTCGCGCCGCTCGGGTGGATGGTGAGGCTGAACAAGCCGGAGCGCCAATCGGTGACTTGCTTGACCTGACCTTGCAAGTCGATGTCGAACACTTCGTTTTCCCAAGAGGCGAACGCCGTCTCGTCTTTGGCCATGATCGCCAGGAACCCGCTGCCGTCAGGTTTCCAAGCGAAGTCCGAGATGGACGTCTCGGGCTGGAAGACGAGCCGCGACTCGCCCGACGAGACGTTCAGCACGTACAGGGCCGCCGACTTGACGGGCAAGAAGCCCGCGCCGTTGAACTTGTACACGAGGCGCTCGACGACCTTCGCCTCGCCGCGTTCGTTCGACTTGTCCTCGTCGTCGCCGCGCGACAAGAAGGCGACTTGGGTACCGTCGGGACTCCACTGACCTTCGGACGCGCCCGTCTTGAGGCGCGTGAGTTGCCGCGCTTCGCCGCCCGCGAGGGGCAGGAGGTGCAATTGCGGTTTGCCGCTGCGGCTCGAGACGAACAGCAGCGTCTCGCCGTCGGGAGACCAGCGCGGCGCGCGGTCGCCCTTTTCGCCGCTCGTGACTTGGCGCGGTTCGCCGCCGTCGGAGACGTACACGGCGCTCTTGTACCTCGGCTTGGCGAAGTCCTTGTCGATCTTGTCGAGGTCTTCTTCCTCGATGCGAGACAAGACGAAGGCGACGCGTCCGCCGTCGGGAGAGAGTTGCGGATCGGAGGGAAAGACGAACTTCAGCAAGCTGTCAGGTTGGAGCACGTCCGAGTTCTAACACGATTCAAGGTGCGCGGGGTAAGTCACTTGGCGTATTGAGGTTCACGAACAAGTGCGGTCCGAGATGCGACACGTGCGCCCACGGGACGAACACCGTTCGCGCGGCTTGCTGAAGCTCGTTGAGCTTACGCTCGCCGCCGTCCAGCAACGCCGTGACTCGGGGCAGAAGCGAGGCGTGGTACAGCGCCGACAAGGGTTGGCGCCGCCCCGCCTCGTCGAGCGGCACGACGAGGTCCGCGCCGAGCGTGAAGCGCGCGAGGACGTTCCACAACTCCGGACGCACGAACGGCAAGTCCACGCCCGCGAAAGCCAACCAGTCGTCCACTTGTGCGAGCGCCGCCTCGAGACCCGCCAGCGGACCCTCGCCCGGCCGAGTGTCGTCCACGAGGCGCCAGCCGCCGAGGTCATACTTGCCGGGAGGCGCGATCAGCAACTTCGGTTCGCAGTCGTCCAAGCTGTCCGCGACGCGCCGCAGCAGCGAGCGGCCCTCGAATTCGAACAATGCCTTGTCGGTGCCAAAGCGCTTGGAGCGTCCGCCCGCCGTGATGGCCCCGGCGAGCTTCACGAAATGAGGCGCAGCAGCCACGCGGTGAGGCGCGGAACGGGACGACCGTACGGCGGCGTCATCGCCTTGAGCGCGGACAATCGCCCTTGTCGCAAGACCGCGCGTTCGTGGCTGAACGTCTTGAAGCCCCACTCGCCGTGATAGCTGCCCATGCCGCTCGGTCCCACGCCGCCGAAGGGCAGGTGCGGATTGAGGATGTGCGACAACGCTCCGTTCACGACGACGCCGCCCGAGCGCGTGTCACGCAAGGTGCGCTCCACGAAACCGTTGTCCTCGGCGAAGACGTACAGGGCGAGCGGCGAGCCGAGTTCGGTCACGAGCGACGCGATCTCGACTTCCTCGCGGTACGTCAAGATCGGCAGGACGGGCCCGAAGATCTCCTCTTCCATGACCTTCATGTGACCGTCGACGTTCGTCAGGATCGTCGGGGCCATGAAGCGCTCGCTCGGCGCGGCGCTTCCACCGATCTCCACCTTCGCGCCGAGCGCCACCGCGTCTTCCACGAGGGCTTGCAGGCGTTCGGCCGACCCTTCGTCCACGAGCCGCCCGTAGTCGCGATTGCCTTGCAAGCGCGCCGCCTCGCCGTACGAAACGACGGTCGCCTTCTTGAGCTCGGACACGAATCGGAGCGCGACGGATTCGTGCACGAGGGCGAAGTCGGGCGCCACGCACGTCTGACCGGCGTTGACGAACTTGGCCCACGCGACGCGCTCGGCGGCCAGCTTGAGGTCGGCGCTGGCGTGCACGATGGCGGGGCTTTTGCCGCCGAGCTCCAAGGTGACGGGGGAGAGGTGCTTGGAGGCGGCGCGCATCACCTCGCGTCCGACGCGCGTGCTACCCGTGAAGAACACGTGATCCCACGGCAGTTCCAAAAGACCGCGCGCCACCTCGGGGCCGCCGGTGAAGACCGCGACTTCGTCGGGCGCGAAGGTCTCGCGCAAAAGCTTCACGAGCACCTCGGCGGTTCTGGGCGCTTTCTCGGAAGGCTTGAGGGCCACGGTGTTGCCCGCCGCGATGGCCGACACGAGCGGCGTCAAGGCGAGATTGGCCGGGTAGTTCCACGGCGCGAGGATCAAGACGGCGCCTTTGGGTTCGCGCCGCACTTGCGACGAGGCCATCAGCAAAGTGGACGGCGTGGCGACGCGCCGCGTGCGCGCCCAACGGTCGAGGTTCCTGAGAGCGAGGCGAATTTCGAGGCGCACGGAGTGCACTTCGCTCACCTCGGCTTCCGCGCGGCCTTTGCCGAGGTCGCGGCGAAGCGCTTCGGCGATGTCGGCGCGGTACGCCTTGACGGCCGCCGCGAGCTTGCGAAGGCGCATCTTGCGCGAGGGAAGCGAGCGGAAGGTGGGGTCGGCGGCGCGGCGTGACAGCATCGCGTGGGGCAGCGAGAAGTCCGGCAGCGAGTCTTGCGGTGAGGGCAGGATGGACGTCATGGCGCGACCTCAGGAAAGTGGAATGAGTTCAGTTTAGCGTCACGGACGTTCAGTGGCCGCGGGCCTGTGCAGCTTTGACGACGCCCACAACGACGCTTCTCGGCAAGAAGCGTGGGGTGAGGGCCTGCAACTGATTCAGGACGCCCGTCACGATGACGCGCTGACCGCGCAGCGAAGCGTCCACGCCGAGCTTCGCGACTTGAGCGCTCGTCATCATCCGCACGAAGCCCTGCTGCAAGAGCTTCGAGTCTTGCATGCCGGCGCGTTCCTGGAAGCCCGAGGTCGTCGGGCCGGGGCAGAGGGTCGTGACGGTGACGCCCGTGCCCCGCAGTTCCTCGGCGATCGCTTCGCCGAAAGACAACACGAAGGCCTTCGAGGCGTAGTACACGGCCATGAGCGGTCCCGGCATGAACGACGCGGTCGAGGCGACGTTCAGGATTCGTCCGCGCTTTCTCGCCACCATGCCGGGCAGGAGACGGCGGGTGAGCTCCACGAGCGTGGCGACGTTCACTTGAATCATGTTCATCTCGTGCGCGAGATCGAGCGTCCAGAACTCGCCGTAACTCGCGAAGCCCGCGTTGTTCACGAGGACGTCGACGGTGAGGTGGCGCGCGGTCAGCTCGGCTTCGAGTCGCGCGGGCGCATCCGCTTTCGACAAGTCGAGCGCGATGACGTGCGAGGTGACGCCGAACTGCACCCGCAGCCGTTCGGCGAGCGCTTCGAGCTTGCCCTGCGTGCGCGCGACGAGGACGAGGTCGTGGCCTCGGTCGGCGAGTTCTCGGGCGATGTCTTCTCCGATGCCGCCGGAAGCTCCGGTGACGAGGGCGAGCGGACGCGCGGCGTGGATCATGTCATACCTCCTGGGTGAGGCCGCCCAGCAAGGCGGCGAGCGAGAAGCGAAGTTCCGTGTCGAAGTCCATCGCGAGGTGGCGAAGCGACTCGTGGTCGCGGGCGGCTTTCAGGGCGGGCGTCTCGGCGGTGACGGTGAACAGGCCGATCACGAGGGCGTTCATGTGCAGCAGGACGCGCGGTCCGTCGAGGCCGGGAAGCAGGCGGGCGAGCCGCGCCCCCGTAATGGCGAGCCGCTCGGCGAGGTCCGCCTTGAACTTCAAGCCGACCTCGACGTTCACGTTTTGCTCCAAGACGGTGTTGAGAAGCGCGAGCAGGCGAACCATGCGCTCCTGGCCTCGCAAGGTGTCGGCGAGCAGGTCGGCGACTTCGCCGGGCGCCGCGTGTTCTTTGGCGTCGAGTCGCTCGTCCACGGTGGCGAACCACGTCCACAGCAGACGCTCTAGGACGGCGACGAACACTTCCTCTTTCGTGCGGAAGTAGAGGTACAGCGTGCCTTTGGCCAACCCGACGGTTTTGGCGAGGTCGCTCATGGTGAGCTCGTCGTAGGGACGCTCGTCCCACAGGCGAACGGCGGTGTCGAGGATGTGCTCGCGCCGCGCGGTCTTGTCCTCGTCGTTGCGGGCGCGCTGCTTGATGACCACGGGTCATATATTTACTGACCTTTGGTCACTTGTCAAGAGGCGGTATCCTGACGTCGTGCCCGACCTCCGCATCCTCGGGGGCGTCGCCAAAGGACGCGCCCTCAAAGTTCCCGAAAGCGCCCGTCCCACCGGCGCCCGCCTTCGAAAAAGCCTCTTCGACCTTCTCGCCGCTCGCTTCGACGAAGGCGCCTTCCTCGACCTCTACGGCGGAAGCGGCGCCGTCGGCCTCGAAGCGGCCAGCCGCGGCTACGCCGTCACCCTGATCGACAAGGACAAGCGCGCCGTGAAGACCCTCGAAGACAACGCGCGCGCCCTCGGTCTCGACGCGCGCGTCCTCCACGGCGACGCGCTCGCCCTCCTGCCGCGCCTCGGACGCTTCGACCTCGTCTTCCTCGACCCGCCGTACGAGCACGACATCGCCAAGGCGACCCGAGCCGTCCTCACGTCGCACGTCGTGGCCGACGAAGGCACCCTCGTCGTGCAACACCCCGTGCAACTCACCCCGCCGAGCGCCGAAGGATGGAACGCCGAGCGGCGCGTCTACGGCAGCAACGTCCTCACGCTGTACACTCGATCATCGTGAAACACGCCGTCTACCCCGGCTCCTTCGATCCCGTCACGAACGGACACATGGACGTGCTGACGCGCGCGGCGCGCATCTTCGACACCGTCACCGTCACCGTCATGCACAACGCGCGCAAGACCGGCAAGCACCTCTTCACCCTCGAAGAGCGCCTCGAGATCCTCCAAGCCGCGACGGCGCATCTGCGCAACGTCAAGGTGGACACTTTCGGCGGCCTGCTCGTCGAGTACATGCGCGAGCAGGGCAACTCGGTCATCATCCGCGGCTTGCGGGCCGTCTCGGATTACGAGTACGAACTGCAAATCGCGCACCTCAATCGCCAACTCGGCGACGTCGAGACCGTCTTCATCATGGCGGCCACACGGTGGAGTTACGTCAGCTCCTCCATGGTGCGCGAAATCGCCTCGTACGGCGGCGACGTCTCGAAAATGGTGCCCGCCGCGACCGACAAGGCCCTCAAACACAAATTCGCCGCCTTGCCCTGACATCGACCGGTGAGGCGTTCTTCGACCAAGGTCGCCGTGAGGTGCCCGAGTACGCCCGCCGTGGCCTTCACCGCGTTCGGTCATCGTTCTCCACCTCGACGGCGCGACCCGCGCGATAGGGACACTCACGAGAAGCATGGCGCTCCTCGTGAGGATTGATACACTGAAGGCGATCCTATGACCGCCTCGTCCTGGCACGTTCGCTTGCTCGGAGTTCCTCATCTTGATTCCGATGCTGGAGCGACGCTCGTTCTGGAGCGCAAGGCGGCGGCCCTGCTGGCGTACCTCGCGCTCGAAGGGCCGACGAGACGCGCCCAACTCACCGAGTTGCTGTGGCCCGACACCCGCGAAGCCGCCGCCAGAAACAACCTCGTGCACCTGCTGCGCAAGCTGCGAAGCGCCACGAGCGCCGAACTCGTCGAAGGCGCCGAAGTCCTGACGCTCGCCGAGGACGCTTCCACGGACGTCAAGCGCGTCTGGCAGGCCTTCGAGGAAGGCCGGTACGAGGACGTGCTCGCGAGCGACGGAGAACTGCTGCAAGGCTCGAGCTACGACGACTGCTTAGAACTCCACGACTGGATCGCGCTGCAGCAAGAACGGCTACGTGAGCGTCGTCTCACCGCTTGGCGCGACCGAAGCGACCGCGCCGAACGAGACGGACGCTTCGACGAAGCCTTGCGGCACGCGTCGGCCCTGCTCGACCTCGACGTCCTTTCCGAAGACGCGTGGCGGCGCGTGATGCGGCTTCACTACCTGCGCGGCGACCGCCCCGCCTCGTTGAAGGCGTACCACAAGTGCAAGGACGTGCTGGAACGCGAACTCGGCGTGGAACCTCTGCCGGAAACGAAGGAACTCGCGCGCCTCGTCAGCCAAGGGCGCGTGGAAGTTCCCAGCGTCGCGCGGACGGACATTCCTCTCAGCGTCCTGCGCCCCCCGGTCCTGGTGGGACGCGAGGGCGAGTGGGCCTCTTTGGAAGAGGCGTGGCAGGCGGGCAAGTTCATCTTCCTGAGCGGCGAGCCCGGCGTCGGCAAGTCGAGGCTCGCGCTCGACTTCGCGTCGAGCAAGGGTGAGTATCACGTGCTCGAAGGACGTCCCGGCGACACGAACCAGCCGGGCGCGTCCTCGGCGCGCGCCTTTCGGACGCTGCTGAACCGCCACACGGACTTGCCGTTGGAACCGTGGGTGCGCCTGGAGATGTCACGGTATCTTCCCGAACTCGCCGAGGCGGGCGAAGCGCCGCCACCCCTCACCAACCACCTGGACGTGCTGCGGTTTCGGCAAGCCATGGGCGTCTTCGCGCTCGCCACGAACGCCGGGATCACCACCATGATCGTGGACGACTGGCAGTTCTTCGACGACGTGAGCGTCGAGGACGGCATGTCGTTCTTCGGCGGGGCGTATCCGCTCGGTCAACCTGGCGGCATGCCGCGCGTCATCGCGACGCTCCGCACGGGCGAAACGTCCGAGGCGAACTTGCGGCTGTTGGAGCAACTCGTGCAAGGAGGAATGGCCTTGCACATCGAATTGCGTCCTCTCGCGCCCGAAAGCCGCTTCGCCTTGCTGGAACAAGTCGGCGTGCCCGGCGAAGGGGAGTTGCGGTCGCGCTTGGCGTCGTACGCGGGCGGCAATCCGCTCTTCTTGCTGGAAACCGTCAAGCACCTCATCGAGTCGAACCAGCTCGCCTCGGGCCTTCCCGAGCGACTTCTTCCGTCCGGAAGGGTCGGCGATCTCATCGCGCGTCGGCTCGCCCGTCTGTCCACGACCGCTTTGCAAACCGCCAGGGCGGCGGCCGTGCTGCAGCGCGATTTCTCGGTGGAACTCGTCGCGGACGTTCTCGGCGCGCCCTTGCTGGACACGGCGACCGCTTGGGAGGAGTTGGAGGCCGCTCAGATCACGCGCGGTGAACGCTTCAGCCACGACCTCGTGTACGAGGCGGTCGACGTCGGAATGCCCGACACCGTTCGGCGCCTGCTGCACCGAAGCGCCGCGCGCGTCCTGCCGCGTTACGACGCCGCGCCGAGCCGCGTCGCGCGACACTGGCTCCGAGGCGGCGACTTCGCGAAGGCCGCCGATTGGCTCTCGCAAGCGGCCGTCATCGCCGAGGCGTCCGCGCAGTTTCGCGAAGCCACGATGTTCTTCGAGGAGGCCGCCGGGTGCTTCGAAACGAACGGGGACGTCGACGCGGCGCGCTCGGCACGCGACGCCGCCGCCCGCACCGCACGCCTCGTCCTCGTCGACGCTTCCTGACGTGCCGAGCGGACGGCGCGCCATGCCGTAACCACGCTTCGATCATGATCGGCCGCGTACCTTGCGCATCATGAAACGCCTCCTGACGGCCTTGCTGCTCGCGAGCCCCCTCGCCGTTTGCCTCGCCGACGTCGCGTCCGCCCAAGCCGTCACGAGCGAGCGTTGGGTCGGCTGGAGCGACGCCCCTCCCGCAACCGATGACGACGTGACCGCGCAGTTGCTGGAGGCCGCGTTCGCCAATCGCTTTCCCAACCGCGCGGACGTCCGCGCGGACTTCTCGGTGATCGGCACCTATGAACGCGCGCTGAGCGCCATGTCGCCGAGCGACCCGAACTACAAGGCCACCAAAGCCGAACTTGACCGCTTGAGGGCGAAAGCGAAAGGCAACCTTTCCGGCACGCCCGCGCCCGTTCGCGGCGCGGTGAAAGCGGTGACGTTCGCCGAGGCCCTGAACGGCGCGCGTCACGCCGCCTACCTCGACGCGCCGCAAAAAGACATCGACCGACTCGCGAACTTGCTGCAAGGCAAGACGGCCGCGCAACTCCAAGGCGTCGTCGCGACCGGAGTCCTCAAGAACCGTCCTGCCATCGCCCTCGCCGCCCTCTTGGCGGCGCACGCGCGAGACGCGAAGAACCCCGCGCATCTCGTGAACGCCGCAGGCTTGCTGAGCTTGCTCGGCATGCCGTACGAAGCCCTCTCGTTCCTCGACGAGGCGAACAAGCTCGGCACGCCGAGCGGCGCCTTCGTGTCGCGCGCCGTGATGCTCAACGCGCGCGGTCACGCGCTGCTCACCCTCGGGCGTTTCGCCGACGCGGAAACGGCCTTGCGAGAAGCCGTACGCCTCGACCCGTTCTTGGCGGAAGCGAAGCGCAACCTCGCGCTCGCCTTGCGGGCACAAGGCAAGAAGACCGAAGCGGTGACGTACTTCGCCGCCGCAGGGCGGCGTGGTCCCGCTCCGAAGAACGCCTCGACGGCGACGGCGACGCCTCCTCCCGCGCCGCCCGCCGTGCCCGGAGGACCGTCCTCACCACCGACGGCGCCCCCGTCCACGCCGACTTCGACCTCGACCGGTACGGCCGCGCGCACGTTGGTGCTCACCCCGGCTCACGAAGTGTACGACTTGTCGCGTGGACGCGGTTGGAAGCTTCCGAGCTTGAAGTACCCGAAGAACGTGCAAGACGGCCAAGCGTTCTTCGAGCAAGTGAAAGAGTTGCAGGAATGGTATCGCCAGCGCAGCGACGCACGAATGCAGCAAGTCGCCGAGTTGCAACAACAGCAGGCGGCACGCCTCGTGCAGGCAAGGCGACCTTCGCCGGGAGACGAACTCGCCAAGGCGCGCGTGTACGACATCGTCTTCCGCATCACCGCCTTGCCGTTCGAACCGACCCTCAAAAAGCGCTTCGCGCTCGTCGCTGAGGAGTTGACGCGCGACGAAGGCGCGGTGAACTTCGGCGGGTCGCAGTTCGACGCCACGAAGCCGAACTCGCAGCAGACCGTGTTTTTCAATTCGCGCACGCCAAGCGGTCGTTTCGCGCAGGCCATGAAGGACATCGCGGCGGCGGAAACGCCCGAGCTGACGGCTTGCCGGGACTCCGATTGTCGCGAGGGCGTGAGGCGAAAGTACAACGCGATGCGCTGCCCCGCTTTCAAGGAGGCCCACGCTCGCTGGCGCACGTCGATGCTGCGTCTCGACGGCGCCTACGCCGAACTGATGGACCCCATGTACCGCGTCGCGACGGGTCTGGCCAGCAACATTTCCGATCCCGTCGACTTCAAGCTCGCGCGCCTCACCGCGCAGCAGGAAGCCGAGAACCTCATCTCGAACCTTCTCGCGACGGCGTCGAGCGCCGGGAACTTGTGGGCGCAATACGAGACTCGTGTGGCGGACGGCATGGACTGCGACGGCACGGCCGAGGCCGAAGCGCAACCTCAAGAGGAAGCGCCCGAAGCCTTCGAATGTCCTCTGACGGGACCGTACAAGCTCAAGGCGGACTTGAAGATCGCCGAGCTCAGCGTGAACTGCGAAAAGGTCGCCGTGGAAATCACGGTGCTCGAAAGCGAACTCCTGTTCGTCGAGAGCGGCGGATTCGCCGAACTCGAGTACGCCTTCGAAGGAGAGATCACCCTCACGCT
Organism: Deinococcus yavapaiensis KR-236; assembly: GCF_003217515.1. Classification (NCBI taxonomy): domain Bacteria; kingdom Thermotogati; phylum Deinococcota; class Deinococci; order Deinococcales; family Deinococcaceae; genus Deinococcus; species Deinococcus yavapaiensis. Next base: position 40,050 of record NZ_QJSX01000005.1, on the reverse strand, counting down.
GGGCACGAAGGCGGGCGTCGGCGGCGTCTTGACGGCCGGGGCCAAGAGCGCCGTGTACATCAAGGTCGACACGAGCGGGGCGTTCAAGGATTTCGGCGTGAAGCAGTCAACGGCGGCGGGCGTGATGCTCGGTCCGGTCGGCGCGGAAGTCGAGATCGAAACGCCGATCAGCCTCATTCCCGGTTGAGCCGCTCGGCGCTTCACGGGCCGCCTTTCGGCGGCCCGTGAAGCGCCGAGTCCGACCGCGCGTTCATCACGGTCGCCCGCGTGCCTCGCCGAACAGCACTACTCGGAACCGTAACGTCGTTCGAGCGCGAAGAACACCGCTCCACCCAACGCGCCCACCGGAGCGAGCGTCACGCTCAGCAAGCTCGCCAAGAGGGCGCCCCCGACGAGGTGTGTCACGAACGCCCACGCAGCGTGCCTCGCCTTCGCGGCGAGGGGCGCGACGACGAGGGCGTGCACGAGCGCGAGGGGTGTCCCGACGCCGAGGGCCAAACCCGCGAAGGCGGCGGCAGCACGCCCCGCGTCCGCCCCCGATCCTGCCGCCGCGCCGAGCACGCCGAGCGTCCCGCCCGAAACCGCCGCGACGATGACCGCCGTGCCGAGCCCGACGATCAGCCGCCTTGCCCACCTCGGCACCTGCGCCCTTCTTTCCCGATTCGCTGACATGCTGCGCCCTCCTTGCCGACCGGCTTTCGCAAGGTACGTCGCGCTCGGTGATTCCTGCATGACGCACGAATGTTGACGGGAGGGCCCGTGGGTCCTCCCGTCGCGGCATTGCCGGTTGTTTCGCGTGGCGCGTTACTTCGCGGCGGTGTACAGCTCGGCGACCTTGTCCCAGTTCACCGTGTTCCACCACGCGGCGATGTAGTCGGGGCGCTTGTTTTGGTACTTGAGATAGTAGCCGTGCTCCCACACGTCCAATCCGAGGATCGGCGTGCCGCCGACGCCTGCGACCGCCTCGCCCATGAGGGGGTTGTCTTGGTTGGCGGTCGAGACGACGTCGAGCTTGCCGTTCTTCACGACGAGCCACGCCCAGCCCGATCCGAAGCGGGTGATGCCCGCTTGCGTGAACTTCTGCTTGAACGCGTCGAAGGACCCGAAGGCCTCGTCGATGGCCGCCGCGAGTTCGCCCGTGGGCTGACCGCCGCCGTTCGGGCCCATGATTTGCCAGAACATCGAGTGGTTGACGTGCCCGCCCGCGTTGTTGCGAAGCGCGCCCCGCTTGTCTTGCGGCACGCGGTCGAGGTTGCGGATGAGCTCCTCTGGGCTCAGCGCTTGCAGGTCGTCGAGACCTTCGAGCGCCGCGTTGGCGTTGTTGACGTACGCGGCGTGGTGACGGTCGTGGTGGATCTCCATCGTCTGGGCGTCGATGTGCGGCTCGAGGGCGTCGTTGGGGTAAGGCAGGGGGGGCAGTTCGTATTTCGGCATGAATGGCTCCTTTCATAGCCGCGAAGTCGAAGCGAGCGTTCGCGGTGCGCGCTCATCTTAAAACCGCCTTCACGCGGGACATTCCGGCAAATGTCTCATTCTGAAGTCAGGATTTTTGGAATGTCGCCTCCGAGCTTCACCCACGCGCTCAGCAGATCGTCGGGCGGGAACGCCGTGAGGTGAAGCTCGTCGCCCGTGACGGGGTGGGGGAGACGCAACTGCCAGGCGTGCAGCGCTTGACGGCCGATGGCGTCGCTTTCGCGGCCGTACGTCTCGTCGCCCACGATGGGCGAGCCGAGGTGGGCGAGGTGCACGCGAATCTGGTGCGTGCGGCCCGTTCTCGGCTCGCACCGCACGAGCGCGAAGGTCCGCCCTTTCGTCCTGACCGTCGCGAGGGGCACGAAGGTCGTTTGCGCTTCGCGCGCCGCGCCGCCGCCGACCGTCATCTTTTGTCGCTCCACGGGGTGGCGTCCGATCGGGGCGTCGATCCTCGTCGTCTTTTCGGCCGTCCATGTGCCGCCGCAGATCGCGAGGTAGGTCTTCCTCGTGTCGCGGTCCTTGAAGGCCGCCGCGAGGCGCGCGTGCGCTTCCACGGTCTTCGCCACCACGATCACGCCGCTCGTGTCCTTGTCGAGGCGGTGGACGATGCCCGGGCGGTACCCGTCGGGTCCGAGGGCGCCTTCCTGCTCCGGCAAGGTCATGCGGCCCAGCAAGGCGTTCACAAGGGTCCCGCTGTTCACGCTCGGCGCGGGGTGCGTCACCATGCCGGGCGGTTTGTTCACGGCGATGAGGGCGTCGTCTTCGAAGAGGATGTCGAGGGGAACGTCTTCGGGCACGACGTCGCTCGGAGCGGGCGGCGGCACGGTCACTTCGAGGATCTCGCCGCCTTTGAGCTTCAAGCCGCTCTTGCTGGCCGCGGCGCCGTTCACGCGCACGAGCCCGCCTTCGATGAGCGAGGCGACTTGCGAGCGGCTGATGCCGGACAGGACGCTCAGCACGGCGTCGAGCCGTCCCGGCGTGGCGGTGAAGGAAAGGAGGTCGGTCATCTCGCAAAGAATAGCCCCCCTGTCCGTGATGGAAGAGGGGAGCCGGGGAAAAGAAGTTAGGCTTGCGCGTGCGGCGCGTCGAGCGAGCGGATCTGGTCGGGTTGCAGTTGGTACTTGTGGCCGCACCAGTGGCATACGACTTCTTGGCCGCCCTCGTCGATCATCTCCTGACGCTCGGCGGGCGAGAAGTACGCGAGGGACCACAACGCGCGCTTCTCGGAGCAGCGGCATTCGAAGCGGGCGGTCGTGGCCTGCTCGTGCAAGGTGAGACCGAGGCCGTCGAGGGCGCGTTGCGTGGCTTCGAGGATGGAGCCGCGCCGCAAGTTGTCGGTGATGTTGCCCATGGCGCGAATGTTCGCTTCGAGACGCGCGAGGGTCTCGTCGCTGGCGCCCGGCATGGCTTGAACGAGCAGGCCGCCCGCGTGCGTGACGCGGCCGCCTTCGACGTACACGCCGAGCAGCAGGGCGCTCGGAATCTGCTCGGAGCGCGCGAGGTAGTACGCGAGGTCCTCGGCGACCTCGCCGGACACGAGTTCGACCGTGCCGGTGTACGGCTCGCTGTTTTCCAGCAGACGCGTCACGGCGAGGTCGCCTTGGCCGATAAGCCCGCGCACGTCGAGTTTGCCGTCGCTTTCACGCGGCGGCAGGTCGGCATGCGGTTGGCGGACGTAGCCGCGCGTGAGCCCGTCGGCAGAGCCTTCCACGACGATCCAACCCACGGGTCCGTCGCCTTGAATGCGCAAGGTGACGCGTCCGTCGTCGGTCTTCGTGAGGACTTGCGCGAGGAGCAGCGATCCGATGAGGGCGCGTCCGAGCGCGGCGGACGCCGTTCGGCTGAGGTCGTGTCGCGTGCGCGCTTCTTCCACGAGGGCGGTCCCGTCGATGGCGAGGACGCGCAGGGTGTCGTTCGCAGCGGTGCCGCGCAGCATGTAGGAAGTTCCTGAAGTCACCGAACTAGTGTAGGGGTAAGGCTCGCGCCAAAATAGGACAGATTTGCCAATCTTGAACGAGGAGAGGAAGAAATCTTGATACGACTCGTATCAAGTCGAAGCGTAAGACGGCTTCGCGTTCCTCCAACCCTTCTCGCGTCTCGCGGGCGCAAGGTGAGGCATGGACGATACCAAACTCTCCGGCATCCCGCCCCTCGGAAAAAGCGTCGAGGAAGTCGAGGACGGCGGCGGCAACCAAGTCAATCCCTCCACGCCCGGCGAAGCTTTGCGCGACCGAGGACCGCTTCCTCCCATTCCGAACACGGGCGCCACGAACGCGCCCGCCCTCGGCTCGGCGGAAAGCGGCCGAACCGACGACCGCGACCGCTGAAACGATCAGCCGCTGAGGGCCGCCGCGATGACGATCGCGAGGCCGACCAAGAACCCGCCGAACAACACGGCGACCGCGACGTTGCCCTCCTCGAATATTTTCTTCTGCGCGTCGGTCGGCGTGAAGCGATCGAACAGCCGATAGCCGACCAACAGCAGCAACGTGCCCACGAACGCGTACAACACCGACAGCAGCAGGATGCCGACTTCCCTCGAGATGTCCATTGTGAGAAAAGTCTACACCTTCGCGAAGACCGCTAATTCAACTCGCGAAGGCGCCGCGCCGACTCTTCCCAATCGGCCTTGAAGACGAAGTCCTCGCTCGGCGCGTCTTCGCGCACGTACCACACGCGCACGCCCCGGTTCGGCATGGGCCACGGCGAGAGGCGCGCGAAGGCCGAGGGCGCCAACGCCTCGACGGGCGCGCCGTCCTCCTCGGAGTAGAGCTTGAGCCAGCCGTTGTATCCGCTCGGCGACCAGCCGCGAAGGTGCAAAGTCACGGCCCCGACGTTGCGCACCCGGGCGCCCGTCTCCTCCAAGTACAACTCGATGTCGGGCGTGTGAGGCTCGCGAGCCGTGCTCCAACGCTCGAACTTCGGTAACAGCGGAGGCTGCGCCGCCTTCTTGCCGCGTCGCCTGCGCACTTGAGGAAAGAACTCCCCGATAAGGGCGAGCGCGCCGCCCACGCCGATCAGCACGGCGGTCTCCTCGCGAAGCAACCCCACGAACAGCAAGGCCACCCCGACGGGCACCAGCCATCCGCGTGCTTCGTACAATCCCGCGCGCCGTAACCGTACCATGCGCGCGCCCCAGTACACGAGCGCCGCGAGGCACAGCAGCACGTACGCGAGAATCACGAAGCGTTCCCCGGCCCGTTCGATGCCCGTTCGCTCGGCGCGTGCCGCAACATCTCGAACACCAGATGCCCCAGTTCGTCCTTCAACAGCTTGTCCCACGCCGTTTGCGCCGCGTTCAAGCTGCCCGGAAGCGCGAAGATCAAGGCTCCGTCCGCCAATCCCCCGACCGCTCGGCTCAGCATCGCCGCGCCGCCCACCTCCGCGTAGCTGAGCATGCGAAAGAGTTCTCCGAAGCCCGGCATCGGCTTGCGAAGCAGGCTTTCCACGACCGGAACCGTCACGTCCCGCCCCGTGATGCCCGTTCCACCGCTCGAAATCACGACTTGCGCGACACGCGAGAAGTCGTGAAAGGCGGCCCGAATCTCGTCGGCCTCGTCGGGCACGATGCGGTATCCGACGACGTCGTGCCCTGCGGACGACAAGGCGTCTTGCAGGTAACGTCCGCTCTTGTCCGTCTCGGACGTGCGCGTGTCGCTGATCGTGAGGACGGCGGCCCGAACGCGCTCGGGACTCGCGGAGACGTGCTCTTCTCGGCCCATGCGCGGAGTCTATCCCGAAGTTTTCGTGAAGCTTCGTGATGATACTCTGCATTATGAAGCGACTCGTGGGGCTGGCCGCCTTCCTGCTCGCGTCGACCGCGTTCGCCGCCGGAGAAGCGCCGCCGTTCTTTCCGCAACTCACCTTGCTCGCCTTGCTCGCGGCGGGCGTGGCGTACCTGTCGTTCCGCCTCGGCCTCGTGCCGATCATCGGCTTTCTGCTCGCCGGCGTCGTGGCGGGCCCGAGCGTCCTCGGGCTCGTACGAAACGAAGAGCTCATCAACGCCGCCGCCGAGCTCGGCGTGATCTTGCTGCTCTTCGCCATCGGCATCGAGTTCAGCCTCGATCGCCTCGCGCGCATCGGGCGCCTGATCTTCGTCGGAGGCGGCCTTCAGGTCGCGGGAGTCATCGTCGTGACGACCCTCGCCCTGATTCCCTTCGGCGTGGCCCTCAACGCCGCCATCTTCACGGGCTGCCTGCTGGCCTTGTCGAGCACGGCGATCGTCATGAAGCTTCTCTCCGACAAGGGCCAAACGAGCTCCGAGACGGGCCAGGTGAGCCTCGGGATGCTGATCTTCCAGGACCTCGCCGTCGTCGTGATGGTCCTGCTCGTGCCGATCTTGGGCGGACGAGGCGGATCACCCCTCGACATCGTGTGGGCGCTCGGCAAGGCCGCCCTGCTCGTCGCGGGCGTCCTGATCTTCGCGCGGCGCGTGATGCCGCTCGTCCTGGAAGCCGTCGCGCGCACCTGCTCGCAAGAGATCTTCTTGCTGACCGTCATCGCGATCTGCTTCGGCACCGCCTGGATCAGTTCCGTCGCCGGGGTGAGTTTGGCCCTCGGCGCGTTCCTCGCGGGCCTCGTCGTATCCGAAAGCCGCTTCGGGCGTCAAGCGCTCGGCGAGGTCCTGCCCCTGCAGATCTTGTTCAGCGCCGCCTTCTTCGTGTCCGTGGGGTTGCTGCTCGACGTGCGCTTTCTGCTCGCGAACCTTCCTCTCGTCGCGGGCGTGCTGCTGCTCGTCGTCACCGTGAAGGCCCTCACGTCCGCGTTCGGCGCGCGTCTCCTGGGATACGCGCCCGGCGTCGCTCTCGGCGCGGGCTTCCTGCTCGCGCAGATCGGCGAGTTCTCCTTTGTCTTGGAACGCACGGGCCGCGAGTACGGCCTGTCGCCCGCCGGGCTCGGTACGGGCGGCACCCAAGCCTTCATCGCCGCCACGGTCGTCCTGATGGCCCTCACGCCCGTCCTCGCGCGGCTCGGCGGGACGATCGGCGAGCGATTCTCGAAATCGACGCCCGCGTCCTCCACTGCCGAACCCCACGAAGGGTTCGGAGGGCTGCGCGACCACGTGCTCATCGCCGGGTACGGCGACCTCGGAAGGCGAATCGCGGGGGCGCTGCACGCCGCCGACGTGCCGTTCGGCATCGTCACTCTCAGTCCCGACGGAGCGCAGCAAGCTCAACAGGCGGGCTATCACGTCATGCTCGGCGACTACAGCCGTCCGTACATGCTCGCCGAGGCGGGCGCGGACCGAGCGCGCCTGCTGATCGTGCCCGACGACGAAGTCGAAATGGCGGGCCGCGTCGTCTCCGTCGTGCGCGCCAACTACCCGAACGTGCGCGTCGTCGCGAGCGCCGAGGAGCGTCACGCCCACGAGTTGCGCTCGGCGGGCGCTCATGATGTGATGAGCGACCACGACGAAGTCCTCGAACTCCTCGCCCACGCTTTGAGGTCTGACATGTCCGAAACTGGTCCACGTCCGCAACGCCGTGAAGAACGCTTCGTGCCCGCCGCCGAGGTCTCACTGACTCCATCCCAGCGGGCTTCGAGCGCCTGCACGCACACTTCCGCCGCCACGACCGTCGTTCCGAGAACGGACGGCTGCGAGGAATGCCTCGCCTCCGGCGACTCGTGGGTCCACCTGCGGGTATGCCTGACGTGCGGGCACGTCGGTTGCTGCGACTCCAGCAAGAACAAGCACGCGACGAAACATCACCACACCACGGCCCATCCGCTCGTTCGCAGCGTCGAGAAAGGCGAGACGTGGGCGTGGTGCTACGAGGACAAGGTGACCCTCTGAAGCCGGAGGGTATACTGCCTCTCATGCACGACGGCCTTCACGAGCAGACCATCGCTCGACTCAACAATCAAAAAGCGCTGACGGAGGCGGGCTTCGAGGCCTTTCCCTACGCGTACCCGCAGACGCATCACACGTCGGACGTTCTGACGTCGCATCCGGGCGGCGAGCCCGGCACGGCGTGGGAAGGCGAGACGTACGCCCTCGCGGGTCGCCTCATGCGCATGCGCATCCAAGGCGGCGCGGCCTTCATGGACTTGCAAGACGAGACGGGCACGCTGCAACTCTTCTTCCGCAAGAACGACCTCGAGAACTTCGCGCTTCTCAAGCACCTCGACCTCGGCGACATCATCGGGGTGAAGGGCTTTCCGTTCGTCACGAAGACGGGACAGGTCACGTTGCACGTGCGAGAGTGGACGCCGCTCGTGAAGGCGCTCCATCCGCTGCCCGACAAGTTCCACGGCCTCGCCGACCCGGAATTGCGTTCACGGCGCCGCTACCTCGACCTCATGACGAACCTCGAGTCGCGCGCCGTCTTCAAGACGCGCGCGCGCATTTTGTCGTTCATTCGCCGCTTTCTCGAAGATCGCGGCTTCCTGGAAGTCGAGGGGCCGACCCTCCAGTCGATTCCGGGCGGTACGGAAGCCAAGCCGTTCAAGACGTTCCACAACGCCTTGTCACACGAGTTCTCGTTGCGCATTTCGCTCGAGCTGTACCTCAAGCGCCTGCTCGTGGGCGGCTTCGAGAAGGTCTTCGAGATCGGACGCAACTATCGCAACGAAGGCATCGACGCGACGCACAACCCCGAGTTCACGATGTTGGAGTTCTACTGGGCCTACGCGGATTACAACGACATGATGGCCCTCGTCGAAGAGCTGTTGCACGGACTCGTCACGACGATTCACGGACGCGAGACGATCACGTTCGGCGGGCGGGAAGTGAATTTCGCGCGTCCGTTCGCGCGCCTCGACTTCGCGGCGGCCGTTCGGGAAGCGGCGAAGCTCGGCTTCGATCCCATGGACGCCGAAGCGCTGCGAACGTGGGCGAACGAGCGTCACCCGGAGTGGCGCAAGGTGCCCGACTACAAGCTGCTGGAGAAGGTGAGCGGCGAGTACTTGGAGCCGAACCTCGTGAATCCGACGTTCCTCGTGGACATGCCGTTGGCGATCTCACCGCTCGTGAAGAAGCACCGCACGCGCGACGCGCTTACCGAGCGTACGGACTTGTTCGTGGCGGGCTTCGAGCTCGCGCCGATCTACTCGGAGCTCAACGACGCTCTCGATCAAAGAGCGCGCTTCGAAGCGCAGACGGCGCGCCGCGAAGCGGGGGACGACGAGGCGCATCAGCAGGACGAGGACTTCTTGCTGGCCCTCGAGTACGGCATGCCGCCCGCCGCCGGAATGGGCATGGGCATCGACCGTCTCACGATGCTCCTGACCGACAAGGCGTCGATTCGGGACGTGCTCCTCTTTCCGCTGCTGCGGCCCGAGAAGTCGGACGAAGCCGTCCCACCCGAACCCACCGACGAGTAATTCTCGTCGCAACACGACGCCCGCTTCGAGCCGACCGTTTGTTTGGCGCTCGAGGCGGGCGTGCTCGTCTTTGTTCGTGGCGTTTTCCAGCCGCACGCTCTTGTGAGACTCGTCTTTTTAACCCTCATAAGGAGCACACGAGAACGCCGCCGTGCCCTAGATGCCGTCATGCCAGCACTGGACGAAGAAAGCGGTGCGACCAAACGCCTCAGTGAAAGGGCAGGTGCGGAATCGTTCCTCTCGTTTCATGAGAGGTAATGGTTGTCACTACTGGTGAATACGCGATCTTGAAGCACTTCCAAAAGGTAAATGACCGTGTAACCGCTCCCATTCATTTGTTCATTTGACAAACAAAATCGCTGAAGCGTACCTTCACTTCACCTCCATGAGACCGCGAAAAGCGGGAGAAGTGCGCCGCGCCCTTCAAGGGTTCGGCAGAAAGGTTCGTTCGCGATGACCCATGATGTCCTCGATTTGGCTGCCATTCGGGCGCAACACACGCTGTTGCTCCTGAAAATGTTGTGGCACGAGGACCTCTCTCGCGTCGAATTGTCGCGCCGCGTCGGCTTGTCGCGCAGCGCCATCAGCAACATCGTCGCCGAGCTGCTCGACGCGGGCTTGCTCGAGGAAGTCGGGCGCGACGAAAGCCGCGCGGGCGCGGGCCGCAAGGCGACCATGCTGCGACTGTGCGCCCGCGCCGTGTACCTGTTGGCCGTCGACCTCGGCGCCCGACACCTTCGCGTCGCCCTCCTCGACTTGCGCTGCGACGTGGTCGCCTTCGAAGAGCGAAAGCACGACATCGCCTCCGGTCCCGCCGCCACCTACCGTGAAATCGAGCGCCTTCTGCACGTCGTCCTCGGACGCTCGGGCGTCACGCTCGAGCAAGTCGCCATGATCGGTGTCGGCGTTCCTGGCCCGGTCGATCACCACACGGGCAAGGTCGTGCGGCCTCCCAACATGTCCAACTGGGACGGCGAGAACATCGCCGCCGCGCTCGGCGCCCGCTTTCCCGTTCCCGTCACGGCCGACAACGACGCCAACCTCGGCGCGCTCGCCGAGTGGCGCTTCGGCATCCACAAGGGCACGCCCGACCTCATCTACATCAAGGCCGCCAAAGGCATCGGGGCGGGCATCCTGCTCGGCGGGCATCTGTACCGAGGTGCGCGCGGCGGGGCGGGCGAAATCGGTCACATCTCCATCAACGAGATGGGACCGAGGGGCCGCAGCGGCAATCCCGGCAGCCTCGAAAGCTACGCCGCCGCCGACATCGTCGTCGCGAACATGCGCGCCAAGGTGCGCGGCGAGTCGCGCTCCAACCTCACCGCGATGAGCGACCTCGCCGATCTGCTGCGTTTCGCCGACTGTGACACCATCGCCCGTGACGTGTGGCAGGAAACGGGCCGCCACCTCGGCGTGGCCATCACCACCGTCCTCAACCTCTTCAATCCCAGCGTCGTCGTGATCGGCGGGCAACTCGCCCTCGCGGGGCAACCTTTGATCGACGCGGTGCGCGACGTCGTCGCCGAGCGCGCCCTGCACATCAGCCGTGACAGCGTCGCCATCGACCTCAGCCACCTCGGCGCGAACGTCGGCGTCCTCGGCGCGGGCGCCATGATGCTCGAGGAACTCTTCACGCCGCGCGGCCTGCGCCGCCTGTACCGCGTCAGCGGGGCCAACGCGCCCCCTGCCGCCTCACCGTCCACGCCACCCGCTCATTCCACACAACACCCGTCGATTTCCGTAACCCCCTGGAGGGACGTATGAAGAAGAAAGCAGTTCTCGTCACGGCCGTTTTGCTTGGCGCCACCGCCGCGTTCGCGCAAGGCAAGCGCGTCGAAGTTTTTTCGTGGTGGTCGGGCGACGAAGGGCCCGCGCTCGCGGCCCTCGTCAAGCTCTACAAGCAGAAGTACCCCAGCACGGAGTTCGTCAACGCCACCGTCGCGGGCGGAGCGGGCACGAACGCGAAAGCGGTCCTCAAGACGCGCATGCTCGGCGGCGATCCGCCTGATTCCTTCCAAGTCCACGCGGGTCAAGAACTGATCGGCACGTGGGTCGTCGCCAACCGCATGGAGGACCTCTCGAGCTTGTACAAGTCCGAAGGTTGGCTCTCGAAGTTCCCGAAGGACCTCATTCCGCTGCTGTCGAGCAAGGGCGGCATCTGGAGCGTGCCCGTCAACGTGCACCGCTCGAACGTCATGTGGTACGTGCCCGCCAACCTCAAGAAGTGGGGCGTTTCGGCGCCCAAGTCGATCGCCGAATTGCTCACGGCCTGCAACACGCTCAAGGCCAAAGGGCTCGCCGCGCCCATCTCCGTCGGCGACGCGAGCTTTCCGCAACAACACTTGTGGGAGTCCATCGCGCTCGGCACGCTGGGCCGTGCGGGCTGGGCCGACCTCTTCAGCGGCAAGCTGAAGTTCACTGATCCGAAGGCCGTCGCGATCTGGACGAACTTCGGCAAGGTCCTCGACTGCACCAACAAGGACGCGGGCAGCTTGACGTGGCAGCAAGCGACCGACCGCGTCGTGAAGGGCCAATCGGCGTTCAACATCATGGGTGACTGGGCCGCCGGTTATATGGCCACGACGCTCAAGCTCAAGCCCGGCACCGACTTCGGCTGGTCCGCCGCGCCCGGCACGTCGGGCACCTTCTTGTTCCTCGCCGACTCGTTCGGCCTGCCCAAGGGCGTGAAGAACAAGACCGAAGTCACGAACTGGCTCAAGCTCCTCGGCAGCAAGGAAGGCCAAGACGCCTTCAACCCGCTCAAGGGCTCGATCGCTGCGCGCACCGACTCCGATCTCAGCAAGTACAACGCCTACTCGCAATCGGCCGCGCGTGACTGGCGCCGCGACGCCATCGCGGGCAGCCTCGTGCACGGCGCCGTCGCCAACGAGACGTTCATGAGCGGCTTCAACGGCATCGTCGCGCAGTTCAGCCAAAGCCGCAACGCGCAAGCGGCGGCGCAAGCCATGCAGGCCCTCGCGACGCAAGCGAAGCTCGGGCAGTAACAAGTTTCTTTCACGTCTGAACGGTGGGGGCGGCATCGTCGCGGTGTCGCCTCCTCGCTTAAGGAGAGTTTGTCATGGCCCGCGCCACTTTGCCCCGAAAGTCGTCGACACCGCGTCGACGCAACTTCAGCGCCGATCGGGCGTGGAGCCTTGTCGTGCTCGCGCCGTCGGTCGTGATGCTCGCCATCTTCGTGTACGGCTTCATCGCGCGTTCCGGTTATCTCAGCCTCACCGATTGGGGCAACGATCCCGTACAAGCCTTGAGCCTCAACCCCGTCATCAAGTTCACGGGCTTCGACAACTACGCCAACCTCTTCACCGGCTTCCTCGAAACGCGCTTTCGACAAGACCTCGTGAGTACCTTGTTCTTCACGGTCTTCTTCATCGCGGCGTGCCTCGGGCTCGGGCTCGGCCTCGCGATGCTCCTCGACCGCAATCCGCGCGGTGAAGGCTTGTGGCGCACCATCTTCCTCTTCCCGATGAGCTTGTCGTTTATCGTGACGGGCACCATTTGGCGCTGGATGCTGCAACCGTCGGGCGGCGTGAACGCCTTGTTCGGACTCGACCCGAACAACAACGCGTGGCTCACGAGCTCGTCCACCATCTGGAGTTTCGACTTCAACAAGTTGCCGCTCGCCACGGCCTTCGTCGTGGGCCTCGTGCTGCTCGTCGTGGCGTGGCGCGCGTGGACGTCGGGCGACCGGACGCGCACGTGGACCGCCGTCATCTGCGCCGCCCTGCTCTTCTTGTGGGCCTTGACGTTCGGCAACCGCGTCCAAATCACGCCCGCGCCCGAGCCGCACGGCTTCAACCTCGCCTTCATCGGCATCGTCGTCGCCGCCGTTTGGCAGATGTCGGGCTACACGATGGCGCTGTACCTCGCCGGGCTGCGCGGCATTCCCGACGAGCTCCGAGAAGCGGCGCGCGTCGACGGGGCCGGCGAGTGGGGCGTGTACCGCCACGTCATCTTCCCGCTGCTGTCGCCGATCACCTTGAGCGCGATGATCATCCTCGGCCACATTTCCCTCAAGATCTTCGACCTCGTATACGCCATGACGGGCCTCAACAACCTCTACACCGAGGTGCCCGCCTTGTACCTGTACATCACGGCGTTCCAAGGCAACCAGTTCGCGAAGGGCGCCGCGATCGGCATGGTGCTGCTCGTGCTCGTCGCCGCCGTCATCGTGCCGTACCTCGCCTCGCAATTCCGAAGGAGTGACCGCGCGTGACCACGACCGTGCCTGAAACGCGCGCAAGCGCCGCGCCGCGCCGCTTCTCGCTCTCGAGAGCCTTGGTGTACCTCGCCCTCGTCGTCGCCGCCTTGTTCTTTCTCGTGCCGATCTATCTTCTGATCGTCACGGCCCTCAAGACGCCCGACGCCATCAACCTCGACACGACTTGGCACCTGCCAGGCACGTGGAATTGGGGCAGCTTCACCGAGGCGTGGAGCAAAGTCTCGGGCGGCCTGAGAAATTCGCTTCTCCTGGCCGTCGCCGCGACCGCCCTTTCGGCCTTGTTGGGCAGCCTCAACGGGTACGCGCTGAGCAAGTGGAAGTTTCCGGGCGCGGATCTGCTGTTCGCGTTGATGCTGTTCGGGATGTTCATTCCCTACCAAGCGGTGCTCATTCCGCTGTTCCAGTTCATCAAGGGCATCGGTCTTTACGGCAGCTTGTGGGGCCTCATCCTCGCGCACGTCGTGTACGGCTTGCCGATCACCACCTTGATTTTCCGCAACTACTACTCGGAAGTGCCCGACGCGCTCATCGAGGCGTCTCGCATTGATGGCGCGGGCTTTTGGGGCATCTACAGCAAAGTCATCTTTCCGCTGAGCGTGCCCGGCTTCGTCGTCGTCGTCATTTGGCAGTTCACGCAAGTCTGGAACGAATTCCTGTTCGGCGTGACCCTTGCCAACCCGTCGAGCCAGCCGATCACGGCGGCCCTCGCCCAACTTTCCGGCGGACAAGCCGTGAGTTGGAACTTGCCGATGGCGGGCGCGTTGCTCACCGCCCTGCCGACCCTGCTCGTGTACATCCTGCTCGGCCGCTACTTCGTGCGCGGCTTGCTGGCGGGAAGCGTGAAAGGGTAAGCGCGGCCGTCCGCTCGCTTTCGTCGAAGTCCCCTCCGAGGAGGGGACTTTAAGTTCAGAACGTCGCCAAACGAAACGCCCCCTGATTTCAGGGGGCGTTTCGCCAATGACCGTGGCTTATCGCTTGACGACTTCCGCGTCCTTCGGAAGGGCGCGCAGTTTCGCGGACGTGAGGCCGGTGTTCGTCTTGTAGTTGCTGATCGTCAGGTCCGTCGTGACCTTGCCCGACCCGTTGAAGACTTGCACGCGGGTGGGACGCCAGCCTTGCTCGGCGATCCACACACGGTTGCGGTCCGTGCCGCCGTTCTTGGACGTGGCTTCCAAGACGAAGGTGCGGTTGCCCGACGCGCCGTCCGTGTCGACCAGCTTGACGTTGTAGTTGTCCGACAAAAACTGCGACGCGTTCGTGAGCTGCGAAAAGTCGAAGTTGAAGCCGCCCGCGCTCGACGACTTGACGGTTTGAACGGTGATCTGGTTCGTGAGGTACAGGTACGTCGAGACGGTGTTCTTGTCCACGACGATGATGTTGTCGGCCAAGGCGTCGGGCGCGTTGAATTGCACGCGCGCCACGCTTGCCGACGGAATGGCCTTGACGTCGAGGTCGAGCTTTTGGCTGCCACCTTCGAAGTTGGCGGTGCCGCTGATCTTGAAGCTGTAGTCCTTGACGTTCTTCTGCGCGGCTTCCACCTTCGAGACGATCTCGTTGGCGGACTGAGCGAAAGCGCTGCCGAGCAGGGCGAGGAAAAGAAGCGAGATTTTCTTCATCGAGTCACAGTATCTCGTTCGAGGTCATGAGAAGGCTTCCTGGGAACTGACTGCGAACTCACTCCTCGTCGTCGGGGCCGCCGAGCGGGAAAGCGTACGAGACGCGCAAGCCGACGTTGCCCGTGCCGCCGCGAACTCCCGCCGTCAAGGCCCCTCGCGCGACGGGCAGCGTGACGTCGGCACCGTAACGCAAGGGCAGGGCCGCCGTCCGCCACGGCTCGAAGGCGAGGTAAGCGCGAGCGCTGGTGTTCTCGCCCAAGAGGTCTTGAACGACGACGCTGCCCGTCACGCCGACGCTGTTCATGCCGAGCAGCGCGTCCACGCCAAGCGTCGTCGTTTCCCCGCGCATCGTCGCTCCGACGAGCAGGCCCGTCGCAGTCGCGCCCGTTCGTCCGCCGAGACGCAAGGTGAGTTCGTCGCGCCGAATCTCTCCGAACACGCTCACGCCCGAGTCCGCGCCGAGCTCGCCGCTCACGCCGACGACGAGGTCACGCTGCACGCGGTAACGACCCGTGGCGCTGAACAACAAGCCGGAATTCAAGGTGGGCGTCGGCTCGTACGAGAAGACGGCGAGCGGATCGAAGGCCGAGGGCGGCGCCGTGAAGGCGTTGAGCGAGGAGCTCAGCGCGATCGGGCCGAGGGTTCCGTTCGCCGTCGAGACGACATTGAAGGCCCCCGAGAAGGTCGCGGCGATCGTGGTGCGGGCACTGAGCGTTCCCAACGCCGAGAGATCGAGGCGCCGCCCGACGCTGAGGTCGAGGCCCACGTTCGACACGCCGAATCCGACGTCGAAGCCGCGAATGTCGAGGCCGCTGATGCCGACGCGCACGCTCGGATCGGTCGTCGCGCGCACCTCCACGTCGGCGGCGTGCGCCGCGCCAAGCAGCAGACAAAAGCCGAGCAGCCAAGACAAGGTCCTCATGAGGACGACCTTATCAGGCTTCTCGCGCTTCGAGCGTGACGCCGCGCTGAAACACTCTTGAACTCGCGTCGCAGTTGATGTCCGCACGCGTGTAGGTGTAAGAAAACTGTGACGCCCGCGTGCGTACCCTCCGAACGTACGACTTTATTTTTCGTAGGAGGGCTATGCTCAAATTTGCAATGGTGGGGTTGCTGCTGGCGACGAGCGTCGTCGCACAACAAGCACGCCTTCGCCTCGACGTGCGCGAAGACTCCAAACTCGGGGCGTTCCTCACGGGTGCGGACGGCAAGACGCTTTACATCTTCACGCGCGACTCCCTGGGCACCAGCAACTGCTACGACGCTTGCGCGGAGAACTGGCCCCCCGTGCTCGCTTCGCAACTTCCGACTCTGCCCGGCGGCGCTCAAGGACGACTCACCTTGATCGAACGCAAGGACAAAACTCGGCAAGTCGCTTACAACGGCCAGCCGCTTTACTACTGGAAACGCGACCGCAAGGCGGGAGACACCCTCGGCCAAGCCTTGAACGACGTCTGGTACGTCGCTAAGGTCGGGCGAACTGCGCCCACTGCGACGAGCGTCGAGCAGAGCGGCAACCCGAGCGCCGCGAGCGGTCCGACCGCCGCACAAAGCGCCGTGAAGTATCCGCCCGGCGACTCCATGTGGGTCACGAACGCGCCGAAGAACCGCGCGGCCGTCCTGACTGTCAAGGCGGGCAGTCCCACCATAAACGACGGCTTCAACTACAACGGCGTCACCGACGGCGAGAAGGGCTTCGTCGTGCCGCAAGGATGGCGTGTCGTCATCAACTTCCGCAACATGGGCGACACCTTTCACACCGCCATCGTCGTGGACGCCCCGAAGAGCGGCGAACTCAAAGACCAGTACCCTGTCACCGCCGCCGCCTTTCCGGGGGCGGGCAAGCGTGTCCTCGTGCACGGGCAAGGCACGGGCGAGTTCGACGCCACCCTCGACTTCGTGGCGAACAAACCCGGCGTGTACCTCATTTTGTGCGGCCGCCTGAATCACGCGCTCAACGGTCAGTACGTGCGGCTCGTCGTCGACCCGAACGCTTCGGTCGCCGAGTGGAAGTCGTTCAAGAACTGAATTCGGCGGGACACGGAGCCTTCACGCGCGTCTTTATACTGACGTCGTGAAGGCTCCTCTCCTCGTAATTCGCACGTTCGGGATCGTCGCCGTGCTGGCGGTCCTCACGCTCGCCTTGTCACTCGTCGCGATGCGCGGCGCCACGCCGAACGACGCGAGCGCGCAAGTGCGTTTCGTGCGCGAGATGATTCAGCACCACTCGCAAGCGATCGACATGGCGATCCGCATTCGAGATCGCAGCGCCGACCCGGACTTGCGAACGGTCGCGCTCGACATGACGCTCGCGCAGCAAGACCAAGTCGGGCAGATGCGCGGCTGGATGACGCAGTGGGGCGTGCCGTGGGCGGGCCAAGCGATGACGGCCGAACACGCCCGCCAAATGGGCATGGCGACTTCCGGCGACGTCGAGTCGCTGTCCACCTTGCCCGTGAAGGACGCGGAGGTCAAATTCCTGCGCCTCATGATCCGTCACCACGAAGGCGCCCTCGCGATGGCGAAACCGATGTTGAACGACACGCGCCCCGAGATTCGCAGTCTCGCACGCAACATCCAAACGACGCAAAGCAGCGAAATCGCCCTTATGAAGACCTTCTTGCAGCAACGGGGCGCGACCTCGGCCGCTCCGACGAACTCGACGGACATGCAGGACATGCCCGGCATGAACCACTCGCATTGAGTCCTCCGAAGAAAAGGAGTTTCCAGTGGCCCTCGAAGACCTTTACCGCAGCGTCATCTCACAGCATCACAAGCATCCGCACGGCGTCGGACGAATCGACGACGCCTTGAACGCCTCGCGAACGAACACATCGTGCGGCGACTCCGTCGAAGTTTGGATCAAGCTCGACGCGGACCGCGTCGCGGACGTACGCTTCCAAGGCAAAGGGTGCGCGATCAGCGTGGCGAGCGCCTCGATGATGACGGACGCCTTGAAGGGCAAGACCCTCGCGGAGGTGCGCGACGTCGCTCGGCAATTCAAGGAAGTCGTGATGGGCGAGGCGAGCCCGACGCCCGCTCTCGGCGAACTCGCTGCCTTGTCGGGCGTATCGAAGCTGCACGCCCGCAGAAAGTGCGCCCTCCTCGCGTGGCAGACGCTGGAGGACGCCCTCAGCGCTTCATTGTGATTCGCGCGGCGAGCGCCCGTAGGGCCGCGAGGTTGTTCGCGCTCGCGAAGACGTCCACGAACGGCAAGGCCGCGCGCATGCCCCGCGCCGTCGGTTCGTAGCCCGCCGTCGAGAGCAGCGGGTTGAGCCACACCACGCTCGCGGTACGCCGCTTCAACTCGCGCATGGCGCGCTCCAGCACGTCGGGCTCACCCACGTCGAGGCCGTCCGAGAGGATCAAGGTCATCGTCTCCGACGAAAGCAAGTCCGGATGGAGGCGCACGAGGCTCGAGAGGCTGCCGCCGATGTTCGTTCCGCCGCCCCACGCCGCTCCGAAGCCCGGCAAGGTGCCCGTGCGGCCCGACCGTACCATGCGCCGAAGTTCCGGCGTCGCCCGCTTCAACTCCGTCGAGAAGAAGAACACTTCCACGCGCCGCGCCCGCAGCGTCAACGCGTAAGCGAACTGCAGCATCAACGCGGTGTGCGGGGTCATGGACCGGCTTCCGTCGAGAATCAGCACGAAGCGCGGATTGCGCCTCGGGTGGCCCTTCCAATGCGGATGCGCGACTTCTCCGCCGCGCGACAACGAGGCGCGCAGCGTTCGCCGGAAGTCGAGCCGCGATCCTCTTTGCATCGGCGTCCACTTGCGGCTGCGGCCCAGCGTGAGGCGCGACACGAGGTACGTCGCGACACCCAGCATCTCCGCCAGCCTTTCGGCCCTCACGCTCGGCGGCTCGCCCTCCACTTCCAGCGGACTGTACCGCGCGCGCAAGAACGGTTTCGAGCCGCCCGAGTCGTCTGCGCCTTCTTCGAGAGCGTCCTCGCGCAAACGCCGCCCGCCGCCTTCCTCACCTTCGCCGCCTTGATCGGCGTCCGCTTCGCGCTCCTGGGCGCCCTTCCCTTTGCCGGGGCGCTCGTTCTTCGGCTCGAATCCCGGCATGTTCGGCTGCGCGATGCCCATGCGGTCTCGCGGCAAGAAGAACGCATCGAAGATCGCGTCGAAGCCGCGTGCTTCCTCATGGGACGCCGCCAAAACGGGCCGTAGGGCGTCGCGCACGCGCGTGAGGCTGCCGAGATCCACGACGGCGAGCGCGAGCAGGGCCGCCTGCACCTCACCGCTTCCGACACGGTAGCCGTGCTTGCTTCTCAGCTCGTGCGCGAACGCCGCCACGTTGCGCGCGAGGTCCGCGTGCGGCGCTTTGAGCGTCATGCTCGCGCGAGCAACCTCGGAGCTTGCGCCGCCACGAGCTGCCAATCCTCACGCAACTTCAAGATGCACCCCAAGGTCTGCGAGAACGTGTCCTCGTCGAGAACTTCACGGTGCAGCGTCATGAGCGCCTGCGCCCAATCGAGGCTCTCGGCGACACCCGGAAGCTTCCCGAGCGGCAGCGTCCTCAATTCCGCCATCACCCGCGCGACCTGCACGGCGAGTTGCTCGTTCATGTTCGGCAACTTCGCTCGCAAGATGCGAACTTCCTGCTCGAAGGTCGGATAGTCCAGCCACAAGTACAGACAGCGTCGTCGTAACGCGTCCGACAATTCGCGCGAACGGTTCGACGTCAAGATCACGTACGGCCGCTCCACCGCTCGAATCGTCCCGAGCTCCGGAATCGTCACTTGAAACTCGGCGAGCAGTTCCAGCAAGAACGCTTCGAACGCTTCGTCAGCGCGGTCCACCTCGTCGATGAGCAAGACGGGCGCCGTTGACTGCGTGATCGCTTCCAGCAACGGCCTCTTGAGCAGAAAGTCTGGACCGAAGATTTGCGCTTCGCGCTCCTCCAAACGCCCGCCTTCACCTTCCGTCATGCGAATTCGCAGCATTTGGCGCGGATAGTTCCACTCGTAAAGGGCGGATGCCGCGTCGAGCCCCTCGTAGCACTGCAGCCGAACGAGCTTCGTATCGAGAACGTCCGCGAGCGTCTTCGCGCTTTCCGTCTTCCCGACGCCCGCTGGTCCTTCGATGAGCAGCGGTTTTCGCAAGGCCGCCACGAGTTGCAGGGCCGTCGCGAGGGGCGCGGACGTCACGTAGCCGCGCCCCTCGAAGGCGCTCGCGAGCGCCTCGAACGCCAAGGTCGTCACGAAGCGGCTCCGGCCAGGTACTTCGCGGGGTCCTTGAGGAAGCGCGCTTTGCAGTGCGGACAGCAGAAGTAGAACATGCCTCCATCATGCTCCGCGACGTGCTTCGCCGACGCGACTTCCACTTCCATTCCACACACGGGATCGACCGCCACGATCGGCGGGGAAGGCGCGACCGTCTGACTCGGCGCGTGCAGAAACGGCTTCGCCTGCACGATCTCCGCGAGAATCGACACGGCGACCTCGGCGGGCGTCTTCGCGCCGATGTCGAGCCCGACAGGATTGCGAATGGAGGAGACGTCCTCCTCGGAAAAGCCCGAGACGTCTCGCAACACGGTGCGCACCGTCTCCGCGCGCTTGCGGCTCGCCAGCAAGCCCAAGAAGGCAGGCTTCACCCGAAGCGCCGCTTCCAAGGCCACCTCGTCGTAGTGTCCTTGCGACGCCACGATCACCACGAGATTGCCCCGCACGGCGAGAGGCGAGCTTCGCAACGCTTCCGAGAGATCCTCGACGGCCACGACCTTCACGCCGTCCGTCTCGGCGCTCGGCACTTCGATCGCCTCCACGACGCGCGTCACCTCGTACTCCAGCGACCGCGCGAGCGTCGCGACCGCTCGGGCGACGGGTGTGAAGCCCACCACAACGAGACGTCTCGGCGGTAGGATCGGCTCGACGTACACGTCGCTCGCGCCCTCCGAAGCGCACGTCATCGGCACGACGATGCTTTCCGCGTCCGGACTCATGGAGGACGCTTGGCTCGCGTCGGGCCGAATGCGCACGAGGCGGGGCTTGCCCGCGGCGAGCGCTTCCACCGCCTGCTTGCGGATGATGTCGCGCGAGCACGATCCGCCCACGAAGCCCTCCATGCGCCCGTCCGCGAACACGAGCGCCCGATCGCCGAGGTGGGCCGACACGGGCGCCTTTCTTGCCACGACCGTCGCGACCGCCACCGGCGTTCCTTGCGCTCGAAGGGACGCCAACCGACCGAAGAAATCAGGGATGTGCTCGGACATGCCCCTCCACCCGCTTCGCGGGAGCCCTCCGACCGAGGGCCGAGAATGCGACCTCGCGCCCAAGCCTGCACGCGAAGGATAAGGTGGCGTGCAAGCTTGGGCGCCTCAGGCCGGTGTCGCCGCGTTCAACTTCGCCGCCATGTTCGCGAAGGTTTGCGTGATCAGCTTTTGCGCCTGCGCGTCTAGGACTCGCCCGCCGACCGTCGCGACCGGGCCGCGCATGGTCGCCTCGCCGCCCCAATCGAGGGTCGTCGTGGCGTTGCCGTTGTCCACGATGTTCGCGCCCGCCGCAAGATCCACGACGCTTCCGAAGCCGCCCCCGTTGATCTTGACGGTCATGCGGCCCGCGTCCGGGTCAGGCTGAAGCTCGATCTTGAACTTGAACTTTCCACGCACGGGTCCGATGCCGACTTTCACGGTCGCGTCGAAGTGCGTGTCGTCGTGGACGTCCACGGTGTCAACGTCGGGCAGGCACGACGCCACCAAGCGGGGATCGCGAATGAACGTCCAGACGTCGGAGACGGGCGCGGAAACTTGTTCTTGACCGGTGTATTGCAATTTCATCGTCGTTACCTCGCTTCCAACTTACCTCCCCTCTCCCGTGCAAGGAGAGGGGCCGAGGATGAAGAGCTCGGTCAGTCCGCGCTGATCGCTCGTCTCGCTTCCGCTTCCTGAATCGCCCGCCACACTTTCTCCCGCGTGAGCGGCATGTCGACGTGGCGTACGCCGAGCGGCGAGAGGGCGTCCATGACGGCGTTCACGAACGCGGCGGGCGATCCGACGTTCGGCGATTCCCCCACGCCTTTCGCACCGATCGGGTGATGCGGCGAGGGAGTGACGGTGTTGTCCGTCTCCCACTTCGGCGCTTCGAGACTCGTCGGCACGAGGTAGTCGATGAAGTTCGGGTTGAGGTTGTTGCCGCTCTCGTCGTACGTGATCTCCTGCATGAATGCGATCGCGTATCCCTCGGTGAGACCCCCGTGGATCTGCCCTTCCACGACCATCGGGTTGATGACGGTTCCGCAGTCGTCCACGGCCAGGAAGCGCCGCACCTTCGTCTCGCCCGTGTGACGGTCCACGTCCACGACGGCGACGTAGGTGCCGTGCGGAAACGTCATGTTCGGAGGATCGTAATAGTACGACGCTTCCAAGCCGGGCTCGTTGTCGCCGGGATTGGTGTACGCGGCGAACGCGACGTCCTTCATCGTGACGCTCCTCGTCGGGACGCCCTTGATTTGGAACTTGTAGTCCGTCCACTCCACGTCCTCGGGAGACGCTTCGAGAAGGTGAGCGGCGATCTTGCGGGCCTTTTCGCGAATGCGGCGCGCGGCGAGCGAGATGGCGGCGCCCGCCACGGGCGTGGAACGGCTCGCGTACGTGCCGAGGCCGTACGGAGCGGTGTCCGTGTCGCCTTCCTCCACCATGATGTTTTGCGGGTCGAGGCCGAGTTCCTCGGCGACGATCTGCGCCCACGTCGTCTCGTGTCCTTGCCCTTGGCTCTTCGTGCCCGCGCGCACGACGCCCGATCCTGTCGGGTGGATGCGAATCTCGGCCGAATCGAACATCTTGATCCCGAGGATGTCGAAGTGCTTGCTGGGACCCGCACCGACGACTTCGGTGAAGGTGGAAAAGCCGATGCCCATCAGCTCGCCTCGGGCGCGCTTCTCGGCTTGCTCGCGCAGCAAGTCGTCGTAACCGATGCGCTCCAGGGCTTTGTCGAGGGTCGAGTGGTAGTCGCCGGAGTCGTACGTGAAGCCGAGCGCCGACTGGTACGGAAACTGGTCCTTGCGCACGAAGTTCTTCTTGCGAAGCTCCACGGGGTCCATGTCGAGCTCGTCGGCGAGGATGTCCATGGCGCGCTCGATCGCGTACGACGCTTCCGTCACGCGGAAGGAGCAGCGGTACGCGACGCCGCCGGGCGCCTTGTTCGTGAAGTACGCGTCGAGTTCGGCATACGCCACGGGAAATTGGTAAGAGCCCGTCACGATGCCGAACATTCCGGCAGGGTACTTCGTGGGGTCGGCGGCCGCATCGAACGCCCCGTGGTCCGCCACGGTCTTCACGCGAAGCGCCGTAACGGTCCCGTCGGCCTTCGCGCCGATCTCGACGTCCATGTGGTAGTCACGCGCGAAGCCGGTCGTCGTGAGGTTTTCCGTGCGCGTCTCGATCCACTTCACGGGCTTCTTCAACAGCAAACTGCCCACGACGGCGCACACGTACCCGGGGTACACCGGAACCTTGTTTCCGAAGCCGCCGCCGATATCGGGTGAGACGACGTGGATCTTGTCCTCGGGAATGCCCGTCACGAGGGCGAGCGCGGTGCGGTACACGTGCGGCGCCTGGGACGTCACGTAGAAGTGCAGGCGGCCCATGGTGTCGAACTCGGCCACGCATCCGCACGGCTCGAGCGGCGCGGGATGGCAGCGTTGGAAGACGATGCGTTGCTTCACGACCTTCTCGGCCGCCTCGAGGGCCCGTTGGGTCTCGTCTTTGTGTCCGACGTCCCAGTGGTAGATGTGGTTGGTGCTCTTTTCGCGGTCGGAGCGGATGACGACTTCGTCTTTCGCCGCTTCGTGCGGACTCACGACGGGATCGAGCGGCTCGTAATCGATCTCCACGAGTTCCGCGCCGTCCATCGCCGCTTCCCGCGACGTCGCGAACACCGCCGCGACTTCTTGGTACTGAAAGAGGGCCTTGCCGACGGCGAGCACCATCTGCTTGTCGAAGCCGTGGAAGGTCGGCAGCCATCCCAGCCCGGCCGCGACGAGGTCCTCGCCCGTGATGACGGCCTTCACGCCCGGCACGGCGAGCGCGGGCTCCTTGTCGATCGAATTGATCTTCGCGTGGGGATACGGGCTGTGCACGATCGCCATGTACAGCTGACCCGGCAAGTTGATGTCGTCGACGTACCGCCCCTTGCCTTGCAAAAAGCGCGGGTCTTCCTTGCGCTTCATCGAGACGCCGAGGGCGTGCTTTTGAGGATCGGGAGTGATGCTCATGCGTGCCTCCGAGGATGCTTCCCTCTCCTGGCCGGAGAGGAGCTGGAAGTGAGAGTCAGTCGTCCGCCGCCGTCGTTTCGGGCTCGCTCTTTTCGGCCCCGAGGGCCTTCGCGGCTTGCAAGACGGCCTTGACGATGTTGTTGTAGCCCGTGCAGCGGCACAAGTTGCCGCTCAAGAACTTGCGAACGTCCTCCTCGGTGGGCTCCGGGTACTCTTTGAGCATCGCGTAGGACGTCATCAGCATTCCGGGCGTGCAGTATCCGCATTGCAAGCCGTGCTGATCCCAAAAGCCTTGCTGAAGGGGGTGCAGTTGCCCGCCTTGCGCGAGGCCCTCGACGGTGGTGATGTCGTGCCCTTCGGCTTGCACCGCGAACATCGTGCAGCTCTTGACGGGCGTCTCGCCGTCGAGGACGACGACGCAGCAGCCGCACGACGAGGAGTCGCAGCCGACGTGCGTGCCCGTCAGGCCGCACTCGTCGCGCAAAGCGTACGCGAGCAGCTTGCGAGGTTCGACTTGAATTTCGTGGATTTCACCGTTGACGTTCAGTTCGACGCGTTGCTTCGTCATGATGGGGACCTCAGGCGTGAAGCTTCGAGGAGGTGCGGGCAAGGCCGCGCGCCACGAGAATGCGCGCCATGTTCTTCTTGTACTCGGCGCTGCCGCGCGTGTCGGGATTCGGGTCGGCGAGTCGGTACGCTTCCTCGGCCGCCGCGCGGAAGAGGTCCTCGCTCGGTCGCTGCCCGAGCAGAAGGCGTTCGGCTTCGGTGACGCGCATCGCGAACGGTCCGAGCGCGGTGATGGCGACGCCCGCTTGCGCGATCGTCCCGTCGTCGGCGAGGGTGAGTTGCACGGCGGCCGCCGCCGTCGCGTAATCGCCGACTTTACGCTCGATCTTCTCGTACGCGCCGCTCGTGCGGGCGCTCGGCGTGGGGAAGCGCACTTCCACCGCGATCTCGCCTTCCTGCACGGCCGTCGTGAACGAGTCGACGATGAACTCGTCGATGGGCACGTCGCGTTCACCGCTCGGTCCGCGCACGACCATGATCGCGCGGCTCGCGAGTGCCGCCGCCGCCCAATCACCGGCAGGATCGTTGTGACACAAGCTTCCGACGACCGTTCCTTTGTGCCGCACGACCGGGTCGGCGACGACATCGGAGGTCTCGGTGAGCAGGGCGTAGCGGGCGCGGACGTCCTTGTCGCGCTCCAAGCGCGCGTCCGTCGTCATCGCGCCGACTCGCAGGAAGCCGCTTTCCTCGCGCAGGTACACGAGGTCACGCAGCGACCCGATGTCCACGAGGACGGTCGGCCTGGCCAGTCGGAAGCGCATGGCAGGAATGAGGCTTTGCCCTCCGGCGAGGATGCGCGCGTCGCCCCCATGCTGTGAAAGCGCTGCGGCGGCTTCCTCGATGGAGTGCGCCCGAAGGTAATCGAAAGCTGCTGGAAACATCTCACGACCTCCCGTGCCACCTTTCGGCAGCGGTCCTACTGAAATGAATGCTGTGTTGAATTAAGATTATGACACATTGAATTTTTCGTATGTCAAAATTCAGACAGATTCGCTGAATGCCGCCGAGCGCCGCCGCCTCGCCGGGGTGGTGCTCGCCGCCGGCGCGTCGAGGCGCATGGGCCGAAACAAGCAACTTCTCGACGTCGCCGGGGAAGCGCTCGTGCGCCACACCGTCCGCAACGTCGTCGCGGCAGGCTTCGATTTCGTCCTCGTCGTGCTCGGCCGAGACGCGGACGACGTGAAGACCGCCTTGCGGGATATGCCGGTAACGTTCGTCGTGAACGAACGTTACCGCGAAGGAATCGGAACGTCGTTCAAAGTCGGCGTGGACGCGTTGCCAAACGACGTCGAGGCGGCGTCGTTCGCGCTCGCCGACATGCCCCTCGTGACGCCCGCCATGCACCGCGCCGTCACCGAGGCGTACCGAGCTTCACGTCCGCCTCTCGTCCTCGCTCGGTACGGCGAGGTTCGCGCGCCGCCGCACTTGTTTCGCCAAGACTTGTTCGGCCGCTTCTCGGGAAGGGGAGACCACGGCCCGAAAGACCTCGTGAAGGAATTCGGCGGCGAGGCCGTGTGGTTGGACTTTCCCGAGGTGGCGTTGACGGACGTGGACACGCCCGAGGATTTGCAGAGGATGGACGTGCTGTTGTCGGGAAAGCAAGGCTGAAGCGCGCCGCGCGCCCACATCGAGCTGAACGTCACTCGGACGGACGGGGCGAGCGCGCCTTTTCTCACCGCTCCCAAGGCCAAGGGCCGGGCGCCACCGCCAAGCCCGCCGCCTTCGGTCCCGTGTGCACCGCGAGCGCCGGTCCCACCGACGCCGCTCCACTCCACACGATGGGATGCTTCACCTTCACGTACTCCAGCAATTCTGCAGCGTAACTCGTCGAATCTCCGTACAGCAAGCCGACGCGAAGGGGCGTTCCCGCTCCGTACTTCGCCGTGACTTGCGCCGCGAGCGTCTCGAGCGCCTTGCTCCACGACCTCGCCCGCGCCGCGTTGACGTACGTGCCGCTCGTCTTGTCCACTGTCACGATCGGCTTGAGGTTCAGCAGTCCGCCGAGCGCCGCTTGAACGCGCCCGATGCGTCCACCTTTCTTGAGGTACTCCAACGTGTCGATCGTGAAGTACAACTCGGTTTCGTCGGAGACGCGCGTCATCCACTCCTTGGCCGTGTCGACGCTATGCCCAAGGTTGCGAGCCGTCATGGCGGCGTGGACTTGGAAGGCTTGCGCGGCGCTGAGCGTCCTCGAGTCGTGAATGGTGACGTCCGCGTTCGGCACGACGCTCCGCGCTTGCTCGGCGGCGCTTCGACTGCCGGACAAGCCCGCCGAAATGGTGACGCACAAGACGGGGCGTCGAGCGGCGGTGTACATCTCGGCGAATTGCTGCGGCGTGGGTTGGCTGGTGGTGGGGTGGCTCGCGTTCGTTTTCAGCTCACGGAAGAAGGCTTCTCGCGGCAACTGGTCGGCGAGGTAGCTGGTGTTGCCGAAGTGCAGCGCGAAAGGCGCGGCGGGCACGTCGTTGAGAAGGTCCTCGAACTTGTCGAGGCCTCCGTCGGAGACGACGTCGAACGAGGGTGAGGTTGTCATACTGCCCTCACCCTACCTTACCCGTGCGTCTTTCGCCTCTCAGGAAGACTTGATCTGAGCGCCCGCCCAACGTTCGAGAAGCTTCGCGAGGGCGGTATGGTCCTCGTCGGGCCCGATGTCTCGGGCAGCGGCGCGCACGAGGCTTTCGAGCATCGCGAGGAGGGGCGTGGGAGCCTTCGCTTCCCGCGCCACGTCGAGCGCGAGGCCCGCGTCCTTGGCGAGCAAGCCGAGCTTGAACGTCGCGGGAAACTCGCGTGTGAGGACCCGTTGCGGAATGAGATTCTCCGTCACGTTGCTGCGTCCGCTGCTCGCATTGATAACGTCGAGGGCGGCGCCGACGTCCACGCCGAGGGCGGCGAGCGCGGCGAGCCCTTCGGACGCCGACCAAAGATTCACGGCGAGCAAGGCATTGTTGATGGCCTTCACCGCGTGGCCCGCGCCGACGTCGCCGACACGAACGACTTTCGCCGCGAACGCTTCCAGCGCGGGCCTCACTTCCTCCATCGTGGCTTCCGCTCCGCCGTACATCACGGTGAGGGCACCTTTTTGAGCGCCGACCGTGCCGCCCGAGACGGGAGCGTCCACGAGCTCCACCCCGCGACGCGAAAGCCATTCGGCGAGCTCGCGCGACTTGCCGGGATCGCCGGACGTGCAATCCACCCACACGAGTCCTTCGCGAGCGCCGCTCACGATTTCAGGCGCGAGGCTCGCGACATCCGCCGTCGTCGGCAGGCACGTGAAGAGGATGTCGACATCGGCCGCTTCGGCCACGCTGTTCACGGCGCGCGAACCGAATTCCGCTTCGTGCGCGATGGCCTTTTCACGCGTGCGATTCCACACGAGCGTGTCGAACTTTCGCGCGAGGTGCCCAGCCATCGGGTAGCCCATGGCGCCGAGACCCAGGAAGGAAACGGTGACGTTCATGCACAGAAGCCTAGCACCAACAAAAAGCCTCCCCTCCCGCGCGGGAAGAGGAGGCTGGGTGAGGAGAGGTTTAGTCGTCGAATCCGGGCTGGATGGCGCGGTCGCCTTCGTACCTCGGGGCGCGGCGTTCGACGTCCGTCGGGGCACCGTCGCGGCCGTAGCGCTCCAAGGTGCGGTCGTCGGCGACTTGCGAGACGCGCACGATGTCGAGGCCCGTTCCCGCCGGGATGAGCTTGCCGAGGATGACGTTTTCCTTGAGGCCGATGAGGTCGTCGACTTGACCCTTGATCGACGCTTCCGTGAGAACGTGCGTGGTGTGTTGGAAGGACGCGGCCGACAGCCACGACTTCGTGCTGAGGCTCGACTTCGTGATGCCGAGCAGCACGGGCTTCCACGACGCGGGACGCTTGCCGTCCGGCAACGCCTCGTTCGACGCTTCGACTTCCCAGCGCTCCACACTCTGCCCTTCGAGCAGGTCCGTGTCGCCGCCGTCCACGACTTCCACGAACTTCAGCATCTGACGCACGATCAACTCGATGTGCTTGTCGTGCACCTTCACGCCTTGGCTGCGGTACACGCGCTGCACTTCCTCCACGAGGTAACGCTGCGTCGTGTCGATGTCGCGGAATTCCAACAGGTCGTGCGGATTGACGGCGCCGCGCGTCAAGGGGTCGCCCGCTTGCACGCTGTCCCCGTCACGCACGATGAGACGCATCGCCTTGTTGATCTTCATCGCGGTCTTGCTCGAGTGCTCGGCCTGCTCGGCTTCGATGCGCACGAGGTAACGCTCGTCGTCCTCTTCGATGCGAACGGCGCCGTCACGGTCGGCGACGACCGCTTGATTCTTCGGCTTGCGCGCTTCGAACAACTCGATGACGCGCGGCAGACCGAGCGTGATGTCGCTGCCACCCGCGACCCCACCCGTGTGGAAGGTGCGCATCGTGAGCTGCGTGCCCGGCTCGCCGATCGACTCGGCCGCCACGACGCCCACGGCTTCGCCCATCGAGACGGGCTTGGCTTGCGAGAGGTCGTAGCCGTAGCACTTCTGGCACACGCCCGCCTTCACGCGGCAGTTGAGCGGCGTACGGACGAACACCTCGCCGATGGCCTTGGCTTGCTTCGTGATGGCCTTGACGTCCTCGAGGGCGAGCATGGAACCCGTCGAGATCGTGCGGCCTTCGAGTTCGAGATCCGCCGCGAGCGTACGGCCGTACAGCGACGTCTCGATTTCGCCACCCTTGCGCGCGCGGAACTCGCCCGTGCGCTCGTCGGTGGATCCGAGCGGAATGATCGTGTAGTCGGTCGTTTCGCAGTCGACGTCACGAACGACGATTTCGTGCGCCACGTCGACGAGCTTACGCGTGAGGTAGCCCGAGTCGGCCGTGCGAAGCGCCGTGTCCGCGCCACCCTTACGCGCGCCGTGCGTCGAGATGAAGTACTCGAGAACCGTGAGTCCTTCGCGGAAGGACGCGCGAATCGGAACTTCGATCGTCGAACCGTCGGGCTTGGCCATGAGGCCGCGCATCCCGGCGAGCTGACGAATCTGCTGCGGGTTACCGCGGGCGCCCGACTGCGACATGATCCACAGCGGATTGAACGGGTAGTTCTTGGAGAAGTTGTCGAACACCGCGTTCTTCACGGAGTCGGTCGTGTCGTTCCAAAGCTGAACGACTTGCTTGTAACGCTCTTCTTCCGTGAGGAAGCCGAAGTCGAAATTCTGCTCGATTTCGCTGAGCTTGCCGTCCGCTTCCGCGAGGATCTCCTGCTTCGCGGGCGGAATGACGACGTCGTCGATGCCGATCGTGATGCCCGACGTCGTGGACAAGCGGAAGCCGCTGTCCTTGAGCGCGTCGAGGAGCTTGGCCGTCGCCTCGATGCCGAGCGTCTTGAAGCACAGCATGATCATGTCCTTCAAGCCGTCTTTTTCGTAGGCGAGGTCCAAAGACACGAGGTTTTCCACGAGGCGTTGGTTGTGGTCGCTCAAAGCTTCGGTCACGATGCGGCGGAACATCACGCGGCCTGCCGAGGTGTCGTGCATGACGCCGTTCACGCGAATGCGAACGTGATCTTGGTAATCGATCTCGCTCCGCTCCACGGCGAGGATCGCTTCGTCGGGCGACGTGAAGACGTACTTCAAGCGACCGGGCGACATTTCTTGCCCCTTCACCGTGATGGGCGAGTTGAGGCCGATTTCGCCGCGCTCCAGCGCGCTCAGGGCGTCCTGCTCGGACGTGAATTCCGCGCCCGCGCCTTTGTTGTCGCGCCGCAGGAGGGTCAGCGTGAAGATCCCGAGGATGATGTCACGGCTGGGCTTGACGTTCGGCTCGCCGTTGGCGGGCGACAGCAAGTTGTGCGCCGAGAGCATCTGGATGCGCGCTTCGGCTTGCGCTTGCGCGCTCAGGGGAACGTGAATGGCCATCTGGTCGCCGTCGAAGTCGGCGTTGAACGCTTCACAGACCAGCGGGTGAAGCTGAATCGATTGGCCTTCGACGAGCACGGGCTCGAACGCTTGGATGCCGAGACGGTGCAAGGTGGGCGCGCGGTTGAGCAGCACGACCTTGTCTTCGATGACTTCTTCGAGTGCGTCCCACACGGAGTCGCGCGTATCACGGTAACGCTCGAGCATCTTGCGGGCTTGCTTGATGTTCGTGACTTCGCCCTTCTCCTCGAGCACCTTGAACAAGAAGGGCTTGAAGAGTTCGAGCGCCATGCGCTTCGGCACACCGCATTGGTGCAAGCGAAGCTGCGGACCGACGACGATCACCGAGCGGCCCGAGTAGTCGACGCGCTTGCCGAGCAGGTTCTGACGGAAGCGACCTTGCTTGCCGCCGAGCAAGTCGGTCAGAGAACGCAAGCTGCGGTCCGAACCGGGGTTCGTGACGGGCGAGCCACGACGGCCGTTGTCGATGAGGGCGTCCACCGCTTCTTGAAGCATGCGCTTCTCGTTGCGGATGATCATGTCCGGCGCGCCTTGGCTCATCAGCTTCTTGAGGCGGTTGTTGCGGTTGATGAGGCGACGGTAGAGGTCGTTGAGGTCGGACGTCGCGAAACGACCGCCGTCCACCTGCACCATCGGGCGAAGGTCGGGCGGCATGACCGGCACGGTCTCCAGGATCATCCAGGAGGGGTTGTTGCCGCTCTTGACGAACGAGCGAACGACTTCCAGGCGCTTGCGGGCCTTGGCGCGCTTGTGGCGCGAGTTGTCGCTCATCTGCTCGTTGAGTTCCGCCTCGAGTTGTCCGAGTTCCAGCCCGTCGAGAAGCTCCTTGACGGCCTCGGCGCCCATCTTCGCCACGAAGTCGTAGGACTCGATGATGCGCACTTGCTTGCGCACGAGGTCGAGCTCCACGCGGCCCGAGATCTCGCTGCGCAGCGCGCCGCCGTCGGCGAGGGAGTCGCCCGGCTCGACACGGTCGCCGTTGACGACCAAGGGCTCGTCTTGATACGCGTACACCTTCGCCTTGGAGACGATGATGCTGGCGGGCGCGTGAAGGGTGATCGTGCCGTCACGCTCGGCGGTGACCATCTGGTCTTCGTCGATCGCGCCGATGACGCGTTGCCCCTTGCGCACTTCGCTGCCGTCTCCGACGAGGACGTGCATCGTGGGATTGATGGGGAACTCGACGGTACGCGTCCAGTGAACGGCCGCCGTGGTGTCGCCCTTCTTGCTCGTCTTCACGCCTTCGAGACGCGAAGCGCGGCTCGTACGCAGACGGGCTCCGGCAGGCGCGGTCGCGAGGACCGCGCCGGACTCGACGCGCTCGCCTTCGGCCACGGCGACTTCCATGCCATGCGGCACGTATACGCGCGCCAGCACTTCGCCGTCGTCGCTTTGCAAGTCCACGAGGACGCTATCCTCGCCGAGATCGTGCAGGAACGCGATGCCGTCGACGGGCGCGTTGATGCTGAGGTCCGCTTCGGGCTCGGCGATGATTTCACCGGCGCGGAACGCGTCTTGCGCCACGAGGATGTCGCCGGGCAGCAGGACGCGCGCCTCGGCTTCCTCGCGGTAGTGCAGTTCCGCGCGACGCGGAAAGCGGTATTGAGCGAGGCCGTCCATCTTGCTGACGACGTTGCCCCCGAGGCTTTGGCCGCGCGTGACGTACTCACCGTCACGAATGTTTGCTTCCGTGCCGTTGGGCAAGGTGTACGTTTCTTGACGGCCGAAGCGAAGCTCACGGTACTCGTCGTCGGAGAGCAATTCGCCGCGACGCAGCGGACGACCGTCCTTCTGCGCGTTTTGCGGATCGATCACGAGGAAGGAGCTGAAGTACAGCACCTTCTCGAGTTGCGCCGCGCTGAGGTCGAGAAGGGTGCCGATCTTGCTCGGCGTGTCCTTGACGTACCAGATGTGCGCGCAGGGCGTCGCGAGGTCGATGTGACCCATGCGGTAGCGGCGCACCTTGGAGCTCGTGACTTCCACACCGCAGCGCTCGCAGACCTTGCCTTCGTAACGTTGGCGCTTGTACTTGCCGCACGCGCATTCGTAGTCCTTTTGCGGACCGAAGATGCGCTCGTCGAACAGACCTTCGCGCTCGGGCTTGAGGGTGCGGTAGTTGATGGTTTCGGGCTTCTCGACTTCGCCGTAGCTCCAGTCGCGAATGCGCTGGGGACTGGCGATGGCGATACGAACCTTGCTGAAATCTTTCAAAGCATCACTCCAATTGAGAGAGGCCTGTGGTCATGGAAGGCCGAACAGGGAGGGAAGAAGGCCCCTCCCCGCCGGGCGATCACCGCTTGGGCATCATGCCTTCGAAGATGTCGACGGGCTTGTCGGTTTCGTCGAGCACTTCCACGTCGAGGCCCAGCGAGTGCAGTTCCTTGACGAGCACCTTGAAGGACTCGGGAATGGTGGAGTTCGCGACTTCCTCGCCCTTGACGATCGATTGGTACGCGGCGTCGCGTCCTTCGATGTCGTCGGACTTGATCGTGAGCATCTCCTGCAGGGTGTGCGCGGCGCCGTACGCTTCGAGCGCCCACACTTCCATCTCGCCGAAGCGCTGACCGCCGAACTGCGCCTTACCGCCGAGCGGTTGCTGCGTGATGAGCGAGTACGGGCCGGTGGAGCGCGCGTGCAGCTTGTCTTCCACCATGTGGTAGAGCTTCATGACGTACATCGTGCCGACGACGACCGGACCCGAGATCGGCTCGCCCGTACGACCGTCGTACAAGACGCTCTTGCCGGTGCGCGCGAGTTCGATCTGCGCGTTGTCGTAGTCGCCTTGCGGCAAGTCGATAACGCCGAGCTTCCCGGCGCGCTCGAGCACTTCCGCTTCACGCACGTCGGTTTCGAAGCCGGACTTCTTGTGCGCGTCGATGCGTTCGGCCGCCGCGACTTGCAGCATCTCCTTGATCGCGTCTTCCGTGGCCGAGTCGAACACCGGCGTCACGAACTTCTGGCCCGTGAGGCGCGCGACTTCACCAAGGTGCGTTTCGAGGATCTGGCCGAGGTTCATGCGCGACGGAACGCCGAGCGGGTTGAACACGAGGTCGACGGGCGTGCCGTCGGGCAAGAAGGGCATGTCTTCGGGCGGCAGGATCTTCGAGACGACGCCCTTGTTGCCGTGACGATTCGCGACCTTGTCGCCGACTTGCAAGCGGCGCTTTTGCGCGACGTACACGCGCACCATTTCACGCACGCCCGGCTTGAGGTCGACGCCTTCGTCGCCACGGCGGAAGCGCACGGTCTTCACGACGATGCCGCCTTCACCGGAGCGCACGCGCAACGAAGTGTCCTTCACTTCACGGGCC
The DNA here is from genome assembly GCF_003217515.1 of Deinococcus yavapaiensis KR-236. Taxonomy (NCBI): domain Bacteria; kingdom Thermotogati; phylum Deinococcota; class Deinococci; order Deinococcales; family Deinococcaceae; genus Deinococcus; species Deinococcus yavapaiensis. Next base: position 6,407 of record NZ_QJSX01000005.1, on the reverse strand, counting down.
TTCTCGCCGAAGATCGAGCGCAGCAGACGCTCTTCGGGCGTAGGTTCGCTTTCGCCCTTGAACGACGTCTTGCCGACGAGGATGTCGCCCGGCTTGACTTCCGCTCCGACGCGCACGATGCCGTCCTCGTCGAGGTCACGCAAAGCGGCTTCCGAGAGGCCCGGAATGTCGCGCGTGATCTTCTCGGGGCCGAGCTTCGTGTCGCGCGCTTCGATCTCGTCCTTCTCGATGTGCACGGACGTGTAGAAGTCCTTGCGCACGAGCGCTTCGGAGATGCAGATGGCGTCTTCGAAGTTGAACCCGTCGAACGGCATGATGGCGATGGTGATGTTCTGACCGAGCGCGAGACGACCGAGCTCCGAGGCGGGACCGTCGGCGAGCACTTGGTCGACGTCGACTTCGTCACCGACCGAGACGATCGGGCGCTGGTCGAGGTTCGTGCCTTGGTTCGAGCGCGTGAAGCGCACGAGGTCGAAGGTGCGCACGTTCCCGGTGAACAGCGCGAGTTCCGGACGATCTTCCGTGAGGGTCACTTGGATCGCGCGGGCGTCCACGTAAGACACGCGGCCCTTCACGTCGCTGACGACGCTGGTACCCGAGTCGCGCACGACGCGTTCCTCGACGCCCGTGCCCACGGCGGGGCTCTCGGCGCGCACGAGCGGCACGGCTTGCGACTGCATGTTCGATCCCATGAGCGCGCGGTTGGCGTCGTCGTGCTCCAGGAACGGAATGAGCGAGGTCGAGATGGACACGATTTGCTTCGGCGAGACGTCCATGTACTGGACTTCCGCCGGATCCATCAAGAAAGGATCGCCGCGGCGACGCGCGAGGACGCGGTCGGTGGCGAAGGTGCCGTCCTCGTTGAGGGGCGTGTTGGCCTGCGCGATGTTGAAGCGGTCCTCGATGTCGGCCGTCATGTACTGCACTTCGGCGGTGACGTGACCGTCGACGACCTTGCGGTACGGCGCTTCCATGAAGCCGAGGTCGTTCACCTTCGCGAAGGACGCGAGCGACGAGATCAAGCCGATGTTCGCGCCTTCGGGTGTTTCGATCGGGCAGACGCGACCGTAGTGGGTACGGTGCACGTCGCGCACGTCGAAGCCCGCGCGTTCACGGGTGAGCCCGCCCGGACCGAGGGCCGAGATGCGGCGCTTGTGGCGCAGTTCCGCCAGCGGGTTCGTCTGGTCCTTGAACTGCGAAAGCTGGCTGCGACCGAAGAATTCGCGCAGGGCCGCCACGATAGGACGGTTGTTCACGAGCTTCGTCGGCGTCGCCGCGTCGGGATTGCCGAGCAGCATACGCTCACGCACGCCGCGCGCCATGCGTCCCATGCCGACGCGCAACTGGTCGGCGAGCAGTTCGCCCACGGTACGCACGCGGCGGTTGCCGAGGTGGTCGATGTCGTCTTCCTCGACGGGCACCGTTTGCGCGACGCCGTCCTCGTCCGCGCCGACCGTCAGATCTTGACGACCGTACGTCAGGGCGAGCAGATAGCGAATGGTGTCGATGAGACCCGCGTCTTGAAACTTGCCGTCCACGAAGTTCAGCAGCGTGCGGTCGTCGCGCGTCGTGCCGAGCTTGCGGTTCATCTTGAAACGGCCCGGCTCGCCGAGGTCGTAACGCTTGGGGTCTGCGAGGAGACTGTACAAGTACGTGATGGCCTTGTCACGCTTTGGGGGATCGCCCGGGCGCAGCACGGTGAACAAGCGCAGCAGCGCTTCGTCAGGATTCATGCCGCTCGACTTGTCCTCGGGCAATTCGAAGGACTCGTCGAACTCGGCGTACAACGCTTTGATTTGCGAGTCGTCGAAGCCGAGAACGCGCAGCAGCAAGCTCACGGGGAACTTGCGCTTGTTGACCTTCATTTCGAGGGCGGGACCGTTGAACTCCAACTCGATCCACGGGCCGCGCTTCGGCATGGGAATGATCGCCGCCGTGTAGAACTTCTTGATGCCCTTGTACGAGGACGTGAAGTACACGCCGGGCGAGCGGTGGATTTGCGAGATGACGACGCGGTCCGCGCCGTTGATGACGAACGAACCGTCCTTCGTCATCAACGGCAAGTCGCCGAGGAAGACTTGGTCTTCCTTGATGAGGCCGCTGTCCTTGTGAATAAGCTGCAGTTTCGCGTAGAGGGGCGCTTGATACGTCAAGTCCTTCTCGCGGCACTCTTCGGGAGTGTAGGGCGGTTCGCCGAGCTTGTACTCCAAGAAGTCGAGGACGAGGCCCGCGCTTCGGTTGCGGTCGGACTCGTCGATAGGGAAGACTTCCTTGAAAGCCCCTTGCAGGCCCGCATTTTCACGCTCGTCAGGCGTCTTGCCTTCTTGCAGGAACTGCGCGAAGGAATTGACCTGGACTTCCGTGAGTTCGGGCAGAGAAATGACTTCGGCGATTTCGCCGAAGCGTTCGATTCGTTGTGTCATTCACACCTCAACGCTTGTGGTAAGACCTTTGGCCTCGCCCCGAACCCGTCATTGCCCATCATGGATAACAAGGTTGAGGGGAGGCGAGAAAACTTCCCGCCTCCGAATCTTCAGACTGACTGTGTTGGGATTGCTCCCAGCGTCGTCTCCTCCTTGCCCGCATCCGCAGGCAGCGTTAAGAAGTCTACCCGAAACGGGTAAGACTTGCAAGAGGAGCGCTTGAGCTCCATATTCGAGCTGTCCTGTACGCGATTATAGCAAAAACGAATCGGAATTTCTCGCTTCGCCCGACCGAAAGCAGGTTCTTGCTCCACGCTGGATCAAGGCACGCCGCTCGCCTCGGTGGGCGCCTGCTCGAACGGATCATCCCGACGAGAAAAAGAGCCTTCTCGATCCTGTGTTCGCTTCAAGGGGACGCGACGGCAATGAAAAATACCGGAAGCCGTGGAGCTTCCGGTATTGCACCCGCGGTGTAAAGGTCTTACTTGACTTCGACCTTCGCGCCCGCGCCTTCGAGTTGCGCGCGGAACTTCTCGGCATCGTCCTTGCTGATGCCTTCCTTCACGACGCCACCCTTCTCGGAGAGGTCCTTGGCTTCCTTGAGGCCCAGGCCGGTGATGGCGCGGAGCTCCTTGATGACGTTGATCTTGCTGGCACCGGCGTCCACGAGGACGACGTCGAACTCGGTCTTCTCTTCGACCGGGGCGGCCGCGGCACCGGCGCCGGGACCCGCGACGGCGACAGCGGCCGTCACGTTGAACTTCTCCTTGATCGCGTCGATGAGATCGGCGAGTTCGAGGAGGGTAATGTTGCTCAGATCGTCCAGGAATTGTTCTTTGTTGTAAGCCATGATGGTCTCCTTCGATTAAGCGGCCGCGCCGCCCTTTTGTTCTTGAAGCGCCTCGAGCAGCCCAACGAGGGTGCTGAGGTGCGCGCCGAGTACGCCGACGAGTTCGCCGTACAGTTGATCCTTGCTGCCGAGGCTCGCCAGTCGTTCGATGACGGCGGTATCCACACGGCGACCTTCCACGAGCCCGCCCTTGGAGGCCGGGATGCCCTTGTCGTTCGCCTTGCCCGCGTCCGAGAGGACACGAGCGACGCCGGCGGGATCGCCTTGCGCGAGGACGATGGCAGAGGGACCGTGCAGAATGTCAGCGAAATCGCGCTCGCTGTCGCGCAAGGCGATGTTGATGAGGGTGTTCTTGGCGACGATCAGTCGCCCACCCTTCGCGGCCAAGTCACGACGGAGTTGGCCGAGTCGCCCTGCGGTGAGGCCCTGGTAATTCACGACGTAGAACGTGTCGATGCCTTGCAGGGACTCGCGAAGCGCGGCGAGGTTATTGGTGTTTCGTTGGTTCGCCACGTCTGCTCCTAAAGCTGAGAGGTGCTTGAGCGTAGGTGCCCAGTGCGAATGCGACTGGAACGCCTCGGCGGGATGTTTCAACCTGGCAAGGGTCCCCGCTGTCTACGGTGCCATTAAAAGGTGCGATTCGCACCGGGGTGCCAACGAGGGCGCGGAAAAGCTTCTTAAGCGAGGGCGACTTGAATCGAGGGGCCCATCGTGGTCGTGAGGTACATCGAGCGGACGTACACTCCCTTCGCGGCTGCAGGCTTGGCGCCTTCGAGGGCGGTCGCGAGCGCACGGAAGTTGTCGGCGATGTTGCCCGGTTCGAACGATGCCTTGCCGATCGGGGCGTGGATGACACCCGTCTTGTCGTTGCGGAACTCGATGCGACCCGCTTTGAGACCGCGAACCATGCCCGCGACGTCCGTGCCGACCGTACCACTCTTGGGGTTGGGCAGCAGGCCGCGCGGACCGAGGAGGCGCGCCAGCTTCTGACCGACTTGCGCCATCATGTCAGGGCTCGCGACGACCGCGTCGAAATCCATGAAGCCGCCCGCGATGCGGTCGATGAGTTCGCCCGCGCCGACGACATCGGCGCCGGCCGCTTCGGCTTCCGCGAGGCGGTCGCCTTGCGTGATCACGGCGACACGCACCGTGCGGCCCGTGCCGTGAGGAAGCGCGACGGTACCGCGCACGTTCTGGTCGCTCTTGCGAGGATCGATGCCGAGGCGGAAGTGCGCTTCGACGGTCTCGTCGAACTTCGCGGTGGCGAGTTCTTTGACGAGCGCGGTCGCTTCTTCGATCGTGTAGACCTTGCTGCGGTCCACCTTGGCGACGAGCGCCGTGTAACGCTTGCCGTGCTTAGGCATTGGGGGCTCCTTCGACGGTGACGCCCATGCTACGCGCGGTACCCGCAACGGTGTTCGCGGCGGCCTCGAGCGACGCGGCGTTCAGGTCGGGCATCTTGGTGCGCGCGATTTCGAGCACTTGATCCCACGAAAGCGTGCCGACCTTCGCCTTGTTGGGGGTCGCGCTGCCCTTGGCGATGCCGCTCGCCTTGCGGATGAGGTAGCTCATCGGCGGAGTCTTCGTGATGAAGGTGAACGAGCGGTCTCCGAAGATGGTGATCTCGACCGGGATGATCGCGTCACCCTTGTCGGCGGTCGCCGCGTTGAACTCCTTCACGAAGCCCATGATGTTAGCGCCGTGTTGACCCAGCGCGGGACCCACGGGCGGTGCCGGGGTGGCCTTACCGGCGGGAAGCTGCAGCTTCACCATGCCGACGACTTTCTTCGCCATACTTCTTCCTCCTTAGCTCCCCCGAACGAGCCTTGAGGCGCTCGGGGTGCCAGCGCTAAGTGCCTTCGTGGTGAAGGCAACTTGCACAGTTTATCCCAAGGCGAGCGCCTTGGGAAGATGCGAGACGGTCAGGACTTCGTGACTTGCGAAAAGTCGAGCTCGACCGGAGTTTCACGTCCGAAGATCGACACGAGAACCTTGACCTTGGCCTGCGCCGCGTTGACTTCCGAAACGACACCCGTGAAGTCGGCGAACGGACCGGCCGTCACGCGGACCATGTCACCTTCTTTGAAGTTGACCTTGACGCGCGCCGGAGCGGCTTCTTCCTGCTTCGCCGCCACGCCGACGCTTTGCAGCAAGCGCTGCACTTCGTCGGGTGAAAGCGGCACGGGATGGGTGGACGTGCCCACGAAGCCCGTCACGCCCGGCGTCGCCCGCACGGCTTCCCACGACTCGCCGAGCTCGCCCGGCACATCGTCGTCTTCCACGTCCATCTGCACGAACACGTAGCCGGGAAAGAGGAGACGCTCGACGGTCTCCTTCTTCCCACCTTCGCGCAACTCGATGGCCGTTTCCTTGGGTTGCAGCACTTGAAAGATCTTCGTGCCGTACAAGCCGAGCTTTTTGGAACGCTCCATGAGCGCTTCCTCGACTCGCTTCTCCTGACCGACGTACGTGTGGACCGCGTACCACTCGATACTCACCGCGGCACCACCGAGCGAATCAGGAAGGCGAAGGCCGAGTCATAGATGAAGATCAACAAGGACATCGCGATGATGAAGAACAGCACGACTTGCGTGCCCTCCAGCACCTGCTGGCGGTTCGGCCATGTCACGCGCGACAGTTCCTGGCGCGATTCTTGGAAGTACCGCACAATCCCGTTCACGTTAGATCTTCTTTTCTTTGAACGGAACGTGCTTCTTGGCAATCGGGTCGTACTTTTTGAGCTCGAGCTTCGCCGTGGTGTTGCGGCGGTTCTTCGTCGTCGTGTAGTAGAAGCCCGTGCCCGCCGTGCTCTCGAGCTTGATCTTGATGCGAGGACCTTCCTTCGCCATGTTCGTACTCCTTTCGTCCGTGTGGGCGAAGCGCCCGCGTTCGGACTCCCAGGCTTCCTCTCAGGGAAAGGCCGGAGGAATCCCTCCGGCGCCTGCCTGGTGCTAAAGGCCAGTCTAGCGCGAAACGACCCCAAAAGAAAAGAGCCGGAGCGCGAAGCTCCGGCTCTTTTCTTCCGTGATTTACTCGAGGACCTTGGTGACGACGCCGGCGCCGACGGTACGACCGCCTTCGCGAATCGCGAAGCGCAAGCCTTCCTCCATGGCGATCGGCTTGATCAATTCCAC